>NZ_NAHZ01000025.1:0-292290 GCF_002196785.1 Desulfosporosinus sp. FKA | reverse complement strand
CCTAAAAGAGGGTCCTACAACCCCAATCCCCAAGGGGATTGGTTTGGGCTCTTCCCCGTTCGCTCGCCGCTACTTAGGGAATCGATGATTCTTTCTCTTCCTCCGGGTACTTAGATGTTTCAGTTCCCCGGGTTGTCTTCTGAAGCCTATGTATTCAGCTGCAGATAACTGGATATGACTCCAGTTGGGTTGCCCCATTCGGGTATCCACGGATCAAAGCCTGCTTACGACTCCCCGTGGCATTTCGCTGTTAACCGCGCCCTTCTTCGACTCTTAGCGCCTAGGCATCCACCGTACGCCCTTAGTAGCTTGACCTAAATCTTTTACTACATTTAGGGTTTCTCAAAACGTTGTTTGCACTCGGTTTTGAGGTGATGTTTCCTTTGACTTACTAGAAATTATTTCTCTATGNAGTTTTCAAAGAACATTTACTCTTCAATTAATTCCCTTTAAACTACTATTAAAGTTCTTTAATTAAAAGCAATTAAGTCCTTCGACTTAATCATGGATTGTTAGTTTAGCATTGCTGCTTAACTAGTTCAACCTGTAATNNTTGGTAATTTTCATTACCTTTGAGATTCCATTTCTGGTCTCTCAAAACTAAACAACAGCTTNGCCAATGAGTTTGCCGATCCCTCGGCTTGAGTCCTTAGACTCGTTTTGATCTCTTGCTAAGCAAGAGCATCGACCCATAGGATGTTCGTTTAAAGCCTAAGCTTTAAACCGTTCTCCTTAGAAAGGAGGTGATCCAGCCGCACCTTCCGATACGGCTACCTTGTTACGACTTCACCCCAATTATCGGCCCCACCTTCGACGGCTAGCTCCCTTGCGGGTTACCTCACCGGCTTCGGGTGTTGCAGACTTTCGTGGTGTGACGGGCGGTGTGTACAAGGCCCGGGAACGTATTCACCGCAGTATGCTGACCTGCGATTACTAGCGATTCCGACTTCATGCAGGCGAGTTGCAGCCTGCAATCCGAACTGAGACCGGCTTTCTCGGATTGGCTTCACCTCACGGCTTCGCTTCCGTCTGTACCGGCCATTGTAGCACGTGTGTAGCCCAGGACATAAGGGGCATGATGATTTGACGTCATCCCCACCTTCCTCCGGTTTGTCACCGGCAGTCTATCCAGAGTGCTCAACCTTACTTGTTAGCAACTGAATACAGGGGTTGCGCTCGTTGCGGGACTTAACCCAACATCTCACGACACGAGCTGACGACAACCATGCACCACCTGTCTCTCTGCTCCCCGAAGGGCACTCCCTTGTTTCCAAAGGATTCAGAGGATGTCAAGCCCTGGTAAGGTTCTTCGCGTTGCGTCGAATTAAACCACATGCTCCACCGCTTGTGCGGGCCCCCGTCAATTCCTTTGAGTTTCAACCTTGCGGCCGTACTCCCCAGGCGGAGTGCTTATTGTGTTAACTCCGGCACAGGAGGGGTCGATACCCCCTACACCTAGCACTCATCGTTTACGGCGTGGACTACCAGGGTATCTAATCCTGTTTGCTCCCCACGCTTTCGCGCCTCAGCGTCAGTTACAGTCCAGAAAGTCGCCTTCGCCACTGGTGTTCCTCCACATATCTACGCATTTCACCGCTACACGTGGAATTCCACTTTCCTCTCCTGTCCTCAAGATACCCAGTTTCCGATGCACTCTCAGGGTTGAGCCCTGATCTTTCACACCGGACTTAAATACCCGCCTACGCGCCCTTTACGCCCAATAATTCCGGACAACGCTCGCCCCCTACGTATTACCGCGGCTGCTGGCACGTAGTTAGCCGGGGCTTCCTCCTTAGGTACCGTCATGTCTCCTCCATATTCCTGAAGAAACCGTTCTTCCCTAAAAACAGTACTTTACAATCCGAAGACCTTCATCATACACGCGGCGTTGCTCCGTCAGACTTTCGTCCATTGCGGAAGATTCCCCACTGCTGCCTCCCGTAGGAGTCTGGGCCGTGTCTCAGTCCCAGTGTGGCCGTTCACCCTCTCAGGCCGGCTACTGATCGTCGCCTTGGTAGGCCTTTACCCCACCAACTAGCTAATCAGACGCGGGTCCATCCATCATCGGCAGCATATTCAGAGGCCGCCTTTCCTTAAAAGTTGATGCCAACTCCTAAGCGTATCCGGTATTAGCCCTCGTTTCCAAGGGTTGTCCCGGTTGTTGGGTAGGTTACCCACGCGTTACTCACCCGTCCGCCACTAAGATCCTTCTAAGTAAACTTAGAATTCTCTCCGTTCGACTTGCATGTGTTAAGCACGCCGCCAGCGTTCGTCCTGAGCCAGGATCAAACTCTCCAAAAAAGTTATTTCAACTTCTCTTGAAGAAGATGATATCTTGCTCATGATTCCATGATTCTTTTGAAACTCTTCCGAGTTTCTCTCATTGGCTGTCCTTGTTGTTTAGTTTTCAAAGACCACAGCTTTTGGGGCCGGAACTGTATTTTAGCATTTTAAACTTTTGTTGTCAATAACCAATTCTAATTGTTATCCTAAACCAATCGCTTGGCCAAATTTGGCCAGAAATAAATAATAGCATGTTCGACTTACGTTGTCAACAGCTATTTAAAAGTTTTAAAAATTGGTTCACCGTTTGACCTGTCCAGTAGCGACAGATACTAATTTACCTCCCCTCATCATATCTTCTTCAATAGACATTCTTTTGTTAACCTATTCCTCAGAGTATTGAGAATCCTTCTTGTTTGATAAGAAATACCATGCCCACTATTTGTGCTTGAATATATTTTTAAATACCAAATATTCAATTCATATCCAATTGCTTGACTAGTCAAAGACAATATAAAGAAAATTCCTATAATTGTTCTTTGAGTATGACTTTTTACAAAAATACATACACAAACAAAACAATAAATCAATATCGAGATCGGAACTGATAACAAATAATCATCTTCTTTGCCATCATACACCCTCTTTGCATTGCTTATCCACGAATCGACTTCCCATCCAACCCATCCCCACCACCTTCCCGTATCCACTAGGCAAGCACATCCCATCCTGCGGGATTGAAGTAGTTCGGTGGTTGACAGGTAGCTGAGATTTATGGGTATTTGAGGTCGAGGGAAGCGAGGGGGCGTGGTGCGGATATATAAGTCCTCCTGAGCTCAAATCTTACCAACATAGCTGCGAGTTTTATTAGGTAATAGCACTATTCCATCACTACTGTGTTTTTCAAACAATTCCGTCAATTCATCAATAAATTGTTGATAGTTCTCATCACCTTCTGCTGGAGCATACGAAGCAGATAAACTGCTTCCAATATATTCTTCAAGTGACAGTCGTCTATCATTTTCAAATACCTTAGAGTCATATAGACCATTTTTAAAGAAATCAGAAAACAGTTCGGGTCCATTACCAATCCCACCAGAGAAGCCAATAAATTCTGGGCAAACACGTCTACACAACTTATCGTTCTCTTTAATAAAGGTGTTCCCGGTTACTCGACTATTCCAAACCAGAACAACTTTGCCATTTGGTCTAAGTATCCGGTTAAACTCTATCTTCGATTTGTCCCTATCAAACCAATGGAAGGCTTGAGCCACAGTAATGAAATCCACCGAATAGTTAGGCAGACCAGTTTCCTCTGCACTACCATCAACCGTGGTAAAGTTATTAAATCCTTGGCAATACTCTTTACACGCAGAACGCATATTGTAGTTCGGTTCAACAGCATATATTTTCTTCACTTTGTCTGCAAGTAAATTTGACAAAATACCTGTCCCCGCTCCAATATCTGCGATAACACTATTCTTTGAAAACCCTAATTCATTTTCAAGATAATTTATGAACTCTTTTGGATATGTCGGGCGATATTTAATATAATCTGATACTTTATTTGAAAACTTTTCTTTACTATTCATTTCGCACCCCTAATAAAGTAAATTTTAGCTTCTTCTTTATTATTTGTAGCTTATCTACCGAAAGCGCCCAAATGCTCCGGTGGATCCGCATCTTCCCATCCTCTCCATTCCCCCGGTATCTACTAGCTAAAGTCATCCATCCTGCAGGGTTGATAGCGTTCGGTGGTTACTCTAGAGATCTAATAGCTTCCTAAAATAGGAAAGAACTATTTGGCTGTAAGGATCATAGCTTTCAGGTGGTAATATATTTAGGAAGCAAGAGAGAGAAAAAATCCTGACCCGGTCTAATATCTATGTTTAAAGGCCATGGTACTCATTATGAATTTATGTTTCAAAGCCGTTCAAGCATCATGGTTGTGTTTGACAAAACATCAAGAGGCTTCACCTTCCATCTTTCCGGTCCGGTCGGTAAAGGACATCCAGCAGCATTGGCTGTTGGGGGTTAATCAATTAACAATCCCATAATTATTGAGTCATAGAACTTACCATTAATTAAAAAATCCCTTTTTACTATTCCTTCTTCTATAAATCCTAGTTTCTTGTAAAGATATATACCTCGTGTATTGTCGCTTCTAACTCTTAAATTAATTTTCCTAATTATCTCTGAATTTTTAGCCCATTCAACCAAATTTTGAATTAGTTTTTCACCTATACCATTTCCCCAATATTCCCTTAAGACACTTACTCCAAATTCACCAACATGAGCATTTCTTTGCCTAGGACCACCAGAAAAATTCAAATTACCAACAATCTTTCCGTCAACTTCAGCAACGATAAAGCAGGCATTTTCTCTCGTCGAAACAGACTGAATGAACTCTTCTTCCTGCTCAACACTTCTTCCAAATTGCCTTGGTCCAAAAGTTAAAAAGTCTGACTCTCCACCAATTATTTCAAGATAATCTATTAAAGTCTTTGCATCCGATTTTACGGCCCTTCTAATTACAACCTCACTTATCTCTTTCAAAAAAAGCAACTCCTTGCTATTTTCCATAATCACCAATACGACGCATCCCCACTAAATATATAATGTTCCTTTGCTCCATCATATGGAAAACCCTTCTCAGCATCTTTCATCGTTTCACTGATAGGATCAAGCATTTTTACAAAAACAGTATTGTCACAAACCAGAAGTAATGGTTTCTCATTCACATAAGCCATATACTCTCCAAACATTTTCTTATATCTGATCGCGCCCACATTCAAAATCTGTTCGCAGACATAATCAATATAGTCTAAGCTAGTTGCCAAAATATCCCCGAACCAAACACTCCCCTACTCGACTGCTGGCTAGGCTTAATTACGGCAAAATAAATACACAACTATTCCAATGTGTGATTGATTATTATGCTGTCCTTGCTATGGGGTAGTTTTTAGCATAATTATCGACGATTATGGTGCCTGGGCAAAATGTTGCTCACCGTCTCCCGTTTTTGCATATAACAGTAAAATCCAGGGTATGTTAACACGCCCTGGATTACAGCTTCTACTCGTCAAACCTTCTGGGGTAAATGTTCGGAAAATAATTCGCAGGAAGTATTAGTGCCGGATTTTACAGGAACAACTTCTGTATTAAGATTTTCCATAGATTTCTGTGCAGGCTCAGGAAGCAGGAAAGTCAATAAAAAGCCTACCGCTGCAAAAATCGCGCTGACCAGTAAAGTCCCCCTTAACCCTAAACGTTTTGACAAAACTGGAAAGACAAAAACTCCCACAAAAGCACCGATTTTGGCAAATCCCGCAGATAACCCATGGCCCGTTGTCCGCAAACTTACCGGATAAAGTTCTGCCGGCAGTACAAATGTAGTCATATTAGGGCCAAATTCTGCAAAGAAGTAACTGATTCCGTAAAGCAGGAGGAACGGACCAAGCAGCATAGTTATATGCGGGATAATTCCCATTGCGAAAAACGCAAGGCCCATCACGGCAAAACCAATGAGTTGGAGGCGTTTATGCCCAATCCTGTCAATTGTTAAGAAAGCCAAGATATAACCTGGGACGGCAGCGATTGCAAAAATAATAACTGACCAGGCTTCGGTAGTAACAAGGTTAGTCTGGGGAGATATCATCTTTATAATAAGAGGTGTAGAAATTGTGTTGCCATAATAGGCGTAGTCAAAAATGAACCACGTTCCAGCCGTGCCAATCAATGTTTTTAACAATGTCCAATTAGTTAAAAAGCTCCATACTGACAGGCGTTTATGCTGTGAAAGGCCGTCCGCTTTCTCTACTTTGACTTGACCACCAGTATATGCCTGCAAATTGCCAGCTGCCTCATGCTCCTTACCCAAAACCTGGCTGACATAGCGGGGGGATTCCGGCATTTTCAAACGCAAGTAAATACTAAACAACGCCGGTAGTGCTCCGAGTCCCAACATCAAGCGCCAAGCCAGGTTATGACTGATCCCGCTCGCCAACAGGGTTAAAGCGACAATCGGCCCCAGAATTAGACCGACGGCCTGCATAGAGAATACCATTCCTACTAACTTTCCACGATCCCTGCGATTGGCATATTCAGTCATTATAACTGCACTGACAGGATAATCTCCACCAATTCCAACGCCCATAATAAACCGGGAAATTAATAGCCAGGTTATATTGGGTGAAAAAGCCGATATTATAGCACCAAGTGCCATGAGCGACGCCTCAAGACCATACATTTTCTTACGCCCCCACAGATCAGCAAGGCGGCCAAAAACAAAAGAACCTAGAAAAGCGGCCATCAGAGATGTACTACCAAGGAGTCCTAAGGTGCTTCTGTTTAGATGCCATTGAGATTGAATTAAAACCATTGCCGCGCCAATGATGAATAGATCATAAGCATCTGTAAAAAAACCAAGACCAGATGTTATCACGGCACGCAGATGGAAAAGGCTTAGCGGGGCTTCGTCTAAAGCAGCTACAATTTGGTTCCTTTGTCCGGATTCAGATTTTGTTGTCAAAAGAAAACCTCTCCTCTTTCTTTCCCGTTTATGTAGGATTACATTTGCTTGTTTACTTAATTATAAATCTCTTTCGGACAGCTCTCTTAAATCCATGTTAAGATAATGTTAATTTTATGTTAATTTTCCCAAAGAAATATTAAAATAATTTGAGTTAACATGTCACCTTCTCATCTTAGCCTGATCCAATTTGGAGATATTAAATATGCTATTGGCCACTTTTTGCAAGTTTTCGCCTCTTAGACTTTGTGAGATTATTTCTAGACAACATTAGAGATTTCATCGTCTATTCCACTACTAATCCTCCTGCGTGAGAACAATGATATTTCGTACTAGCTAGGGCAGTAAAAAAATCGCATGCTTCTGAGAGCAGCACCACAAGCTGCTTGTAATCATGTGAATGTTTTCAGACTGACGACCGTTTCAACGTGCCCGGAGTTGCCAAAAAGTCGGGTTTGAAAAACACAGAAGCACTCGTTGTGCTGAAATCGATTAAACACGCTTTTTTAGAACTACCTACCCGAAATGATTGTGCATTTAAAAAAAGATTGCCAGCTCCGAAATATGGATATAACTGAAAAGAAGGAACTGTTCGATGAATATTACGCCTTCGTCAAAAACAGTTTTCTCGCGGAAGGCCCTACAGAGGAAGAAAAACGCAGAACTCAAGATGCTGCGTTGGAAGAATTATTAGATTACGCACGGCAAGAAATGAAAAAGGCCATGCATTAGAGGAGGTTGCCTTTGTAGAGTAATAATACCGCCCGAAATACTATCTAATACCAGAATATGCCCCCACTGAAGTGAGGGCATTTTCAAAATGGATGAACGTTTGTAATAGAGCATATTACCACATAATTCATCATTGTCTAATTTTTAGAATTATGATATTTAAAAAATCCCCCTCTTTCGGAGGGGGAAGTGGTTGAGAAAAGCTTTTAAAAATCTTTAAGTTACCGTAATTGCGGAGCTGTTGGATTACCAATGAATTAACTATAAATTATGCTGTTATGCTGTTATCGTTATATGGACTTTTAATTTCTTAATTCAAAGGCAACTCTTCATAACTAAAAATTTATCTCTTTCTTTTCACTTAGTTCGAAAGAGAATCAACATGTAATCAACTCACTCCGGAATGGCTGGGGGCGCGTCAGGATGACCTAATGCCTTCTCAATAGCGACAACAATTAGGAAACTTAGACTACTTGCAACTGCCCCAACAACGATGCCCATAATCCCATATGGCTCATTAAGATATTCCCAATAGAACCCAACAATACTTCCTATCATAATGGACCATATCCCTGCATTTTTTGTGGATTTCTTCCACGTTAAACCAAAGATAAATGCCGCAAAAGGACCTGCAGAACGCATTGTAAAAGCAAAAACTAACATAGGTATGATTTGCTTGCTTCCCAGTGAGATAATGATTGCGATAATTCCAAAAACCAGAACCGCCGATTTACTGAACTTGGTAATCTGCTCATCGGTCATATCAGGACGGAAATAATGCTGGTAAATGTCTTTTACAAATACTGTTGCAGCTCCCAGTAGATCCCCTGAACCAGCAGACAACGTACATGATATAACCGCGGCCATGACTAAACCAGCAATTAGTGACGGAGTCAATTTTGTGGCAACGGTTGCCACCGCATTGTTTGGATCGATATGTGGAAAAATAGCTAAAGCAACAAGTCCCAAGATCGCCGGGACAAAAGAATACAGTGCCATAAGAACACCGCACAGAATAGAACCCCAAACGGCTGTCCTTTCATCCTTAGCTGCAAAGTAACGTTGTACAGCTTCCTGCCCAGTCGAGAAAGTCATGAAGTACATTAATATTAACCCTATGATTGTTTTCCATCCAACTTTAGTGAAACCCAACTGTCCTGGCGGTAACAAACTGACAACGTGTCCCCAGCCTCCTGCACTATGAATTGCAAAGGGAATTGCGATGGTGAACCCTACTAGTACAACTATAAAGTGAATGATATCGGTTATTGTTACACTCCACATTCCACCGATTACGGTGTAGAAAACTAACACGACACCAGAGAGAATTATAGCCACATTTTGGGATAGTCCGGTTAGAACATTTATGATTGTAGCTGATGCTGTAATTTGAACACCTGCAAGGGCTAAGTTCGCTAGAAAGGATAGTACTAAAGTAACTATGTGGCTTGATGGTCCAAAACGTCTTCCAATAATCTCTGGTACGGTAGTAGCCATTGCCCGGCGTAATCTTGGAGCAATAAATGAAACGAGAATGATGCCTAAACCGGCAGATGTTACATACCATCCAGCCGATAGCCCCCAACTACCGTAAGCCTTTGCTGCCACACCAACACTACTTCCTCCTCCGATTTCTGTAGCAGCCAAAGTTCCTGCAGTCAGTAGAACACCAATTCTTCGACCAGCCAGCAAATAGTCTGAACTATTACTTATTTTTGTCCGACTATAAATCCCAATACCTAAATTGATTATCATATATAAAATAAGAATTATCCAAATTGTCGTCATTTTTCAAACCTCCTCGAACGCTGTTGATTTTTTAGAATACATTGGAGAATTTATACCAACACATTTTAGTCTACTTGGACTAAACGTGGCTAACAATTCTCAAACATATAGATATCAGCTTATTCTACTCGTCTCCTCTCAAATATATTTTTGCCATAATTTATTATTAATTTTAATTATTACACTTTGCGCAAAGTGCCTTTCCGATAAACTATAAAATTGATACACCGAACTACCTTTGACAGTTACCGGCCGGTACCTACTAAAAATAGTTCATATTTTTATTTAGTTTATTATATTAACTTATAAAATAAACAGAAAGCGCTCTAGATTAATAATCTAAAGCGCCATTGCTTTTTGATATTATTGAATAACATCTTGAATAATTATAGTGCTTTTAAAAGTAGAAAGCAATTCAATTTAAAAAAGTATACAGTATTTGATAATTGTGTGGCTTTTTTGACCATTTCATAATATTCCTTTATCTTGTTGCTTAAATCTCACACCTTCATTGCCAATTTTATTGCCATACCGGCTCCCTGTGGCCTGAATAGTGCTCTGTGTACACTTCACCTAGTGGTCACCCATTTCGGTGCAACACTCGATATGGGTGGTTGGCTAAACCTTTCCCAACAGGGACTTTCACCCTGCCAGACTGACTGAACTTACAGAAACGTAGCCAAAAGCCCACGGTTTTAATCGTGGGATGAAGGCGGCTTCGTAATTTCATGTAAATGTAAATGTCTTAGCACCATGATAAACTAGTATTAGTTTGATCTTTGAAAACTGGATAGAGTAAGAGGTTCTGATAGCTAATGCGTCTATCAGGTAAAACTCTATGTGTCGTCAAGAAAAAAGACGTTAAAACGATCGTTTTCAAAGAAACTGTGGTAGCTGGTAACAGGCTATCAGCCTAGAGTACCATTGTGTACTGCTCTAGGACGGGCTAATGGCATAGCCCTGAACTTGGGGTCATACTCCGATAGCAGAAATGTACTTCGGTTTAATCACCCAAGAATCCCATCGGCTTTAACCGTGGGAGTGTCAATTGACATTCCGATGTGGTAAACATTTTTAGCAGGAAGGGAGGTCTGACAAGAGTAAAAATCTACGAATTTGATACACTTTTAAATGAGGTCATAATGCCAGTAATATCAATGGATAGACAGTAGCAGAGACTAAAGTGCTGGTTGTCGCACTTCCTGGACCCTACGCGGAACGACAAAAAATGACAGCCCGTTAGCATGTTCCGCCGAGTATGAATGATGTCAGTATGGATAGACTGGTCCGTTGACTACATCACTAAGATAATCGCCTCGATGTTCAGGTTTTGTTCGAAGAACTTCTAATTGAGTGTTGACAAGCAATTCATTAATACAGACTTGTGAACCACCGACATAGGTCCAGCTGAAATCTATCTCTGTCGCCACACACCAGGTGCGGTCATCAGGCCACCATAAACTAGGGCTGACCAGATCATTTTGACCTATAAACACGCCGTTTACAATTTCGTTCAATGATGCACTCAATAAATAATAGTTTCGATCGGGTAGCTGAATAAGTGGCACATTTTTATTGATACCCTGTATTGTTTCATCGATACTTGCAAAGCCCTCCCAAAAGCATACCCAACATCGTTGTGTACTTGTTGTGTGAAGCGCTAGCAGCTTTGTAAGGGGAATTAGCACCTCATTTGGGCAACGGCCCAGTAAAGGTTCATTATGCCACGGTTTTGGAGTTAAGGTAGATCTAACAGGTTGACAAATAGCTTCCCACTGCATCTCAGGATGAACTGAACGTCCGGACCAAGCTGCTATCTCACTCCACCGCACAGTGCCACGATCCTGATTATCAGCTGCAGGATGGAATACACGGGCGTATTCATCAAAGACATTTGGAATTACTGATTCTACAGGCGTGCCCGTACACCGTTTTCTCACAGGGAGAGAATGTAATAACCATTCTGCTGGTTTAATATCGTTTGGTATCGTTACTCCTTTGGCTAACCCTAACACCTTTCACCCAACACCTCTCTAATTATATAATTAGTTATATGCTTGGGTCCTATAAAGAGCGCTAAGCCAACAGCACAAATGCTTTTGAAAATCATCATCAAGTTGGAACTATTCTTATTGGTTTCGATAGCTCTTAAGCTTCAATATTGTTTTACTAATAATAAACGACGCGACATAGGGAAAACATCCCGCCATAACTACAAAGTGTGCCAATTGATATGGTGGCCTGCTCCAAATATCATATGCATTTCCTTTTAATATTAGCGGTCTAAGAATAGACTCGATTATGTCGTTCGGTAATACCTCCACTAATGCAAAAAGAGTCATAGAAATTAATAATATAATTACGATCACAAAGTACATCGATACCTCAACTTTTTTGGGTTCACCATTCATAGCCGGGAAAACCCAAATACTTAAAAATGAAGCCCCCGCAAAGACTATAACACTTAAATAGCCAACAAAATCGCACGTATGCCTAAACTCGGCAATCATAATGCCAATGCATATAAGTGGTAAGATTGTGAGCATCAATACATAAACCAAAATACTTAATTTATTTTTCGATAGATACCCTGAAATAAAAATTATTAGACATTCTAAAAAAATCATTCCGCTCATTCCATATAACCTCATTTCCTAGGTGGACTTCTCCATCCCAAGAGAAGTAAGCTCTCTATTGATCATTTAATCTAATTCCACAAGACGGACACTCTATTTCATATTCGGAAATTCCTACTCCACAAGCTGGGCAGACCTCTCCTGATAGGTCTGTTTTACGATTGCCTAAATTACTCTCATTTATATATGGCTTTAGTAAATCTCCTATTTTAATTCCATCTATCTCTATCACTTCAAGTTCACTCGTTTGAACCCAACTTATCACGCCACATTCATCGCTAATTGCAGCACGCATAAATTCTCCTTCTTCTTGATGTGGAAATAGATCGCCCCCCAACAAACTCGGTCTAGAATATTTAAAAAATGAATATCCAGTACCAACTAATACGTAATATTTACCTTTAACCTTATGTAAGACAATTGCTGCCATATTATGTTCTTCTCCTCTCAAATTGAAAAAAGTAGTCATTGAGCCTCTAAACTTCTATTTCCAATTCCAAATGCTAATCCATACGCTAATCCGTAACTTATTGTATTTAGGAAACTTTTATCTGACAAAAGAAAATCTACCTTTATCATGTAAAATAACAATAAAATCGCTATACAACAGACTAAGCCAATAAATTCTTTTCCCTTCGGTATAGTACAAAAAAACGGTTAAAGCAAACGCCAAACTAGAACCTGAAGAACAGAAAGAAATTAAAGTCCCTATACTCAAAAAAGCGGTAGCTATCTGGAACAATCAAAACTATGCGGTTAAAGGCAATATACTCTCGTTTCCTGTAATTATTGACGGCAAATCACAGCGTCTTGAGATTGAAGCTATCCTAACGAATTATCAGCAAGAACGGCTGATCGGTAAATTGGGCAGCCTTAGAATAACGCAAAAGTCAGGTAACTATATGGCTCAAATCGCTGTCGAAGCTACTCAACAACTCAATATAGCCGATAAGGTTATGGGTGTTGATTTAGGGCTTAAAGTTCCTGCTGTGACTACAACTGAATCTGGTAAAACCAAATTCTTCGGTAATGGCAGACAAAATAAGTTTATCAAGCGTAAATATCGGTCAGTTCGTAGAAAACTTGGCAAACTGAAGAAACTCAAAGCTATACGAAAACGCCATGATAAAGAACAACGTTGGATGAACGATACTGACCATAAAGTGAGCCGACAGATCGTGAATTTCGCGAAAGAAAACAATGTGGGAGTCATTCGATTAGAAAAACTTTCTGGTATACGCCAGACGGCAAGAACAAGCCGTAAAAACGAGAAGAATCTACATACTCGGAGCTTCTATCGCCTAGCATCGTTTATCGAGTACAAGGCCTTTCTGGAAGGTATTCGAGTTGAATACGTCAAATTTGTATTGGCCCAGAAGGGTTTAACGAAAATTTCTCAGTTTGACCATTCCATTCAACGGTAACTTCGGCAGTGTCATTTTTAGGAATAACAGCACCATTTCCTCCCCCATGCCCCATAATGTATCCTTTATCCTTCAGAAGTACTTGTTCTCCACTTGTCCCTTCTGCATCCGAACCAAACTTAAATGAGTATTTTACTCTCCCAACTAAACTTGGATCAGAGCCCTTATAGATTAGTTTGTCAGTGGATACATGATCAGAACTTGAACCAACTACTTGGTAAAGCCCAATCCAATGAGCACTTTCACCTTTAAAATATCTGTCAAAAACATCACTATTCCCGAAACACCCCATGATAATTAATACTATTAGTGCTAAAAGGAAAACAAGTCTTTTCAAATTCCTCACCCACCTTAAGATACTATATGTGAATATACAACTCTTAGGCTTAAGATTTATTTACTCATAATATTCTATTAGGAAGTACAAATCCCTTTATTTACCTTACCTGAAATTAACATAATATCTTGCTCTGTTATCCCGGATATGCTATTTAATAAATGATTTATAACGATTTAGGATTTATTGTCCTTACTTTCAGAGATACGGCTCGATGGTCCTGAATACTTACCGCCAAAATAATTAAATGTCCCTGTTTGTATACCGACAAAGGCCCTACAGAGGAGGAAAAACAACAAATTCAAAACTCTGCAACACAGCAAATCATAGACCGTGGCTTAGAAGAATTAGAAAGGTCTTTGCAGCAATAAACCAAAAAAGCGACCTCAGCACTTTATAAACTGAAGGTCGCTTTACGTATTTATTCTTTAGCAGACAACAACGAAGTTAGGCATTGTCTAACTAAATGAAGTTCTGTCAGGATATATTCAATACTATCGGATATACCAGTTTTTAAGCCTATCCCCTTAAGCAACAGTAACGATTCTCATAGAGCTAGCAAAGCCGAATTGTGTGCCACCACATTTCTACCTTCCTACCTTCCTTTGGTTGAGACCACCATCTTGGGTCTGCGAAGTAGGGAAATGGAAATAAATGAATTACGTGTATTACATATGAATTATAGGAAACTTGACTCTGAAAAGGTTATTTCAAGAGGCATATAGAATATAGTTTGAAGAATGGATTTCATGGAATAGTAATTATTGCATAATTGTAGGTTATTATTCACTATAGTGCTATAAGATATGTTATTTTATATAAAAAATAAGGTCTAGAACTAATTCTAGGCCTTGCAAAAGCTAATTAAGACAATATAATCTAGCTACCTCTCTTTAAATTCATATCTTTTTAGTTAATTACTTGAAATGCATTTTTTAGGACAAGCAAGTTGACATGCACCGCAGTCAACACAACCAGATTCCTTGATTGTTCTCTTTCTATCTTTCTCTTCTGTGATACATCCAATAATGCATACTCGTTGGCAAGTTCCACAACCTACACAATCTGATTTATTAATTTTTCTAGGCATAATTTTTTTCTCATCAAAAAATTATAATGTTTGTTTACAAGAAGTAACTGTAACTTCTAATGTTCTTGTAAGGAATGGACACTTTTCTTTCATCATCTTAAAATTATCTCCATCTTTTAGGAATTTGGCAGTTCCTTCAAGTAAAAATCCAGTTCCCATATATTTGTAGCCCATTACTTCCTTACTACCAAGAGTCAATTTAACTTTAGGGTTAGCATTAATATTTTCTTCTGTTTTAATCATAGCAGCTGCAGGAATTAAAATTTTATTTCCTTCTACAATAATTAAATAACTGTTCCATGTATTAGAGACATGAGCTTCATTATTTGAACACGTTACAATAGAAACTACACCTTCATGATTTAGGACTTCAAAAAATTTTTCTGTAAACATTTCAATATTCCCTCTTTCTCAAAATATGGATAGAAACTATCGTCGATAAATATTGTCCATAAAGAGAGTATAATTTTATTCTCTTTTTGTCAATAGAAATATTTTATAAAAGAGTATATATTTAATGCTGTATGAAAGGTTATTATCCATAAAGGAAAAGATAATATA
This sequence comes from Desulfosporosinus sp. FKA, assembly GCF_002196785.1. NCBI lineage: Bacteria > Bacillati > Bacillota > Clostridia > Eubacteriales > Desulfitobacteriaceae > Desulfosporosinus > Desulfosporosinus sp. FKA. Next base: position 276,908 of record NZ_NAHZ01000025.1, on the reverse strand, counting down.
TCAAAGGAGTACGAAAAATGAAATTTTCAGTAGGAGTAGAATATGCAATACATTGCTTATTATACATGGTAAACGCAGAAGAAGGTAAATCTGTGGGAATAAGGGATTTAGCGACATTTCAAGGTATCTCGGAAACTTATTTATCAAAAGTATATGCAAAATTAAGTAAGTCAGGAATTATAAAATCTATACCAGGTGTAAAAGGTGGTTATGCACTAGCTCGTAATGCAGAAAAAATAACATTTTGGGATGTTGTTGAAGCAGTAGAAGGAAGTGAACCATTTTTTCAGTGTGCAGAAATTCGACAAAATAATATATTATTAGACAAAGGCAATTTACCAGATACATATACCAAATGTCCTTGTTTGATAAAAGTTGTAATGTCAGAAGCAGAAGAGGAAATGAGAAAATATTTAAGTAATAAGACATTGGCCTGGCTATATGATGAGGTATATAACAAAATACTTCCGAAGGAAATGAAAAATGCAACAATTGAATGGTTTAATAATGCAAGGAAGTAGTGATAAGGTGACCTATACCATGGCTAAAAAACCAAAAAAGCGACCTCAGCACTTGAAGGTCGCTTTACTTTACATATCCCATCCAACAGCATCCCTCCATCTCACCGGTTCGGTTATCAAATAGCTACGTTCATCCCATCCTGCGGGATTGAAGGAGTTCAGCTAGGTTGACGAGAGGCTGGGGTTTTATGGGGATTTGGGGTACTCATATCTCCAACTTTAGGTAGTGGCTCTCTCTCTAACTCATAAAAATAATATAATCCTGTAGTTGCTCTTTTAATTCCCTGTTTAACTAATTCCGCTAAATCATTAGCATCTTTTTCATTATCGCAAAAATGCCAAGAAGTACATTTAGAATTCTCATCAGCTTCGCCAATGGACTTAAAATAATCCCTCCACATTTCTCCTACTGATGTGTGTTCTTGATTCATTTTGTCTCTCCATATCTAGTTTCTAAAGTATCTCTTCCCGCCAACCAACCTTCGATGCTGTCCTTCTTTTGTTACTTTCACGCACCACATCCCCCTAGCTTCCCAGTTCGGTGAGCGCCTTTGGATAAATAATTCTCTCCAACCATTCAACATTTTTCCAGGAATTCCTTCTAGTCTTGCGCAAAATACAGCAAACGCCATAAATTCCATAATATAATATGGAACAATCTAGCGTTTACTGTTTTCTAATTTATCGCGGTCTCAACGTCCCCGGACTGTGGGATTTGTCGTTTTAGCAAACACATTAAAAGCCCCTCCAAACTCATATCACTTTTATCTAACTACATACTTATTAGTTTAGCGATTAGACTCCTAGCAGTTACTTTTAACTATTATTACTCATTCCCATACAACAAACTAAAAAAATCCTAGAGCAAAAGAAATGTTGTAATGTCTAATAAATCCTTACTTTTTTATTCCGGCATTCCTGCTGAGAAGTACATTATACTTAAATATTAAACAAGGGAGAATTCATTTCAAGTAACACCTTATCAAAAAGGGCATTCAACCTGTAGTTCAGTTTAAATGCCCTTTGCTAGTCACGTTAAGGTTTTATTTTTCTGCATAATGTCACGTAAAAAACTTCAGAAAGTCTTTAGTTTTTTCCTCCCTAAGTCTTTATTTTTATCAAGTATGATAGATTTCGACGAAGGGAAGTGTATACATGTCTATTAAAAATTCCAATCTCTCCTTAAATTCAGCGAACAAGTTATTTTTCCTAAGGAAGTTTATAGAATCCCCATTCCAAATAGGGAGTGTTACACCTAGTTCAAAGTTTCTTGCCGCGAAAATGCTCGAACCCCTCGATTGGAGAAGTATAAGGGCTATTGCCGAGTTGGGTGCAGGTACAGGTGTGATCACAAAATATATTCAGGCATTTAAGCATCCGGATTGTAAAGCTGCTGTGTTTGAAAAAGACCATGAAATGCGGAGCAAACTGAAGACTTGTTACCCTGAAATGATGTATTTCGAAGATGCACTAGGATTATCCGAACAGCTCCAAGCGGCTGAAATAGGTTCACTTGATGTCGTTGTTTCAGGATTGCCCTTTGCATTATTTGAAACTTCTGTTCGAAAACGCATTGTTGATGCTGTTATAGACTCTTTAAAACCAAACGGAATCTTTGTCACGTTCCAATATTCGCTGCAGATGAAAACAATGCTAATAAATAATTTCTCACAGGTTGAGATCTCCTTTGTACCACTTAATATCCCCCCTGCCTTCGTCTATGTCTGTCGAAAGTAAGGAGGAAATGAAATGAATAATAATATATTACTTAGTTTAATTGGACATTATGGCTATTTAGCCTTATTCTTTGCATTATGGTTGGGGATTGTTGGAATGCCCATTCCTGATGAAGCTATTGTGATGACGGGCGGATTGGTTACTACACTCGGGTTACTTCACCCGATCCCAGCGTTTATTCTTACCTATATGGGGGTTGTATCTGGTTTATCTTTAGGATATTTCCTAGGAAATCGTATTGGTGTAAAAATTCTTGATCGGATCCTCAAGAACAAACAATCAACCGGAAGCTATCTTGTTAAAACCCAAGCTATGCTGAATAAATTTGGAAAGTATGCTCTGGTTATTAGCTACTTTCTGCCGGTAGTCCGTCATCTGATGCCATACCTTGTAGGAATCGGCAAAATGCCTTATCCTAAATATGCCTTATATTCTTATTCAACAGGCTTAATATGGACCTTAATCTATTTCTTCCTGGGAAGGCTATTTGGAAATTATATTGAACAGCTTAGTGTTCTAGTAGAAAAGTATGGCTGGTATACACTTGGCATATTAGCTGTAGTTTTCCTAGTCTTACGCTTGTATCATTATGCAAAACCAAGCCCAACTGTTTAGGAGGTTTACCATGGAACAACCCGTAATTTTAGTGATTGATGATGATACCGAGATACGCAATCTCATTGAAATCTACCTAAAGAATGAAGGTTTTCAAGTCCTAAAAGCCGGAGATGGCTTAGAAGCACTGGATGTCCTTTCAAATAATAATGTACAACTTATAATACTGGATGTCATGATGCCCAAACTTGATGGGATTCAAGCGTGTCTAAAAATCCGCGAAAAAAACCAAGTGCCGATTATCATGTTATCTGCAAAGACTGAGGATATGCATAAAATTCACGGACTCAGCGTTGGGGCTGATGATTATATGACAAAACCTTTTAATCCCCTAGAGCTGGTTGCCAGAGTGAAGTCTCAGTTAAGGCGTTACCTCCGTTTTAGCCACTCTAATGAACCCACAGACGCTGCCAACGATGATGAAATAGATATCGGAAATATAAAAATCAAGACGTCAACTCATCAAGTCATAGTTAATACGAAAGACGTTAAACTTACTCCTAAGGAGTTTGCAATTTTAGAGCTGCTTGCCCGTCATAAGGGAATGGTCTTTAGCAGTGAACGTATTTTTGAGAGTGTATGGAAAGAACCTATGATGGAATCCGAGAATACCGTCATGGTTCATATTCGAAATATCCGTGAGAAAATTGAGGATAATCCTCGGAAGCCCAGATATATTAAAAACGTTTGGGGAGTCGGATATAAAATTGAGTAAATTACGAATTAAAATTAGCCTACAATTGTTTTTTTCAATTATACTGAGTTTTTTTGTTTCATTAGGAGCCACCATAATTATCTTTAAATTTATATCATGGTTGAATGATGTTTTTAGAATACAAGATAAGAGTGTTAACATTCTTATTGCTATTTCATTGTCAGTATTTGTTATTAGTATTGGAATCTTTGCCTTTACCTTTTTTCTTATTATTAACAGGAAAATCAAATACCTAAAATATATCTCTCAACAGGTTAAGGATATTGCCCACGAAGGCTTCGGTTCAAAGATTAAAATCCGAGGTGATGATGAAATTTCGGAACTCTGCCTTAACATTAACTTAATGTCTCAGGAGCTGAAGTCAAAATTTGATCACGAAAGAGAAATTGAAAATAGTAAAAGCGAACTGATTATTGGAGTTTCCCATGATTTACGAACTCCGTTAACGTCCGTCAAAGGGTATCTCCAGTTGGTAAAGGACAAGCAATATAAGACTTCAGAAGAACTCGAAACTTATATAAACGTTGCTTTCGATCGGCTTGAAATGCTCGAAGACCTAATCGAAAACTTGTTTGAATATACCAAGCTTCAAGGAAAGGATATCAAATTAAATTATAAAAGATTATGTCTAAACGATATCGTTCGGCAAATCGTGCTGGACTATGGACCTCTGTTTGACAAAGAACGTCTGAATTTACAGGCGTCTATCCCCAATGATAAATACTTTGTAAAAATCGACCCTGAAATATATGTAAGAGTTATAGAAAATTTATTGGGGAATGCACTCAAATACAGCCTTAAACCTGGAAATGTCACTGTAAGCCTTTTCGCAGAGAACAACGGAGTAAAAATGGCCATAACCAACAGAGCAAATTCCATTGATTCTGAAAGCTTAGCCCATCTGTTTGATCGATTTTATCGACTTGAAAAATCTAGGTCTAAAGAAACTGGCGGTACAGGTTTAGGCCTTGCTATTGCAAAAAGTATTGTAGAGCTTCATGGCGGCTCTATTTGGGCCGAAACTCAAAATGAAACCCTTAGCTTTAATGTCTGGCAGCCGTTAAGTTAACAGATGAGTTTAGCCAACGTTTGGAGGGGGATTAAGACTTGGAATTCTTAATTACGAAAGAGGCAAGTGTTACCTTTTTCACATTAGGGTTAGTTATTTCTACCTGGTACCATATAAGGAAAACAAAGCAACAAACTAGCAAACAAAAGAACAATCGACAAACCTTTGAAGGTTAGCCCCTAGTACCTTAATGTGCCACAACAAGCCATTTACTAAATGTTTTTTAAAAGAACCAATATAAAAAATAATATCTGAATTTCTTCATCCTCTGCCTATGCGCCTGCAATCTTTCAATCTCAGCAGTCGAGTATTCTTGATTATTCCTATTCCTTGATATCTATCTAAGGCGGTATGTAATTCGTGGCATGCTGCTACAGTTTCAGGATCAGTTAGAAAAGAGACGATTGAATCAAAAATGAATATCTCCACTAAACTAAAATGCAACTGAAACTATTAGCCAGTTGCATTTTCCTTATCGATTGTTATTCCTTTGATTATACACGTCTACCGGTATTCTAACCGTTGTCTTAGTGTTACACCTTAAATCCCATCATAAGCTTTTTGCAAAGCTTCTACATCAAATTACCCAACTATACCGCTTACTAAAGGGGTATTCACCCAATGGCATTAATTCCGTTCCCCCTTCAGATAATGCTCTCCACTTGGTATTCACCTCTTCTATTGAGTGACAAGCGACCATCAAGGAAATAGAAGGGTTGAATTTAAAGAATGGGCCGGCACTAATCGCCTTAAATTGCTGTCCGGCTAACTCAAAACTGACACTTTCCGCGTCTCCTGATGGGGTGTTTTCTATAATTGTTACATCCAATAGTTTCGATTGGTCAAATAAACTGGCATAAAACAAAACCGCTTCTTTGGCTTCCTTGTCGTACCATAAATGCGGAACAATTTTTTGCATAACTTGCTCCTCCTTAACTCTTAACTAGACATCTATCATCAAGAAATCGGTTATATAGTATAATAGTAAGCTTTCAATTATCCTGCAAATTTCAACAATATCCTAATCCAATCATACTTCTACCGTATTTGACAGCATATATTCAATCAAGTATTCTTTCAAAATACATGCTGTCACACCATTGTCCATTCTTATAGATATATTTATTAAAACGCCCAACAAACTGAAAATCAACCTACTCTCTCAAAAAAAGGCCTATTTTTAATTTCAAATGTAAAAAGTTCCTGTGCATCTGACTCCTCAAGTAGATTGATTATAATATCTGGCGTAAAAAGCCTCCTTAAGATCGTAGTATCTTACCATTACGCCTTAGTTTATACTATTGGGCAACTCACATATCCCGAGATATCGAGCATCTAATCTTATATTTTTGTATTAATAAGTCAACCACACTCATTGGACTATTTTTTTACAGGGTGCCTTGCTTTATTTTATATGTAAACCCACCGACAAACTTGAAATGACAAACTTGAAATAGTAACTAATTTACCCATGAAATATGTTCAGTTAATAATTTCGCCCTTGTTTTTAGCTAATTTTTCGCGCCATTCACGCCGCTCCGTAGTTGTCAGTTTCGCCCTCTCTGTTTCTTCACCAATAATTCTTAAAGGTTCTTGTGAGCGATAAGAACGTGTTAAGTTACCCGGGAATTTTTTGTCAGTAACATTTGGGTCGTTTTCAAATTCACCTGTTGGTTCTATTATATAAACGTGTTCTCTTCCATCTCCATTAGCTAATGCTGCTGCCAGCCCTGCGCCATTGATATTAGCAGTGAAATAAATGTGGTTCATTTTAAGCCCAGATTTGTAATTTGAATTTCCACCCGCTGTCAGTAAATCACCAACCTGCAAATCTACCTTTGTCCCATGATAAAATGGCCCTTCATCAGAAGGTGCACCTTTATATGAATTTGACAATTCATAATTTCTTTTTGCATTATCAGAATCACACAACTCCTCATAACATTTGGCAATGTTTAAATATAACGTTGAGTATGCACTCTTAACATTATCATCATTTATTTTAAATGCACATTGTAATGATGTTTCCATCCATTTCAATTTATCAGTAATACTTTTTTGTTGACGAGCTAAATGATACGCTGCAATAAATCTTTCATAGTCGTCTGTTGCTTCGTACCATGCTTTATGAAACATCGAAATTGCATCTTCAATGTCTCCACTATCTTCCAATTTCATCCCACTCATACAGAGTCTAATAACGACGTTATTTGGATCAAATTTTAAATTCATCTAATCTTACCTCCAAATTCATTGATTGTTATTATGAGTAAACCCAGAAATTCAACTTCTCAAAATCTTCTCCATGGGCTTGCCTTTTGCTAATTCGTCCACCAGTTTGTCAAGCCACCTGATTTTCTGCATAAGAGGGTCTTCGATCAAATTTCCCAAGTTTCTGTAGCTCCTAGTATTGTTCTTCTAATCTATTATCCAAATAATTTCCGAATTCAATTCGCGTTTTCCGACATATTCCTAAGGTTCAAAGTAACAGAGTTTCATAATTCAGATGCAAAAACTGTAAAAAAATGTTTCTTCACACTACTCTCGCAGTATAAAGAAACACGTAATTTTTTGGGCCAAAATCATTATATTTAGCGGTTGTGTTTTCTTTCGAGGCGAACGCATATCAACACTATTTTACTAGTCTTCTGCCGGAATTCACTCTTCTTCGTAGTGAAACGATAGGCTCATTTTGAGTATTTTTTACTTATATCTGCAAAAGGTATACGATCGTGAAAGTGTTGCTGTTCTTGCTATATAGTTTCTAACAAAATCCTCATCTATAATATTTTTCTATCGAATATAACAAACCTGGATATCCCTAGCTCAAAACTTCAAAATCGCTAGCTGTAATTACAGACAAATCGTCTCTCGACACATTAGCAATGTTTATTACTCTTCTAGCGTGATTCATAACTAAATCATCGTATATATTACGTGCTAAACGACCATTTGCAAAGCACTGCTTCTACGGCATTCCCGCCGTGCACAAAACAATGCTCTAAGCAATATTCACTCTTAAGGTTGTTAAAGATTGAGTTCTCTATATCCCAACGCGCTCTAATAATTTTGAGCAAAGTTTTATGGGTGTTTCATTGCAAATTTTACAAAACGTAACGGTTGATCAACATTGTCCCATGGTAAATGTTGACTCGTAAACTTCTACTTTCTCGAATCCCTTTTCATCTTCCCAAGTATCAACTACCTTCGACTTATTTGTTTTCTTTCTCGCTGACCGCAAACTTTTATTGTTATTGTTTTTTGCTCGGACAATTGTAGCGATGCCGAGATTTTTGCAGTGGTTAATCCAAACTGAATTACAGGCAAGAGCATCATAAACGACAACGTCAATCAATTTCATATGACTCTTCACTACACTTGAGATTAGTCTCTTCCCTACGTTCAGCTCTCCTTTATCCTTTGAAACAGCATCTTGTCCAGGCTTGTACATCTCAAAATCAATAACCAATTTAGGACCCATACCTACTGTGGACATAACGAGCCACTATGGAAACAATGAGTCTTTTCTGCTTTGGTGCTTGTCAAGCATTCTGAACAGCTTTTCTTATTGCCCCCGAAGAATTTTGTTCCATCGACCGCAGCCACCATATATCCATCAATAGTACCATTTTCAAAGACCTTATTTTCGACCACCTTTTTTATAATGTCTTGATTGATTTGTTTTAGCCCCTCCAAATCTATGACTTTAAGTGCATCTCTGATGGCATCTATCTGAGGCAGCTTAGTTCCTCGGGGAAACAGTTTACTAAACTCATGATTCTTTATCATGAAATTTAGTTCATTAAAGCTTTTTATCCTTAGTAAGAAGCCAAAAAGTACAGGTAAGATTACTTGACCTGTGCTGTAAGTTGGGTTTACTCTTCCGTCAGACATTTTATTTAAACCATGTTCGAGATGGTAAACATTTTTCATGTATCTTACTAATTTTACAAAGTAGTTTTTCCTCATTACAACCTCTCTTCTCTACTGATTTTAACAGAAAGGGAGGTCTGACAGAAGAAGAAACTCCGAATTTTGTACACTTTTAAAAAAAGTTATAATGCCAGTAATATCAATGGATAAACAGTAGCTGAGGCTAAAGTGCTGGGAAATAAGTGGATCTATCAAAGTATGGCAGAACGTAAAAACTCAGGCAGTAACAGGAAAGCGTACAAAAAATGTTGTTTTGCCAGAGCTACTCTTAAAATCGATTTTCGCTTTATGTCGATCAGCAATATTATAACAAGTGACTAATCCTAATCCAGTACCATTTTCTTTGGTCGTAAAAAACGGTGTTCCCAGTTTTTCAGAAGCTTCTCCACTGATACCAGACCCTTCATCTTCAACAGAAAATACAACCTGCTGGTCAGCAATGTATGTGCTTAATTTAAGCGTTCCACCGGCTTGCATTGCCTCCAATCCGTTGCGGCATAAATTGAGAATTAATTGTGAAATCTCTTTGGAGTTTAAGAGAATATCCGGTGTTTCCCCCGCTTCATACATGATTTTCTTATCCTGACTGTATGCGTCGGCTTCCAGTAATGGATACAAATTTCGGAGTATGTCGTTAATATTTTGGTAATGGCTCTCCATGGGACTATTTCTGACAAACGACAAGAACTCCGTGATAATCGAGTTCGCACGATCAAGTTCTTCAACCATAAGGTCAAGCGTTGTTCTAAGAGATTGAAACTCCATTTTTTCTCCTAACAATTGGAGATATCCGCGTACCGTTGTCATTGGATTCCTGATTTCGTGGGCTATACCCGCTGCCATTTGCCCCACAATATTCAGACGCTCAAGGCGCGACATCTCTGAATGCAACCGCGATAATTCTTGCTCGGCCTCTTTACGTTCTGTGATATCAAATAGAGTTCTTATCACAAGCATTGAACCATCAATATCGCGAAATGGCTGGAACGTAACATCATAAAACCTATTATTAAGAAATACTTCCTCTCTGCTAAAGGGTAGTTCACATGTAAATGACTTTTTTACTAAACAATCATTACAAGGACTTTTTTTATTACCTACCTCATAACAGTATTTTCCTTCGCACTCTCCATATTTCATAATATAATTTCGATTTGCAAATCGAATTTTAAACTCTTCATCTAGAACAATCATTAGACCCGGAAGACTATTAAGTAGGGCATGTAAACGATTTTTTTCTTCGATTCCTAACTCTTGTTGTCTTTTCTGTTCATTAAATGTTCTTTTTAGGAGATGCCCAATAACGCCCCCAAATAGCATATAGGACAAAATGATGATAGTCCATGAATATAAAAATGAATAGTTATTGGTGTCTTGCCAACGATCAAATAAAAAGGAAATGATTCCAAGCACTAATCCGAAAACTATGAATAGGTGAGTAAACATTTTCTTTTCGATCATAACATTTCCCCGCTATTCAAAAGAAATATTCTTAATTTAGGACTATTTCTACATTTATCATCATAACCCTTCATCAAGGTGTAATTTTCTAGAATTTTAATTAGAAAAAACCCTCCTCTCAAAAAGCTGACCATCCATTGGAAGTTTTAGCTCAACGCAGTATTTTTCTGTTTGAGATTCATTATAGAGTACGATATCCATTTCTTTTTTTAAAGCTCACTTTTTTTAACCCAAAATAGTTAATATTTTTCTCAAGATCAATTTTAATATCACTTCTAACTTTTCCTCTTAAAAAAATAGCAAGCTCCACCTGAAAGCTCTGCTCATTTGAAAGTCTGACATCTCCGCTTTAATTAACTCAAAATATCCATGCAATAAGATATATAACTCTTCAGAGAAAGAACCTTTGTCCAATTTTATGGCAGAGAGGGCCATTTGGAACTCGTTTCCTTAACAGGCTCCTCTACATATTCTGTGAAGACATCGTTTTTTAGGATCTCCAGCGAATTTTCTTTTGCTTTCTTGGAGATTGTTTGTTCTATATCGTTGTTAACTGGACGACCGTCACTTAACAAGCAGTATTCATTTTTATACCAACTCACTAATTCGCTTATGCTTATTTCCAATAACTAGTCCTTTGTTCTCATTTAATAGTTCCCGACTTCGCCTGTATGATAAGAGCGCACACCCCAGAGGAATTTAGCTTCTGTGATGATTCTCGCAAATCATATTGATAAATTCAATTGGAATGTATTTTATATCCTTCAATTACTTAATATGGATTTGAGTTTACTTTTCCTAACACCGTTTTCATCAAACATCTTGGTCGGCTCAATAGTAATAACCTTTTTCACACTTTATCCTCATTCCTAAAATAAATTACCTACCTTTATCTAATTTAAAAGGTAGGTAATGATAGCTCTGTTCGCCTCGTTTAGCAAGACATTTCAAGGATGTTCCGGAAGAAAAGTTTTTCGATTTTCAGCATCAATTGCCGCAAACTCAGCCTTTGAAATCAACCCATTTTTCAGAAGACTCATTACTATTAGCAGAGCCAGTTCATATTCAACCGATAATGCTGGCTTAACTAGTGTTTCCATATCACACCTCCAATGTAAGAATTTTTTCTTCCTATATATAAGCACTAAATTAATCCTTATATCCAATAATAAAGCCGCTACTTTTAATCAAAGTAACGGCTAAAGTAACATGCTAGGATCTTAATGATTGTTATGTTAAGTACTCTTGCTTTATGAAAGTATCGTGCAATATCAAAAATTCCTGTGAGGACTCTCTTTGTCAATAAGCCATATAATTTAAATTGAATTAAAAGGCCGCCACAATAATTAGACTTAACCGTATAATATTCCATATTACGGTAACCGCAAAACAACTATTAGGAGGTGATCCTATGACCTTTAAAACAAGCTTTTCTAAGATGTTATCATACATTTCTAAAAGTGATCCCTTATCCTATTATTTATCGTATTCTATGGAAGAAAACAAAAATCAAGCAGAATCAAAAAATGAATCCCTAGAATAGTTGAAACTAAAAGAGCTATCCGACGGGTAGCTCTTAATCATCATCACTTAACATTTCCCATGATTAAACTATAAAGAATAACATCGCCCGATGGTTACACCAGGGTTGTAGGACATGATAGCTCTGTATGGTGTGTATTGCAAGTCAATATTTAATAAGAGTTTCGTTAAATGGGTCTTTAGCGAAGGTAAGTTACCCATACTTTTGTTCTGGAAACTCAAATGAAGAATAGTAATTTACGTAGGGGTTAAACTTATGTTTATGCATAAAAAATCTTACTAGTATCAAACTATCAACAGAAAAGAGCAAAGGTTGTGTTTTATCTGTCTACATTATTTTATCCATCGTACATATTAATAGCTTTCATAATCGTAATTCTAACCATCCCCCAGAAAGATTTAAAAAACTACTTTATTTACGGTGTGCTTTTTGGAGGATTTGGTGATGTAGTAGTAGTTGGCTTATTTCAGAATGTACTACACATTATATGCTTTAAAAATGCTGGCATTTTTAATGTTTTAGGAGAAAATTTACTTTCTCCTCCCAGTTGGATTTTAACCGTTATGATCTTTCTCCGTTTTTTACCGTTACAAAAGTTATTTCAATATGCTTATGTTTTAGGATTTGCGGTTTTCAGTGTTGGATATGGTTACTTGGTTCATAATGTAGGCTTATTTGATTTTAAACCCTGGTATTATCCATTCTTTGCTTATCTTACTTTTTTGTTTTGGTGGACAACTATTACCTGGGTATTCGTCAGAACAAGCTCTCTTATAAGGAACCCTATTTAAAAAATAACATTCCGTTCCAGAGTACAACCCAACTCTTAGAATTAAACTAATTAGGTTAATTGGTTCGCTAAACTCCCACTTATCGAACATTAAATCTTAGATCCATTTATATCTTCCACAAGAACCACTTACCTTTAGCTCATACTTCAATTGAAATTGTTTCATTAGCCCATGGATCTCACTCTGACAATCATAAATCCTCATTCGGTTTCCGGCAATTTTCTCTTCAGATATTCTTATAATCATCTCAACCTTAACCACATTGCCATCATGTCGAAAGCGAATCGGACGCGGTGTACCGGGGATATCAAACCATACGATCATTTCGATAGGAGCCATAACGACTTTCATCTCTAGCCACACTTCGCCCAATCACCCGTAATACATTCGCTGCATCCTCCGATATGTAGCAGTTTGTTCCGGCACACTGGGCATAGATCATGGGCAATTAACCATTCTTCACAGGGTTCCATACAATTGGATTTCCTATTACACTCAACACAGACATCTCTCATTCTTATCGCCTCCTAGTACATATATTTGGTTTTTAACAGAACCCGTGTTCTTATTATATCTGTTGTTCTTTTCTTAGATCAATCATTTCTTACATAAAATTATATCAACCCTCATCGACAAAAAATTGATGAGGGTTAATAGTTCTATTTTAGATTACATATGCTATACCAAACAGAAAGTTTTATTCATGTGAAAGGGAGTGATTTTATCATGCTATCCTAATAAATTAAATGATACTGGAATATTTGTTCATGAACCACAAACACCTGTGCCAAGAGAGGCCAACTGGATTTTTCCTTATGAGAGCTTCCGGATCAGAGTAGAAATTTTAATAGACTTCTTAAGCATAAACCATGAACTTCAACTTCAAGTAATAAATTATAACTCTAACGAGGTAAATTTAGAAGATCTAACGCAGGAAGAATTTACTCAATTTTACTTTCATTTCTGTAATTCAGAACAAGGAATTTACGTTGATCGATTAACATTGCCTTTGCGCCTTAGACGAAGAGGGATCGGAACTTATTGTATTAATTGGCTAAAAGATTTTGCAAACGATTTTAGGTTTAAATATATCATTCTCGGTTCTCTTGTTGAGGCTCGTACATTCTGGATTAAGATGGGGTTTAGACTTCTTACAAATGGTGAATTAAGCAGTTTTCCAGGTTATCAAGGGCGCTACAATCGATAGTAAACATTCGCATCTCAAATCGGAGAAATAACTTACTAGTTCATATGAAGAAACACTGGGCACATGAATCTTTCCTTTATTGTACGTTTTAGATAAACCATTTGATTTGGAACATTTAAGTGTTGTTGATGGCCTTCTTGAATAAGACGAGTACCGTTAGTATATTACGAAAAAATAAATTAAACCAATGTAATTAATAATTATTAAGCCGCCCTTGCTGTGGGGCGACTTTTACTATCTTATGATCTTAAAAAGTATACATAATATCTGATTGCCCGCCAGATTAGACTGACATATTTTAGACATCAATCAGACCCGTAGTCCCCCTTCTCCTTTTGCGTTTCTTAGGCTGATTATTTCCAGAAACAAATAAAGCTTTCATAGCCCATTCCGCTAATTGTTCTCTGTTTTCCAAAATATCAACAGGAACCTCGTAATATGGCATTACCATGGGCTTATCATTAAATGGTTTAAATGGTTGCATTCCTGCCATTATATAATCTGACTTATTAGAGTCATCCACTTTAAATACAGGATGTCATCGGCAAGTAATCCGAAAATCAAACCGTTATGGTAAATACTTGCTCCGCCAAACATCTTTTTGACCGTTACTAAGAGCTAATAATTTGGTATTAAATGATAACGGGAAGATGTTACGAAGGGCTTGCTGAATAATCAAAAGTGTAGATTAAACAAGGTATTGCTGTCATTTATGTCGAATTCAAATTATGAAAAGTGACTAAAAGCCTTGCACTTTAATGATTTCGTCTAGGAAACCACTCATGGAAGGAGCTATTAATTATGCTTATTGTAATATTTCCAGGTGGGTTGTTTTTTATATTATCAATTATCTTACTTTCTGGTAAGGGGAGTATGCTTATTTCCGGATATAACACAGCCAGTAAGGAAGAAAAGGAAAAATACGACAAGGAAAAATTGAGTAGAGCAGCGGGAGTTATGTTATTGTTAATAACAATAGCCTATATTTTAATGGCATACTTTAACAGTTTGTATTCGATCATTACTTTTTTGTTTTTTGTTGGAATTGCAATAGCTGTAACAACCGTTTATGTTAGAAAAAAATGTCAGAAAACTATTTTTGAAGAAAAAAAGATAGTGTCTCCTTTTCAGATAATAATCGGCATATGTTTCACGGTTTTTTTAGTATTATTAGTTTCAATCCCACTTTACTTTTATAGTAGGCCACCCGTTTATTACATAAATGATAGCACTTTTTCAATTTCTACTGAATATGGTGAAACAATAAATATTTCGGACATTAAGAGACTACAGTTAAAAAACAATCTTCCTCAAGGTCTGAAAAAAGTTGTTGGTATTAATTTAGGGACAATTCTTAAAGGAAATTTTACTTCAAAAAATGGTGATTTAACGGTTTACATTAATACAGCGCATCCACCATTTATTTATTTGAGTACCACAACCGGACTAATTATCATTAACGATCAGACAAAAACCGATACACAGTCCCTATTTAACCGATTAGAAACCAAGATAAAACAATGATGTCATTACGTATGTATTTTCACATAACAACTCCGCTCCCTCGGCCCATCAAAATCACAAAAGTAAATCCCCTTCCAGCGGCCCAGGAGCAATTTACCGTTATGTATAATGACAGTTTGAGATGGCCCTACAGTGCTGGCTTTCAGATGGGCAGCGAAGTACCTTCGATGTGGCGGTCTTTTGGAGGAATTTAGCTTCTGTGATGATTCTCGCAGATCATATTAATAAATTCAATCGGAATGTATTTTATATCCTTCAATTACTTAATATGGATTTTGAGCAATATATCTCCCCTACCCCGAATTAACCTCTTATTTAATTGCCATATCTCTATAAGCTACTAAAAACCAGTTCGTCTTTAAACTTCAGCAGATATAGTCCTTTTAATAAAAGCCTTACCATTTCTCGTTGAGTTGTAAATCCCAAACACCAACTGCCTTCGACTGATTTGTCGTCTTTCTTGCTGAACGCAAACTCTTATTATTATTGTTTTTAGCCCTGACAATGGTATCGATACCGAGATTTCTACAATGGTTAATCCAAACGGAATTACAGGCGAGAGCATCATAAACAACAACATCTATTAATTTTTTATAACTCTTCATGATGCTTGAAAGTAGCCTTCTCGCTACGTTCAGCTCACCTTCATCCAACGCTTTCGATACAGGTCGATTCATAGCGTTTGTAGGGTACCAGGCAATCTGGTAACTCATGATGGATTCGCCGACAGTTTACACAACGCATTCTACGGATGAGCGTTACTGTTCTTTACTTTCCGCATCCGACTTCCGATCACGCTCAATTGTTCTCCACAGCAAGGACAAGGAACAGATTCTGTACACCTAACAAAAAACTCCAGTTTGAGGGTTTTCAATTAGCTCATAATTTGATACAATAACCATGCTATTTTTGGGGGGATGCCTTTGGTAAACCTGTTGGCGCAGGCTTACGTTAACAAAGGCATCCTTTTCCTTTCTATAGATATGGTCATTATATCCGTCAACTTATGGACAGGCAATACCGTCAGCTTTCAGTCATTTTATGCTAGCGAAAACACTATAGCTAAAGTTACATGTTTTCCACAAACTGTATACTGACGCCATTGGGGTCCTTAACATAGAAAAATTTAATATGGGGATTAGGTTGAAAAGGTCCACTGTCTACTTCCAGTCCTTTTTCTTTTATAAATTTAATCTTTTCATCAACTGCTTTAACTTCAAAACCTAAAGAAATACCCTCAATATTATCATTCTTTACTTTATAGCTTGGACCGCAAATAAGTTCAACTTTTGTTTCTCCGTCACCTAAAAAAGAAATCTCGACTCCTGGCTCCACAGTAAATCGTCTGCTAATCGAAAGCTCTACAATTTCTTGATAAAACTTTAACGATTCTTCCATATTCTGAACCGCAATTGTGCACCAGCAAAATTTCATAATTCCACTCCTTACCGCTTATCTCATTTAATTCAACTGCAATATTCCATTTCCAGTGCTATAAAAATTCTTAAAAAAACAAACTCTGGGCTAACAATGACGGAAACAGCTTTTAGTTTGTTGTAAGACCTCCGTCAACTGGAAAAATCCCTCCCGTAATCCATTTTGCCTGTTCTGATGCAAGAAAAACTGCCATATCTGCTATGTCTTTCGGCTCCCCGATTGTTTGCAACGGATAAATGGAGGTAATCATTGCGTTGAAACGGTCTTTTGCTTCATTATCGAGCCGTTCCATATTACTCTCAACTTGAGGCGTAGCAACAGTACCGGGTGCAATCGCATTAACCCGAACGCCCTGCGGGCCTAATTCAAATGCAAGGGCTTTGGTGAAAGATTCTATAGCCCCTTTTGTCATGGAATATGCTGTCGATGGTCTATCCGGCAGCATCCTTTTGGAAAAATAAGATGAAATATTAATCACATTTCCCTGAGAATCAATTAGATCATCTAGGAAAGCTTGCGTCAGTAAATAAGGAGCTTTCACATTCAAATTCAGGTGATAATCCAATGCCTGGATATCCGTATTCGAAAAAGGGATAAACCGAGCGATACCAGCATTATTTACAATAATGTTAATTTTAATGTTTTTTGAACGAACCTGTTCGACAATCTCAGAGATAGAGTCTTTGTTACTAATATCCGCCGCAAGAGTGTGAACAGTTACATCATATTGTTTTAATAATTTTTCCTTATGACCCAATTTTTCTTTATCTCTTCCAATAAGAATCAGATTTGCTCCTTGCTCGGCAAAAGCTGTAGCAGTTGCAAAACCAATTCCATCACTTCCTCCTGTTATAATAGCTGTTTTGTTGATTAACAAATTCATACTATCCTACCTCCTAAAATTATCATAAATTTTCTTCTCTAGGTAGGTAGTATAAAATACAGATAAAAAGCTCTCATTAACATAGGTTAAAATCAATGGATTTTTTTATTCTTGATAGGGTAACATTGGTAACGCCAAGATACGAAGCTAGATGGTAATCAGGTATTCTTCCGACAAGGTCGGAATATTCAGTGCAGAAATGTCTAAACCTCTCTGTCGCCGAATTTGTAAGAAATTCATATTCTCTACGGAACTTATCCTCTACAAATAATTCAACATAAGGTAAAGCAAACTTTTCCCAATAACCATGACGAGTTAACCAGGAATAAAAAGATGAAAAATTGCAAACTGATACTGTAACAGTTTCTAAAGCAGATACGTTGAAGAGACTATTATTCTTACGGGCCGAAGGAGCAATCGGCCATAACAATTGGTTCTCCCAGAAGAAACCCTTATTATAATCCTGCCCTTCTAAATTCGTATAAAAAAGTCTAATAATACCTTTATGGATAAAGAAAACTTTATCCCATTTATCTCCGGCTTTGACAAGCATTTCGTTGTGACTATATTCCCTGTTAACAAATAAATTGGAAAGTTCTATTAAAATATTTTCATCAATATTGTTAATACTATAAAAAATCTTTTCTTTTAATAATTCTTCCAAAGCTTTTTTTTTATAATCTATCAAATTATTCTCCCCGTTCTTAAAATAGTGATAATCTTACATTACATTTTATAAATTTAAATTCAAGTAAACGCCATCGAGGTCATCTAGCATTGTGCCTATATATCTGTGCGTATCGAAGGGGTTGAATGATTACCTCAAATGAAAATCCAGATTCCCTAGTTCTTACTTACAATAATATCTTCGTCCAGGTCCATTGCTATACCAGCTATTTCAAGGAAATTCACCTTTAAGTTTACTCCTTAGGTCCTACAACCAACATTTTGCTAAGTTCACCAAACCTAATTCCCCATATTCACCCTAATTTCCTTCTGACAGGCAATGCCAGAACACGTAATCAGTTGTCATGTACCATATTACATTAACCCTATAAAAATTGACCATATTTACCACTTATGATGAGTCCGATAATGGGTGCTATGTGAAGTAAGCAAACTGCCAATACCTCAAAAAGCACCAAAATCAAGCTTGTAAGCCGGCTTTAGTGTTTTCGTTTTTGGCATAAATATGTGTTTCACTAAAAAATCTAATCTATTTGCTTCAATTCTCTATGCAATCGGAATTGAGTTTTCAGAACTTTGTCCGTCCTATGTGAACTATATATTAAATTAGGTTCCGATTCAAAATAGAAACTAAGTCTGATTTGATGGTTCACTAATGATCTCTTAAGAAGTCATCCTTCTAAGCAGATCCACCTTACACCCGAACTATGATAATTGAACTTTCGCAATCAGTCGTCTATTCAGCAGCTTCAAACCCTTTTCTTTACGATTGAATTTACTTTTATTATAACATATGTTACTTTTAACATATGTTATTTTTGCAAAGAGGTGTCGTAATGTCAATCAAATTTGCCATACTAGGTATACTCAGTTGGAGACCATCTACAGGGTATGAATTAAAGAAGATATTCGAAGAATCTTCCTTCATGTATTGGTCTGGCAATAACAATCAAATCTATAAAGCCCTACTTCATATGCATGATGAAGGATTTGTTACCAGCGAAGTTGTTTATCAAGACAACTCTCCTTCCAAAAAGGTATACAGGATAACGGACGAAGGAGAGAAAGAATTAAAAGAATGGGTTATATCATCCCCGGAAGTTCCTGAGTTCAAGAAAACATTTCTTATCCAACTTGCTTGGTCTAACTTATTAAATAATCAGGAATTAGATGAGTTGCTAACAAGATATGAAAATACTATTAAAGTTCAGTTACTCATGCAACAGGAAAAGGACAGGCGTTTTCTAAACTCACCTAACAGAAACGACCGCGAAACCTATCTATGGGATATGATTTCTCTAAATTTAATTTCTTCTTATGAAACTGAATTGGACTGGATTAAAGAAGTCAGGCAAAAATTATATGCGAATCAAATTATAGAGGAGACTAAGAAAATGAACTACCAGGTTGTCAACTTTAATAATAAACACTATTTGGAATTGATATCTACAACCACTCCTTTGCTTACGGAAAATGATGCTTTGGAATTAGTAGCTTTGTGCGGCGAAAAGGATACCAATCTGCTCATGTTACACTATGCTGTTTTGTCCGAAGACTTCTTCAGGCTAAAGACAAAAGTGGCAGGCAATGTTCTTCAGAAGTTCATGAACTATCATATCAAAGCAGTTGCTGTCATTCCTAATGAGATAAGCCAAAAAGGAAAATTTAGAGAATTAGCTATTGAAATGAATAAAGGCGACCATTTCAGAATGTATGAAAGCAGAGAAGAAGCTGAAAAATGGCTTCTGCAATGTACTGGAGGAGACTAATCTATGGAAATATACAAATCAGATGGCGGTAAGCAAGAGATTTTGAAAATATACCGCGAAATACTTGCTTCTTGGCCTGTACAGAATCGCCAATATGAGATAGAAACGAGTTATGGGCCCACATTTATCATAGAGTCTGGGGCATGCGATAATCCCCCGCTGATTCTTCTTCATGGCAGTGTATCAAATTCTTTCACTTGGTATAGCGACGTAGCTTCACTAAGTAAAGCCTACCACGTCTTCGCCGTTGAAAAGCAGATCCAAAAACTTGCAGGCTTGGCCTTGCGAGAAAGCAGCTCGGGTAAGCACAAAGGACAGACCACGATCAGCAAACGGGGACGAGCGCGACTAAGGGCAATTTTATTTCAAGCTGTCATGCCGTTAGTTGCTAAAAACACAGAGTTTGCAGAGATACACAACTACTATACGACGAGGATCAAGAATCCACTCAAGAAGAAACAATCGCTAATTGCTTTAAGCTGCAAATTGATTCGAGTATTCTATGTCATATTAATGAAGGGTATAGAATACGAGCCGCAAAAGCTAGTTCGAGATATTCATCGACCCGCAGAGTATTTGGCAGCGTAAAAGAATCGTAACAAGAAGAGCAAAAACCGAACTGTTCAATTGGTAAGCGTCACCACAGAATAGATCCAAATCATTGAATTCAAGCAAGACAAAAGAGCTGGTAGTCAGTCGCATATTATTCCATTAGAGCAAAGACTCGGTTGAGGAGCATAACTGACACCCAATCATGGATAGGTGGAACGAAGGAATTTAGGGCAGATTTGATATCTTGACCCTGTTAGACATGGGAGGTTTACCACCGTGAGAATAGTGGGTTTACAACGGCCAACATAATCCAAAACAACAGACGTTGGCTTTGCCATACTCAATTTCTCTGAATTAAGCATTCTATGCAAGTTCTTTCCTTGGCAAATTCTTTTGGCGAGTTAGCAATTCTATGAAAACAAGAGAAATATGAGAAGTATGATGAGCTGTACAACTCATACAAAATATATTATTTTTACAAACAAGTTCCTTGGAAAGAGAGAGAGGCAATTAAAGAAGCGGCTGATCAGAAAATTATAGAACGCGGCATGGAGATTGTAGAACATTCTTTACCGCAATAAACCAAAAAAGCGACCTTAGCACTTTATAAGCTGAAGTCGCTTTACTTTTTTATATTAATTCATCCAACCAGTGAAAATACTCATTTTCTAACTGTCCTATGGTAAACTTATTTCTTGCATCCATTAATTCAGGGTTAATTTCGCATTTATCGGCATCACGAAGTAAGATTATTCGCTCAGGTGCGTCCATAAGTCTCCCCCCTAAAACATGATCATATTACGTATGTATGATAACTTTTATAAAACTATTCTCAACTTAAGCAACATCGCTCATGCTATAGTACACATTTAATAATAAATCGAGCCTCTGGCTAAGTTGAACAACTTCAGGGTCGACGAGTGGTTTATTTGACCCCAAAGTATTTAATTTTCCTCGTAAAATCTCAATAGACTTCAGTATTTCTACAGCACTCATTCATCGTCTCACTCCAAATGGTAGATTTAGACATTATCTTAACACAATTGCTATTATATTCCGGGGGTTGATTAGAATCAATGTATCCGACAATATCTGTCATCTTATCATATTTAAGACAAATTATGAAACGATATTAATATTTTATCGTTTTTGTGTTGAATTTCATCCCGTGAATCCTTTGATGCGAAAAATCCCTGTAAAGCCCAAAACAGAATCTTTTCGTAACTTCCTTCTAACACGATCTAAAAAAATATCCCCTCACTTGGAGGGGTAAATGGAGGAGAAGCAATGGAATAAAAGAATTTATGTTAACCGCTTTTAGCGGGAGTTAAACGTTTATGTATTAGGACGAGCGCCCATTAAATAAGGGCACTCATCCTTGTATTTTATTGAATTTCGATTTTTCGATTAGTATCTTGAACTACTCTCTTAGGCAAAGTCACCACCAAAACACCATTTTCATATTTGGCTTGGATACCATCACTTTTAATACCATCAAACACGAATTTGCGAGAGATTGATTGCTGATAGCGTTCTCGGCGGATATAGTTTTCTTTCTCTTCCTTAACTTGTTTATCTTGTTCTACCGAAATTGTTAACACTTTATCTTCAAACGAAACATTTAAATTTTCCTTATTCACATTAGGAACATCTGCTTCCAGAATATACTCGTTGATGTTGTCTCTGATATCAACCTTTAGATTGTTGTCGCATTGTGTTATCTCGGAAAAGAAAGGCTCGTTGAAGAAGCTTCGAAAAATATTTTCAATATCATTATAATCTTGTAACCGTCTTGGGCTAGAAATTAAATCATACATGACTTTATACCTCCATTACTGGTCTTTCTTTCTGACCTTTTCTGACTTTTAGTATACTCTCTCTATATTTCACACTCAAGTGTTAGATTTGACCATTTCTGACCTTTATCTTTGACCTTGCTTGAATTTATTCCTTTAGCTCATTAGGTGTTTACCTTTCACCTTGTAATTAATTAATGCTTATAACCATTCCTTAAGTCATCGACATAATTTCTTGTTTCAGGGCTTCAGATGATTTTATGTCGCAGACATCTGACTTTCACAATCATACCACTTCAGCCTAAATACCAATTACCTCCAACCTTTTAAAGATTCGAATTCCGTGTCGTTTTTATTAAAGACTACCGTGCGTCCTTTGTTATAGATAATAATCTTTTCAGGTGTTAATTTGTACCCACACTTGAATTGATATGTGTCACGCTCGAACTAGCTATGCGATTCGCCGGATTACTTAAATTGCCTTGAGAATCAGCATTTGGCGAACACGCGCTTAGAATTAGAACAACTACCGAAAAACAAAGAAGAGTACATATTCTCTTGACTACAATTTGCCTCTTTAGAATGAACAAATCGCGATTAATCAAAATCACCCCCTCAATACTTCTGGCTAAAATTCTCACTTTTCGTTGACCTCTTATATAAGATTTAATGCATCGCATCCCCTCGTTCTCCCTATCCACTAGGTAAGAACATCCCATCCTGCGGGATTGAAGGAGTTCGGTAGGTTGACCGGGGGCTGGGGGGTTATTAATTATGCACGATATTATCTCCAATTAATTTTACTAACTCAGCTGAAACAAAATAAAAAGCTACCACTATCAAAGAGATAATAATCTCCTTCATGATTCTTCCAAGACTCTTAAATTTAGCTAGTTTTATTATCATTAGCGTGGGTATAGTAAAATAGGGATAGTAAAATGGTGCTAAAGATTAGAGCTTTGAATATCATATAGATTACCTCTTTAATTGATCTAACGTATCTCTGAGCCCAAACTTTTCAGTTCGGTGAGGGGTAGCGCCTTGGTATCCGGCATCTGACTCCTGGTTACCTTTAAATTCAGGCGGCTATTTCTTCTTGAGGTTAGTGGGGCGCGGTGAGTGGCGAAAGTGGTTTCGTTCACATCGAAATTTCTGGCCATCAGCTCATTATGGATTAAATCTTTTTGCCAAAACCTTTTTAGATCTTCGAAATATGTAGATGGAAAAAATTCACATATCCACCATCTCTTCATATCATGAATTGAAATATTATGCATCTTGAAAATTCCGTTCTTGTCTTGACGGGTGGCGTATCACCCCGATATATGGTTATAATTTTGAACGGGCAACCGTAACTGTCAATCCGGTAATCTGTCTCAGGAAATCCGTACAACGCTCTTAATCGCGATGATATTTTTGAAGCCTACAAGTATCTAATCTCGGTAATTCTTCAGATAATTTATGTAAAATTCCTTTTCTTTTTGTGCAAACTCATCAAGACTTACATCAGATTTTTCCAAATTGCTTTTATCAGACAAAAAGTAATGCCACCATTCCAGGGTATTTACGTTAAAACCTTGCTGTTCCATACCTTTGCATAAATAGGTACGATTTTGCAGCACCTGTTTGGGCAAATTATCATAATCAATATGTGCTCTCTCGGTAAAATTATCAAATCCTGTCGGCATTGCTATTTCATTCCCATCTTTATCCACAAGAGTTAAATCGACAGCAATACCTTTTGAGTGCTGAGAGTATTTGGAAGGCGCAGGCGCGTATTGTTTAAGATTTTGTGGAGTTGCATTATAAAGTGACCATTGTACACTGACTGGACGATAAGCATCCCAAATTTTTATCGTATATCCTTGTTTATGAAAATATTCATTGGCTTTTGCCAACTTCTTGGCAGTTGTAGCTTCTAATAAGCACAAAACACGCGAATAATGCGCTACTTTGGTAAAGTTATCTTTTGTCGCATACTTCAAATCAAGCTTAATGGACGGGGCTAACCTTTTGACGTCAACAAGACCTTTATATTCGAAATAAGGTGCGGCCTGATCCGGAGGAAGTTTTAACTTGCCTGGCTGGTTCATTCGAGCAATAATTGTCTGTGCTGAACTGAGATATACCCCGCCTTTTGGTTTCATTTCTCCGTTCTCAGTGTGAATCAGACCACGTGCATATGACATCAGTACATATTTTTTCATTGTTGGATTAATCGCAGAAAAATCGGTGATCTGCCAATCATAATGTGATTCATCAATATTAGCGAAGCTTTTATTTTTATATGTAATTAAATAGGCCAATTTTTCCCAGGTCAGGGATTCATTGATGTTTATATCACTTGGTATATCTTCTTGACTTTTAGCTGAATTAAATACCTGTTCTTCTGAAGTATTTGTCATCAAGGAATCTTTTTGTTTCAACAACAACCAGACAAATTGTCCGCAAGTCAAAGGGTCATCAACACTTATGATTGTTTGCGCTCCAGGATCAACCCCTTTTGGACTCGATGTAGCCAGGTTTGAATCAGGGAAATTGCCGTTATCTTTCGAACCGATTGTATTCTTGGGGGCAGATGAATCAAGATTTTTGGGCTGCGCGCATCCGCAAATAATGAAAGCAGTCAGGACAATCATCAAGACAAATTCTGCAATATATTTCGAATAAGCCATAAGGATCACTCCTTCTGATTGTTTTGTTAGCTCTCTTGCGTATCTTCATTCTTGGCTTTTGCCGCAGTTGAACCGATTCACTTATATTTTATTACTATAACTTATTTTATGATCATAAAAATGTCATGAACACAAAACCAGACGCATTCATAATTTCCAAAATCTTTTACACATATGGTGGTAAGATTCATCTTTTTGCGGCGAGAAGACTCCCATCCTCTTTAGGTAGCGAGATGAATCGCCGCCCCCAATTATTTCAGAACACCCGTTCTAAATTCGTTCTTGCTGTGGTAAAATAAGGATAACTCGCCTATCGGGTGAGGCATCTCTAATGAGATACCCTTGAGACATGCATTATGGGATTGCCGGAAGCCCCTATCCTACGGCGAAAACAGTGTTTTCGTTCTTTTCGAAGTGTAGGCAGGGAAGGTTCACTTGAGAAGAATATACTTATATAACTGCCTTGATGGATCTTCTATATTCGTCTCAAACCAAATAAATAGTCCGCCATCTAGTAATAAAGGAGATTCTATCCGCGTCTTACTCGAAGCTTGCACTATATTATATAATTTATTGTTTTCGGCATTAAACAATACTAATGAATTCATTCCCGCGGACCTCCAAAACAAGTAGTTGCCGACTTGTGTAAGATCATCTAAGTAAACATCTTTATTATTCTTATATTGCGAATAATCATTGTTAATTTTATACACCCATTTTTTTTTGCTAATATCATAGACGCAAACTTCTGAATCATAGAAGGTCTTATTCGGTCTGCCTTCAGCAAAAATATAATGCCCGCTGATTATAGGATTAATGATGTTTTCGTCTGTAACAAGTTCAGACTTTACTTTAGTTTTAGCATCATATAAATATGAGTATCCTGTATACGTACCGTCCTGATTGACATGTGCCTTAGCCCAAACTATTTTATCGCCGGATACAGAAGGATAGCAAAAACCGTTTTGAGATAAATCTTCATTTAAATAGTCGATAATCTCTAGTTTTCGTTTGGATATGGTATACAGTTTAATAACACTCGTAACTTGGTCCTCTTCGTTTTGATCAAAGGATACATAGCTGATCGTATCTGGTGAAAGAAAAACCTGATTAGGGGCCAGATAACCATATTGAGTATTTTCAGGCACAGTTATTCCTTTATCGCCATCAACCTTTGTAATGGTTTTAGTTTTTAAATCGGCATAATATACGGCCCAACCCTTGCCTTTCGTTTTATCTTCCGCAGGATCCATGTTGCCGTTAGGACATTCCGACCAAGCGACCAAATCTCCAAGCATTTTTATAGCAAACACATGATTTTTACGGTCACCCATTATATTAAGCAGCACAGTTAATTTATTATCCTGGTCTATGCTTTCAATTTCATTTGTATTAAGGTTGAATGTTCTGATATTACCGTTGGAATCAGCCCCGAGAAAGAGAATTTTATTTCTGTGATATACTTTGCTATCGAATATGCCTTGCTTTTTGCATATTTCAGAATTACTTCCAACCGGAATCTCGTCATTCGAAGTATATGATTTAGTTGTTACTATTTTAGCATTCATTACATTATTAACATTGTTTTGGATTGGGTTTTTTTTTATTATACTATTATCGACATTTTTACTACATGATATTAACGTCAAAGCGGATAAGCAAATAACGATTGCAATTTTTCTCATTAATGCCACTCCTTGTTTATCATTCGGATATTTACTCTCTAATTCTAATTGCCCTTAGTGTTGTATGTGTTAAACAGAGCAGGTACTATATACCTGCTCTGTCTTATAGAATTAGTAACAAATACCCATATCATCTGTAAGACGGGCCATAGTGGAGAAATAGACCCACAAATGTCTATTTGTAAAACTTTTCAGGTTATTAGAATCATAGTAATAACAAGTTTTAGCCGACGGATTCGTGCCGTTAAACCCTTCTCCAGCTACATAATGCCTAATATCGGATGAATACATAGTTTCATATCCAGACAATCGGGCACTCCCAGATGAATTAACCATATGGACATCATAAACAACCCCATAATTACCTAATAATGTGGCAATAGCATTATTTGTCATGCTGGTTTCCCATGCTGATGTATAGGAACCAGGGCCTGTACTTAAAGCATACTTAAAGTTGTTCCCATTATAACCATTATAGTAATTAAGTGCTGGGCAAACGGCACTGAGGTATGCACCGTTTGTCTTTCCATAAATACCCAATCTTTGAGCCATTGTTGTTTCAGATACGTTAATTCCTCTACCCTGAAGAATAGCGTAGCATGTTGCAGCTGAACAGTAATTATCTTTCGACTGAACAATACCAGGTAAACCTAGGTATTTATACACTCCATCTCCGATGGCCGCAGCAGTTATTTTTGAGCTATTACCACTACTTTTATAAATGTATTTATCTACGCTATTTCCTTTAGCATATTTATCAATATATGTTTGTATTGTTTTACGATCACTTTCTGTAACAGATTCGGGTTTTTTTACAGATTTATCCCAAATTTCTACTATTTTTTGAGATAATGCAGATTTATCTTGGCCTTCTTTTATCGCTTCAGGAGTAATATCACCTAGAAGATTTGGATCTTTATCTGTCACAGAAATCTGTTTCAAACCTAGTTCTGTTCTGCTTTCGGCAAAGGCCGGTACGGAAAATAGGGTAACAGATAAGGCAAGAATAGTACTTAAAGTAATGACCTTTTTTAAGAAACATTTCTTCACAATACTCCTCTTTTCGAAATTTATTAGGGAAAACAATTAATACTCCCTTCTTTAAAACTCCCTTCACAAATTCCCCTAGTAAGCTTATAATATAATTACCTACAATTTTGTGTAGGGGCCTACGCCTTCAGATCATTGGTTACTTTGCGGGTATTGATGATCTGAGGGCGTCTTTATTTAAATGCAGTAGCATTTAAATACATCAAGTTTCTTATCCCATTTATTTTGTAAGATAAGAAGTTGACACCCAACCTGTTTGATTATTTACCATCCTTATTTCTGCCCAGCCACTGTTGTTAACCAAAATAACGTTTACAACGCCTCCATATAACACACTGCCAACAGATGAATAGTTTGTTCCCGGGCCTGATCTAACGATTATACTTGGCTGTGCAGTAACAGTACACGGACCTGTATACCCTGGTCCTGGTTGATTCGGTGAAATATAATTTGGTGATAATACAGTTGATGTTGTTAATGTCTCAGATGATACTGTCGTTGCATAGGCATTGGCACCAAAAGCTACTAAAAGAATTCCTGTTAGTAAGACCGTCATGATACTTTTCGTTTTTTTCATCGATTAATTCCCCTTCCGATTTCCATTAAAATTAACTGGTAATACTTCAAGCCTGAATTTATGTCCTATTCACCTCCATCATCTCTGTTTTTAAGGCATCGCCATAATGGCTGAGGCAACAATTTGCTCACCTGCGGGTGGTTTATTGACGATATTCCCTTGATAAACCATCGTTGATAAACTTCCTCCGTCTAAAAGTGCCGCATTATTGGCTCCATGCTTAAGAAAAATAGCCTGGATATCTTGTAACATAGCCCCTTGTGACTCTTTACTTCGACCATTTATAACCAGCATAAGTATGGTCCCATCTTCCTTTTGTCCGATAGCCGTCTGACTATACACCCCAAAGTAGTTCGAGAGATTTTGTGCCGTTCCATTGATTATGAGTGGCAGGCCAGCACTCACTGCTTCCTTAACACTCCTTTTCTTTAGTTCTGCTATGGTATGGCTTCCGACAATCATCGTTCCCTTTTCTGTTAACCCGACTATAGTTTGAGCACGGTTGTCGTCTTTCGGGTCGTCAAAGATCAAATTCCCATTATGAATGACTATTCCACTTGCTGCGATCGCTGGTCCAAAAACAGAATCCGTCTTTGATGCTCCCCCATTAATTGCTCCTACTGCCTTATTGGCCTCTGCCAGATTACGAGTGGTCTTATCGGGTTTAGATTTTTTATGGCTAAATCCCACCTCTACTTTAGAGGAATCAGGAACAATCATCATCTTCCCAGTAAATTGACCGGCAAAATTTTGACCCTGTATGTCCAATAAAGAAACCCTTGCGTTCTTTTTCGCAAGACTATCCCATTCTTGCTTGGGATGATTATCCCCAGACATCTGGCCTGCGGAGTTTTGATTAAATTTTGTCGCCTGGTCCGTAAAACTATTCTTGGCTCCGGTTAACAACATAAGGCCTAAAAGAATCAACAAAGCAGTTCCTATAGCCATTGACTTTGTGGTACTTTTCTTAAATGAAGAAATCATTATAATTCGTTTCTTTAATTTCGATTCTTTGGCCACCATTCCTATAATTCCTGGAATATGTTGAAGCCTTGCAATTTGCTTCAGATGAATCAGTGTATACCCATAATTTGGACGTTCCTCTGGTTTCATGCGGGATAGGACCCGGGAATCACAAGCTATTTCGCAATCTTTACGCATTAGGTAAAAACCGTACCACAATAAAGGATTGAACCAGTGGATGACTTTTAAAAATACCATGATGGTATTAACAATAAAATCTTTTCGTTGATAGTGAGTCAACTCATGGAGAAAGATATGCTTCAATTCATCAGAAGTTATTTGATCCGATAGATGAAGAGGAAGCAACAGAATAGGCCTGAAAAAGCCAAACAGTCCAGGCATCTCAACTAACAGGGTAGTAATGAGAGTTATATTCGATTTACTATTCAGAATATTCTTGCATTGATCTAACAACAATTTTTCCGATTCTTGAGCATCCTGTGAGTTTTTCCGGATTCTTAACAGGAGATGCCAATTTATCCAAAGTACATAGATACCAAAGCTTATGGTTCCAGTCAGCCAGATTAATAAGGCGATATCGTCGATATAAATTTTCTGATTCAGATGATCACTAGGTTCAATAATAGCTTGTGACGAATAATTATGTAGGATTTGCTTCGGATCGGGCCGAGTATCGGTTTGTGTATGTGCCGAGGTTAGGATAACTCCCGTTTGAGGAACAGTGTCTTTTTCTAATGGAACTTGAACATTCGATGTTTTAAAGGAAATAGCATTAAACCTCGGAAGAACATTGAGGATACTTAGAGAGCTTGCGGGTGTAACCGGTAATATCAACCGTATCAGTAGGATAAACCATATGAAATAATGCCAGGAAGGAGACAGCTTATCTCTAACTGCTAGTTTTACCAATAAAATGCTGGGGATTATCAGGCATGCCATCAGAGAAGAAAACAACACCCAATGAAATAAGGCGAATAGGAAACTCAAAATATCACCGTTCCTTATTTTTTGCTATATCCAGAAGAGTTTTGAGTTCGTCAATTTCAGCTTCTGACAATTCTTCCTCTTCCAAAAGGTTCTTAATGAACAAGTTTAGCGAACCGTTATAAACCTTTTTTAGGAAACTGGTTCTTTCTTCTTTCCGATAGTCTGATTGAGATAAAAGAGGCCTGCAAATATAGGGAGACGAACCCTGATCAATGACCAGAGCTTTTTTCTTAACCAACCTGCTTATGAGTGTATAAATAGTGGTCGGACTCCAGCCAATCGTTGATCCTAAAATTTTAATCATTTCGCTTGATGTTATGGGGGATTTTTCCCATAGTAGTTTCATAACTTCCCACTCAGCATCGGTAATTTTGATTGTTTTCTTCATAAATTTTCAACCTCTATTAACGTAGAATATGAGTTTACTCTACACCAATAGATATTGTTAGTCAATATCATTGTATCCATTATGTGTTATATTTCTATATTATTACTTATATATCCTTAATATTACTTAATGTGCATATATGCATTCTATTAATTTATAAATCTACTAAAATTCAAAACAATCTTGCTATAGTAACGTAAAAATTAAATCTATTTACCTAGTAGAATCACGGGGGCGCAATTAGTAAAACTGTATTATGATAAAGCCTATAGGGATATTTTACCACAAAAAAAGGAGGTAATTTAATCATGAGTAGAGTTACCTAGTAGAATAAGCAGACTTACAATTATATCCAATTTTATGATATTAAAGGAGTAGATAACGATGATTAAAATTGGCATTAAAGGGAAAGTTACTTCAATCTTAATATGTTCCGCTATGCTATTGGGATCGACATCATTAGCTACAGCAAATCCTTCATCTTCCAGTAATGTTGATAAAGTGACAGTAACAACGCCCGGAAGTTCTGACACTAATAGTACGGACCTTAGCAATAATGTCAAAAGCAATGCTGTTCTTTCCCCCCAATGGATGAATGTGTTTACTGTAACGGCATCGTCCCTGAGTGTTAGAAGTGGTGCCGGAACTAGTTTTAGCATTATCGGTACATTACCTAAAGGTTATACAGGCTCTCTGTATAATGCAACTGAGATAACTGCTAATGGATATACATGGGTTCCTATTTATAACAGTAGTCACACTGCTTTGTGGGGATGGATTGCCAAGCAGTATATTGAAATCATTGGTTAGATAGAAAACTGAAAATATCGCTCTATTAAAGAAAGGGTAAGTTAATACATTATTTAACCCTGATCTGGTATTATTAAATATTACAGAGAAGGGTTTTTTTAGAGAACAGCAAAAATACAGTTTGACTGTACTTATTTCAGTAATTATTCCTAGCTAGTTGAAATAATAATTTGGAATCGACGCAACTTTAGTTTAATAAGGAGTAGAAAGTAGATGATTATTAAGGCCAGTACATTCAACAAATTCGTTTGTTTAATGTTTATCGTACTTTTTATGTTTGTAACGGGATGCAGCACCAGATCGTCAGAGATGAAGCAACCGGTGGCTGCAGGCCCTATTAAAATCGACCCAGGGTTAAGTCCCAATTTAGACAAAATAATGAAGAATATCCATTCAGTATCATCCTATAAAAGAAACATGGGTTCACAAGGTGAAAGATACACCGCCTCGTACTTACAAAATGAGCTAAAATCATATGGTTATTCGCCGAAGGTTCAGGTATTTCCCTATGACTTGCAAAAACAACCTAACTTTAAAGAGTTTAAGAATTTCAAGGATGATTCATTTTGGAATGTGGATGTCACGGAGGCACAGAAAGACGGCGAAAGTCAAAATATCATAGCTATTCAGAAGCCTAACAATGATGCCAGCAAAAAAATAATTGTTATCAGCGCCCACTATGACGATACAGGCTACGGTGCAGTTATTGATAATGCGACAGGGGTAGCCATGCTCCTGGAAGTATCCAGATTAATAGCAAAAGCAAATTGCAACGCGGAAGTGCGTTTTGTGCTTTTTGGGGGAGAGCAAAGCGGCTTATATGGTTCACGCTACTATGTGTCCAAGTTATCAGAGGAGGAAAAGGAAAACATTCTGGCTGACATTAATCTTGATTACCTCGGCATAAAGGGGACTAATAACTTGATTTTAGCTACCATTGACGGAAAAGAGAATCAAGCTTCAGCTCTTTTTAATAGTTTTTTGCAAAGCAAACAAATACAAATTGTTAATGCACCAGCCAGTGACTATATCTCATTTGCTAGGGCTGGGATTCCCGCAGTATCATTGGGTCAATTACCCATGCCAATTAAAATGGAAGATAAGTATTCGTCGGTGGATGAAATGGATAAAGCGGTAATAAAAATAGAGAATTCGATGCTAGATCAAAACAGATTAAAGGCAGCGTTT
This sequence comes from Desulfosporosinus sp. FKA, assembly GCF_002196785.1. Lineage (NCBI taxonomy): Bacteria > Bacillati > Bacillota > Clostridia > Eubacteriales > Desulfitobacteriaceae > Desulfosporosinus > Desulfosporosinus sp. FKA. Next base: position 244,324 of record NZ_NAHZ01000025.1, on the reverse strand, counting down.
AACATGGTGATCGGCGCACTAAGCCTAGCGGCGAATTAGGGTGATATTTACTGAGAATAGCTAAAATTGGGGCTTTTAAGCGAGTTTGTCCCACATAACCCATTTGAAAACGGCTTCCAAACGTGTGCTTACCTCTAATTTGAGTAGAATATTACTAACGTGAAATTCCACCGTTCGAACACTAATGCCTAAAACTGAAGCAATTTCTTTGTTGTGTAATCCTCTCGAAACTAATCTAATTATTTCAGTTTCCCTTTTGGTCAGTATCTTACGCAGCTTCTCTTCAGACTTTACCGCTAAATAAAAGCTATTATTTTCCGCAAAAAGCTTATGTTTGTCCTGTTCGGTTAGTTCTTCCAACATTTTAGATTTTAGTGACATTTTTCTCTCTCCTTTTTAGAAATATTTAATTTTTTTAACCATTTTGAGATTGAATGATATATCCTGCCACTCAGCATCGGTAATTTTGATTGTTTTCTTCATAACTCATTAACCTCTATTATTGTAGAATATGAGTTTACTCTACATTAATAGAGGTTTCAAGTCAATACCATTATATCCATTATGTGTTATACCAGCAATTTCGCTTCTGCATGAATTCCGTCAATTTCTATTTAAGAATTATTTTAGTGTGTGTTATATAAACATTATTTACTTAATTTAATTTCAAGGAGAGAATTCCCCTACCTCAACATCAGCCTTCTCATTTAATCGTTATATCTCTATGAGATGCTAAAAACCAGTTTATCTTTAAACTTCATTAGACACACAATAAATTACCCGATGAGATTAATCTTACAATCTCATCGGGTAACTTTATCTATCAAGCATTCCGGACAGCTTTTCCTATTACTCCCGAAGAATTTTGTGCCATCGATTGCGACCACAGTATACCCATCGATCGTTCCATTGTCGAAAACTTTAATTCTCACCGGCTGTTTTTATGACGTTTTGATTGACTTGTTTTAGTCCTTCGAGATCTAGGACCTTCAGCGTATCTCTAATTGCATCAATTTGCGGCAGCTTAGTTCCTCGGGGAAACAGTTTACTAAACTCATGATTCTTAATCATAAAATTCAGCTCGTTAAAGCTTTTTATTCTAAGCAAAAAACCTAAAAGCACCGGCAGAATAACTTGACCCGTGCAATAAGTAGGGTTAACTCTTCCGTCAGATAATTGATTCAAACCATGATCAATCTGATAAACATTTTTCATGTATTTTACCAATTTTACAAAGTAGTTCTTTCGCATTTCATCCTCTCTTCCAATCTGATTTTAGCAGGAAGCAAGAGAGAGAAAAAGTCCGAATTTGATACACTTCTGAAATCTGTAATATTACCAGTGAGATCAATGATTTAATTGTGGTAGAGGCTAAACTGCTGGGGTGCATCGGCTTAAAAAGGGATGCATTTTTCAAGGTGTACATTCCGTTAAAATTAGCAGCAGCTACCATCCGAACAATCACAACTAGGTTCTGTTCCAGTAAGCCAGCCTTTAATAATGGCCGATGCGCAACCAACGCCAGGTTTAACTTCCAGAGCATTAAACGGACAATTTTTGACGCATGCACCGCATTCGATGCAATTATCTTTTTGGGCAATAACAGATTTACCATTTGTCATGACAAAAACGTTATGAGGGCAGACCTCAAGACACTTTCCACAACCAGTGCATTTCTCTGATCCCATCTTTAATGTAGAGACATTTTTTAAATATCTATTCTTCATTTTTTACTCCTTACGCACTAGATAAAGCTATTTACTAAAATCAAAACCACCCCTAACGAAATTGAAATAATAATCGCCGGAATAGCTGTTTTCATCTCTTTCAATACACCCGAGAAGGAAGTAAACGTTGAAGCCCCTGTGAAATTCATAGCCAGGTAAGCAGAAAGTGAAGGCAGAATTAACAAATAACTCAGAGCTTTTAATAAGCTATATTGCGGCGCATACGGCCATCCATTCAGCAAATTTAGACCGACAGCCCAAATAAGTCCTAATAACCAGCCTTTCCAAGCAAAAGCCCGACCGGGAATCCAAGGCAGCAGCAATGGAGTTAATACACATCCAACTATCAAAGTACCTAAATACCCGTAAAAATCAACGAAGCCGAATGGCCCTATCCCAATAAGGTTTAGCAAAAAAAGCACTCCAAATATCATTAACGAAGGCCGAATAGTATTAACCAATTCAACCGGAGTTAAAACCAACCTATCATAGGCACTGAACTTAACCCTTCTCATCTCGGAAGTAGCCTTCATTCCGGCATTCATAAAGTCCTTAATATCCTTAGCCCTTACCGGTCCATAGATTACTCTGAAACCAGAATACTTTAATACTTCGTGACCGACGACACCCGGTGCTCCCAGTTGTGGTAGTATTAGATTTCTGTGCGAAACAACCTTGTCCAACTGAACGATAGCAATACGGTTTATAATTTCTGTTGTCCCAAATGTCCCCTTGCCTGCGGCACACCAAACGTTAATTCCTTTGGTATCTATAACCATGATATAGGCATCAAATCCGCTTAATTCTTTTCTTAAGCTGTCAAAGCTCATTTTATAATTTGCTGAAACAAAAACGGGAGAAGATTTATCAGGGTTTCCAATTCGATAAAGCCCCGGCTCTACTTTGTAGTTCATTCGATTAATTCCCCATCGTACCTTCCAAGAGCCTAAGATATCTCGAAACGTCAGTTCACTTGAAGTTTGATTAATCATAATTTCTCTCCCAATGCTGATATCCAACATAGTCTTGCTCCTTCTGCAACCATTAACCCTTTATCTCATGGTTAATGATTCGATTCTTTAAGCCTAAGATCTTCCTTTCAATGATTCTTGCCACCTTCGTGAACTCAGCATCATTTTTACCGGTTGGATCTTCGAGTCCCCAATCTTCTCGATACTTACAAGGCACATAAGGACAATTAACATTACAGCCCATTGTAATGACAATATCCGGTGTAGGAATATCCGAAATACGCTTAGAGAACTGCGTCTCTTCCATGTTAATATCGTACAGTTGTTGGATAATCCGAACGGCATCAAGATTGATATGCGGTCTCGTTTCTGTACCAGCTGAATAGGACTCAAAAACATTCGATGCCAGCTTTTTACCAAGAGCTTCAGCCATTTGTGAGCGACAAGAGTTGTGCACACATACAAACGCAACTTTAATCTTATTCATTAGTATTACCTCATTAGAAAATTAATTTCTATGCAATTAACTTTTTTGCAATCCAAAGTATTTTTGACGCCAGCTCAAAGCAACGTTTACAAGAGCAATCATAACCGGCACTTCAATCAACGGCCCTATCACAGCGGCAAATGCCTGACCGGACTGAATTCCGAACATAGCGACTGCAACGGCTATTGCCAACTCAAAATTATTGCTCGCCGCAGTAAACGATAAACTTGTTGTTTGGGCGTAATTAATACCCATCCGTTTACTAATAAAAAAGGACAGCGTGAACATAACAGCAAAATAAATAACGAGCGGAAGGCCTATCTTTACAACATCAAGTGGTAACTGAACAATATAACGACCTTGATAACTGAACATAATAACGATGGTAAATAACAAAGCGATCAACGCTAATGGGCTTATTTTGGGAACAAATACACCTTTGTACCAATCAGTTCCCTTAGCCGGTTCTAAGAAAAGCCTGGTCAGCATACCTCCCAGGAATGGTATACCCAGATAGATTCCTACGCTGGCTGCAACATCACCCATCGAAACATGGACCTGCATTCCTTTCAGGCCAAATACTCCCGGCAAAACCGTAATAAACAAATAGGCATAGACGGAATAAAACAACACTTGAAATACAGAGTTAAAGGCTACCAGGGCCGCTGCGTACTCTGAATCTCCTTCAGCTAAACTGTTCCATACAATCACCATGGCAATACAGCGGGCCAATCCAATGAGAATTAACCCAACCATATACTGAGGATATCCACGTAAAAAGATGATTGCGAGTAAAAACATAAGAATAGGTCCTATCACCCAGTTCTGAATCAAGGACAAGCCTAAAACTCGGCCATTTTTGAAAACTTTCCCAATTTCTCTGTAATTAACTTTAGCTAAAGGGGGATACATCATAACGATTAAACCAAGAGCAATCGGTATTGATGTCGTTCCAACTGACAAGTGATCAAGAAATTGAGAAAACGAAGGAACAAAGTATCCTAATCCCACCCCAACTGCCATAGCCAAAAAAATCCACAACGTTAAATATCGGTCCAGAGTAGAGAGTTTGCGACTAACAGGTTTATCTTGATTCATTATTTATCGTCTCCAATTTTATTTGATTATTCATAAAAAAATATAAGCTTAATCATAGGTGAAGTGTGTTGAAATATCACAATAACTCAAAGCCCTCTAGTCGTATCAATAAATTTTGATGATTAAATTCATAATAATAGGGGTTATAGTTGAAAAATAACCCCCAATTCTTTGCTATACTCTCGTATTGCCTCCTTATTAAGAGTATAATATTTCCACTTTCCCTTGGGCAGTTCTGTAACTAGCCCACTTTCGCAGAGTTCTTTCATGTGGTATGAAACACGAGACTGAATCATACCAAACTCCTCCATAATCTCACAATTGCACACGCCATTCATATCCGACTCACATTGAGATGATGTACATCCTTTATGGTTGAGGAGCATCAATAAAATCTTATAGCGAATAGGATCGCTTAGAGCTTTAGAAATTTTAACTATATCTATCATAGAGGAAATTATATCAAGTTTTTTTGATATGAACAAGTGGCATTTGTATTTTAGTTTAGTTTAGTTTTCTTTGTGACATTCATTAAAGATGAATAACTTGAAATTGATTATATAAGTATTTTATAATATAATTAATTAACAAAGCAATTATGCCGAAAAAGGTGAACATTATGAACCAAATTGAATTGAGTGCCAAAGTTTTAAAGGCGCTAGGCCATCCTATTCGTTATAAGATTGTCAAATTTTTGCTTGATGAACCGAAATGTGTCTGTAAACTCACTGAAGATGTAGAATTTAGCCAATCTAACTTATCACAACACTTAAAGATCCTCAAAGAGGCCGGTCTACTCGTCAGCGAGAGAGTTGGTCTCAATGTTCATTACCGTATTAGCAATGAGAAAGTAAAATCAATTATCAAACTAACGGATGATTTTGCTATTGCCCATATTAAGAGCATTCAAGAATCAATTACTTAAGGAGGAACCGAAAATGGAGATTAAAATTCTAGGCAGCGGTTGTGCCAACTGTAAGAAATTAGAGGCTAATGCTAGAGCGGCTATTGCAGAAATGGGAATCGATGCCTCAATAACAAAAGTTGAGGATATTAAAGAAGTCATGAAGTATGGCGTCATGAGAACCCCTGGATTTGTGATTGATGAAAAGGTTAAATCCTACGGAAAAGTATTGTCTACTGCAGAAATTAAGAAGTTAATTCAAGCATAAGATTAAGCAAAGGTTCCTTGCCTATCATTAACCATGATACTTAACTTTAAAACCGCCATCTGAGGATGACGGTTTTTTTTCTCTTTTTAGGCCTGCTTCTCTTGAAAAATAATAATTACATATTATAATAATATTAGAAAATACTTAATTACTTATTTTTGTTTTGGGGGTGAACTTTTATCAGGTGCGTCTTTCTTATCGAGTTATAGACAATAGCCGCACCATTTTCCAAACAAATAACCCATTAAAATAGTAATAGAGGAAGTGATTATATGTTTACCTGGACTCAAAACTTAGCTGACTGGCTGATCTACTCCGTATTTAATATTGCCAAAGATTCAAAACTTGGAAGTGCGCTCAACTTTTTTGTCTACGACACCATCAAGATCTTCATCCTTCTTTTCTTTATCATCTATGCCATTACCTTTATTCGCAGTTTCTTTCCACCAGAAAAAACCCGTAAAATTCTTGCCAATAAAAAAGGACATACCTTTCTTGCTCACATCCTCGCAGCTCTGCTGGGAATCGTCACTCCATTTTGTTCTTGTTCAGCGGTACCCTTGTTTATAGGCTTTGTTGAAGCCGGTATTCCCTTAGGGGTAACATTCTCTTATTTAGTTGCTGCCCCAATGGTTAATGAAGTAGCTCTCGGGCTCTTATACAGTCTTTTCGGATTAAAAATTGCCCTCATTTATATTGCTTCTGGAGAAATCATCGCCATCATCAGTGGTCTCATCTTAGGCAAGCTCGGGTTAGAAAAGTATGTCGAGGGCTATGTCTATGAAATTGAAATTGATAATGATGGTCTCGAAATACCTATTCCAGCGTTAAATGAAAGACTTCGTGATGCCTGGGTTTTCACATTGGATCTCATTAAAAAAATATGGATTTATGTCGTGATAGGTATTGCGATTGGGGGATTTATGCACGGATGGATCCCTAAGGATGCGCTGGCCAAATACGCCGGGAAAAACAATCCTTTTGCTGTGTTGGTCGCGGTTCTCTTCGGCATCCCGTTATATTCGAATGCTGCTGGAGTCATTCCGCTGGTCAGTGAGTTAACCAGAGCAGGTGTCGCTATGGGCACCGCACTTGCTTTCATGATGGCGGTTACCGCCTTGAGCATTCCAGAAATGATCTTACTGCGTAAGGTTTTAAAGCCAAAACTGCTTGTGATTTTCGTGACTATTGTCGGCTGTGGAATCATTTTTACGGGTTATATGTTTAACTTTATCATTTCATAATTTACTCTTAAACTCATTGGTTGTTTTGAGACTAAGTTTATTCTCAACCCCCTAAGATTAGTGAAACGAGGTGTATGAACGTGAAGAAGAATCTTATCGCCTTGCTCGGTTTGGCCGGATTTATCGTTATGGCAGATAATTGGGTCGTTTCTCCCTTATTACCCGCAATTTCTCAAAATTTGAACATTGATATAGCAAAGGCCGGCTTATTAATCAGTGCTTACATGATTCCTTTTGGTATTTTTCAGGTTATCTTTGGACCGCTTGCCGATCGCTATGGCAAAAAACAAGTGATTACATTTTCCATGATTGCTTTTACTATTGCGACAGGTCTCTGTGCTTTCGGTAGCAGCTTGACGAGTCTAGCCCTTTTCAGGGCTTTGACAGGATTGTTTGCTGCTTCAGTAATGCCAATTTCCTTGGCCTTAATTGGCGATGTCTTTCCTCTTCAAGAGCGACAAGGTGCAATTGGCAGTTTTATGGGCATCTCTTTTCTCGGCCAAGGCTTGAGTATGGCCATTGGCGGAACCATTGCCTTTTTTCTGAACTGGCGAGGGGTTTTTGCGGCCTATTCTGTTTTTTCTCTAATCCCAACAATTTTACTTCTTAAAAACTACAAAAGTCTGCCCTCTGATAAAAATCCTAACAGTAAACTACTAGCACCCTACAAAAGACTTTTGGCGACTTCCGAAAGTCTCCTCACGTATTTTATAGTCGTGCTCGAAGGGATTTTTATCGTTGGCAGTTTTTCCTACATTGGCTCCTATATAGCACAAACTTATCACTTTAATTTCTTTTATATCGGTCTCATCATGACAGGTTTTGGAATTATGTCGGTTATAGGAGGACGTTTAAGTGGTAAGCTCTCACAAAAAGTTGGGGCCAGAACGGTATTAACTTTTGGATTGCTATTTGCTGCCCTGGCTGACTTTATTCTCTATTCTTTGGGTACAAATCTAATCCTGCTTATTTTAGGAGTCGCTCTGTTAGGACTTGGCTTTATCTTTACGCACTCGACATTATTGACCAGGGCCACAGAATTTGCCCAAAAAGCACGAGGAGCGGCCATGTCACTCGTTGCCTTCTGCTTTATGGGAGGCGGTGGTGTTGGCACGGCCATTGGAAGCAGACTCATAGCAACTTTTGGACTATTGCAGCTATTCATTATCTATGGAGTTGCCTTAGTTATTACTCTTTGCTTAAGTTTTGTTTTCATTCGTGGACATGTCGTTGGAATCACTGGGAATCAAGCTAAGGTATGAACTGTCATTATTAAAAGCCTCCCTATAACAATTATGACCTTGCTTAAGGTGTAAATTTCCTCGACAGCAAGGTCATTTTTTCGTAATAAATTAGTTCGTTCATTAATCACATTACCCCACTTAGACACAATTACCACAAATAATAAAGTAACGCCAAATGTATTTCATCTACAGTAGCAAATTACCAGCGATTTAGCTTTTGTAGGATTCCAACCGATATTAATTGAAGTATTCTCTTAGTATGTATTATATCTACACTATTTACTTATTTTAACTATTCCGAGGATACGTCTCCCCTTACCCCAAAATTACACTTCATTTCTAATTGCCTAATCTTTATGAGCTGCTAAAAACCAGTTCATCTTTATACTTCATTAGATATAGGCCTTTCAATAAAAGCCTTACCATTTCTCGTTGAGTTGTAAAATGATCTCTCAGCCGCCTTACTAAGAACAGCTGCGTAATATTCGATGAAATAAAGATCAAATTGAGCACTGCTTCTACGGCATTCCCACCGTGCACAAAACAATGCTCTAAGCCACATTCACTTTTCAGGTTGTTAAAGATTGAGTTCTCTATATCCCAACGTGCTCTAATTATTTTGAACAAGGTCTTAAGCGCCATATCATTACATGTCGTTACGATCATAATCTGTGTGCGCTTCTTGTCCTTATGTTTCATTGCAAATTTTACAAAGCGCAAGGGTTGCTCAACATTGTCCATCGTAAATATTGACTCATAAACTTCAACTTTCTCAAATCCTCTTTCATCTTCCCATACATCAACTGTCTTGGACTTATTTGTCTTCTTTCTTGCTGACCGCAAACTCTTATTATTATTGTTTTTTGCTCGGACAATTGTACCGATGCCGAGATTTTTGCAGTGGTTAATCCAAACTGAATTACAGGCAAGGGCATCATAAACGACAACATCCATTAATCTTTTTTGTCTCTTCATGATGCTTGAAAGCAGCCTTTTCGCAACGTTCAGCTCACCCTCATCCTTTGAAGCAGAATCTTCTCCGGGCTTGTACATTTCAAAGCCAATCACCAGTTTGGGGCCTTTACCTACTGTTGATATGACAGCGCCACTATGGAAACTATGGATCTTATTGCCTTTGGTATTTTTCAAGCATTCTGGACAGCTTTTCTTATTACTACCGAAGAATTTTGTGCCATCGATGGCAACCACAGTATATCCATCAATCGTTCCATTATCGAAAACTTTATTCTCAACGGCTGTTTTTACGATATTCTGATTGACTTGTTTTAGTCCATCTATATCCATTACTTTAAGTGTATCTCTAATAGCATCAATCTTTGGCAATTTTGTCCCCCGGGGAAACAGTTTGCTGAACTCATTATTCTTTATCATGAAATTCAGTTCATTAAAGCTTTTTATCCTGAGTAAGAAGCCTAAAAGCACCGGCAGAATAACTTGACCCGTGCAATAAGTAGGGTTAACTCTTCCGTCAGATAATTGATTCAAACCATGATCAATCTGATAAACATTTTTCATGTATTTTACCAATTTTACAAAGTAGTTCTTTCGCATTTCATCCTCTCTTCCAATCTGATTTTAGCAGGAAGCAAGAGAGAGAAAAAAGTCCGAATTTGATACACTTCTGAAATCTGTAATATTACCAGTGAGATCAATGATTTAATTGTGGTAGAGGCTAAACTGCTGTCCCCATACCGCACGATTTTTTTCTTCCCATTATATATGTGCTACAAATCCAACAAATAGATTCGGCAACCGTACCGCAATTGTCTATATGCCTTTTAAATGTTTTTCCACAGTGGCCGCAAACAATGGTTCCAGTTATGGCATATCGATTTGTGTATTTCTCTCGATTACCCTCAACGTTTCCTCTTGACTTGGCTCTATCTGCCATTATATCTTGGACTTTCTCAAAATCCTCTCGGCTAATAATAGCTGGGTGGCTATCCTTCACATAGTACATTGGGGCTTCGCCAGAATTTTTCTTCCTATTATATAGGGCCGTTGTAATGGTCTTTTGAAGTCGTGCGTCTCCGGCATACTTCTCATTTTTCAAAATATCGCGGATGCTTGATTCGGCCCATTTAACCCGCCCGGAGATATTATTAATTTCATCAGCTTCAAGTCCTTTAGCTATTCGGGAAGCACCCAGATCGGAAAGATAATTTTTAAAGATTCTCCTGACAATGGCGGCTTGATCCTCGTTTATTATTAGATCTCCCTCTCGGTCTTTATCATAGCCAAGGAAGCGTTTTGTGTTAACTGAGAACTTACCTTTCTTAAACCGGCGTTGGTTACTCCAATGCATGTTTTGAGAAATTGAGGCCAATTCCTCCTCGGCTACTGAGCTCAAAATGCTAAGCATAAGTTCGCTTTCAGCGGTTAGAGTATTTATCGCCTCTTTTTCGAACTGGACAGCAATCCCTAGAAGCTTAAGTTTACGGACAGTTTCCAAACAATCGGCTGTATTCCTAGCTAAGCGGCTAATGGACTTCGTTATAATAAGATCGAACTTCTTATTCTCGGCATCCTGAACCATCCTCATAAACTCTGGTCGTTTTGCTGCGTTCTTGCTGGATATACCCTGGTCGCTATAAATGCCTGAAAAGGTCCATTCTGGATCTTATTTATATAGGAAGTGTAATGTTGGACTTGGGCTGAAAAACTTTCTTGCTGTTCAGCTTGGTTTGTCGAAACACGCACGTAGGCGCAAACTCTAAGCTTTTTGAAAGGCTCATTGAAGACTGGCGTTTTCTCGATGGTGCGTATTTTTTTCATGTGGCTCATCTCCTTCCGTGAGAGGCTTGTGGGAACATATTGGTAGTATGAAAATATCCTACGCCCTGTTTTGTTCGGGTGTAGGACATGATAGCTCTTGTATGGGTGGATAGCAAGTATTAGTTAAGGACTTAAATAAATAAGTCTTTAACGAAAGCCAGTCGTTTGAGTCCAATATAAATAGTTTTCTTAGCACAGTGTAAGCCTCCTATCCTTAGTTAGAAAGGAGCCTCTATTTCCTTGATCCATTCATATTCCACAAGGCATCTAGATATTTCTATTGTATAGCATTTAACTGACTAGCTGGCAGCGAAGCGTGAAGATTACCTTGATTATCTAAATAAAAACTCTTTCCGTTAAAAGAGAATGATTTTGATACATCAATACCAAGTGAAGTCAACAATTCTGACGTTGACATGGTGTTCTGTCCAAAATCTGTTGAATTGTATTGATTAACTGACATAGTCCCATTGGCTACCGAATTTAAAAGTTGAAACCTACTAACAATTGAGTTTGCCTTATTAATTTGTGCTGGCGTATAACTCGAAGCAACATTTGCCGCAAACATATCTTCAGGCGTAACTGCACCTACACTTGAATGAATAGGTATCGAAAAACTAGTTGACATCATACCGTTAGCATCAAAACTAATGTTTAATGGATAGCCCTCAATATTCCCAATATTCTTTATCTCACCCGGTTTAATATTTATGCTATTTGTTTGAGAGTTAGCTGCCTTTGGAGCATCACTATAAACAAGCTGTTTCATTTTTAATAATTCAGATGAATCCTGTGATTCAACTTCAAAATTATTGTCTAAATTTGATTTATTAATCATGTTTGGAACTAATGATTGCCGAGAAGAAAGAGAATTGATTTTCAACAAAAACACCTTCCTTACCATATGAACATAAATGAACTTCCTATTTTTATATCGGAATCTTATATAAATATCATTAGGTAGATTTATTAAATATTTCCTTATCTTATAATTTTTTCTCAATTATTAAGGATACATACCCCGACGACACAAGCCGCCGGGGTTTTTAATCTGTCTATCCTACTCGCACTTTATTGGACACTTTTTATTCTCGTCTAGCCATTCTTGGCAAGGATACATACAATAGGAGCGTCTATCACATTCAGCACATACATCTTTCATATTATTGTTTTACCTCCGCAGCGGGTTCTACGGGAACGGATTACGGCTGTCCAACTGTGATCGGACTCTGAATCTGAAGCCCATTAAATAATTGCCCTGCTTTGGTTACAATATCAGCCAAGAATTTTGCAGTAATTGTGGCGGCAAGAGTAAAAAATAGCGCCCCAAGTTCAGCGTTCACATTGAAAAGACAGCTAGCACCAAAAGGCCACCAATATAAGGAACCAAGCTCGTTTCAACAAATTGGGGCAGTTTACTGAAACTAAAATTACTGTTTCTAAGCGAAAGCAACACTCCAAAAATGAAATCAGCTAATATTAAGCCGAGAACTGGGGAGTATAAGAAATTTTGTGTAATTGGTTTCTTACTTTAAAATTATTGATTGTAACTTCAGGGCTTATTTTTCCAAGAGTTCTGACAGTAAAATTGGGCCTTAGCCACATGGTAGTCAACATCGCCACGATATGGACTACAGATATACACATACTTCATATAATTCCTCCACTATAGTTTTGCGATTTAATCAACGAGTCATAGTGTTTAAAGATAACCACCTACTTTCATAAATTGTTTTGAGATAAACAGCTAACAATGATGTATAATACTAATTGAGACATGTTTCAACGGTTCAACTAATAAATGATTCAACCGTTTGGTTTAATAAAATTCAACAGGATTTATTTGTGTTTTCTACAGGAAATTATTACAAATTGACTGGAGAGGGATATAAAATGTCAGAATTAGGGAAACTTACAGAGGATGAATTAAATAGATTAAAACAAATTCGAGCCGGTGAATGCCTTGCCTCTCTTAGAACTGAGAGAAACTTAACTCAAAAAACCGTTGCCTCCAAACTTGGAGTATCGTTCCAGTATTTGTCTGAAATCGAAAAGGGAAATAAATCACCAAGTGACCAGTTACTTTATAATCTCGTTGAAATCTATGACCTTGGTCTCGAAGGTGAAGTTGATTTATTTAATCGTTATAGTCGAGTCCCAATTTTTACTGCGGAAGAATTGAAGGATCAAGAGTCTACCCAATTGGCCTTAGCTGAATTGCGACGCTTAGTGAAAACTGGTAAGATTACTGACGAACAGCGACAAGAACTTTATGATGAGTTTTCTAAGGTATATAGGGATTTTATGGCTCGAGTATTACCTCAAAATGGGGATGGTGAAAAATGATCGAACCTCAAGGATTTGAATGGATAATTGTCCGATTCTGGGATCTTTTTGAGGATAAACTAGGCTATGGTACTACTGTTCGAATCAAAGATTTGAGTCTTACGGGTCTTACATTTCTGTCAGGAGCCATTATAGGTGCCTTTCTGATCATGAGATTTCAAGACAATCTAATGAAAATCCCTTCGATTGAGAATCTGGGCACTGTAAAAATACGAGATAGTATTATACGTAATCTAAAAAGTGCTTTGGAAACTATAGATACTATAAACGCGATTATTGCTATTAAACTTTTTCCTGAGAGAGCAAAGATTGTTGGCCGTGCTCTTTGGATTATCGCAATTTTTCTAATTATCTTAGCTTTGGTATCCAGCTTTGTAATTTTAGAGCCTTACAAAGATTATATGTTAACGCATTAACTTGTCTTTTAAGAAACGGTTTGTTCTATAATAACTGTGAACAAACTACTCCTTTTACGGGAGATGAATCCAATGCCTGGTAAATTAAAAATTGAAATTATCGAAAATGAAATCGTACTTGAGATTTATGAAACAGAACCGGGAAAACTTTCATTTGTTATGTATCCTGATGACCCTAAAAATGAGACTTATCTTGAACTCGTAACGGATACATCCGAGTTCTCAGCTCTACTCAAACGATTGCTTGAGTATGAAAGGCCAAAGGAAATTGATTCAGACTCAACTGAAAACCATAGTGTAATTGGTTCGTCCTAGTTCCATAATTCAGAATAAATTAACTAAATTGAGTAAACTAATCTTCCAAAGGAAGGAGTGAATTTTATGAAAGGTATTACCAAAATATTGCTTTTTATAGTTGCATTTTTACTTTTTATCGGGTTCATTTGGAGCCCTTTCGTGAGATCATTGGCATACGAACAGCTAATGACAGTAGTCATGGGGCTTACTGGTACATTGACGGCCTTTTTGATATTGTATAAGCCAAGTCTTAGATCTTCCTATATTCATGGGTATATACGCGGTCTAGAAAAAGGTCAGAAATAATAAGCCGCACATATATCCAACCTTCTTTTTTACTCTCATCAAAATTGTGGGAGTTATTTTTTGCATAAAAAAAAGCGACCTCAGCACTTTATAAGCTGAAGGTCGCTTTACTTTTTTATATTAATTCATCCAACCATTGAAAATACTCATTTTCTAACTGTCCTACGGTAAACTTATTTCTTGCATCCATTAATTCAGGGTTAATTTCGCATTTATCGGCATCACGAAGTAAGATTATTCGCTCAGGTGCGTCCATAAGTCTCCCCCCTAAAACATGATCATATTAAGTATGTATGATAACTTTTATAAAACTATTCTCAACTTAAGCAACATCTCTCCTGCTGTAAATATGCATTTAATAATAAATCGAGCCTCTGACTAAGTTGAATAACTTCAGGGTCGACGAGTGGTTTATTTGACCCCAAAGTATTTAATTTTCCTCGTAAAATCTCAATAGACTTCAGTATTTCTACAGCACTCATTCATCGTCTCACTCAAAATGGTAATTTTAGACATTATCTCAACACAATTGATATTATATTCCGGGTGTTGATTAGAATCAATATATCCGACAATATTTGTCATCCTATTATATTCATGAAACGATAATAAAATTTAATTGTTTTTGTACTGAATTTCATCCCTTGAATCCTTTGATGCGAAAGATCCCAGTAAAGCCCAAAACAGAATCTTTTCCTCTCTCAAGAGAAAGGATTTCAGAATTCTATGAAGAATATTCTTAATATTATGTAAAATATGCCACTTATTCCCTAAATCATAGTACCGATTAGAAAAGAAACAGCTCACCCAATAAGGACTATCTAAGAAATCTTTTGAAAGAGAGATGGATGCCTGTTGAAACAGAGTTCTTTACTAGTGGTTGATGACAATCCGGGAATTCGAATACTTTTAGAAGACCTCTTTTCCTCTAAAGGTTACAAAGTAGGCACAGCTGCTTCGGAAGAGATTACTTGGTTTCAATCCGAATATGAAAGTGATCTTGATGTCTGCATACGCTGACAAGCAAGAAATGGATGATTTAGCTCGTCATTACAAAATCGATTATATATTAGATAAACCATTTGATTTGGAACTTTTAAGTGTTGTTGTCGATGACCTGTTGAATGCGTCGAGTACCGTTAGTATTACGGCAAAATAAAACAATCAGTTTATCTTAAGGTATGATATCTATTAAGCCGCCCTTGATGTGGGGCGGTTTTTAACATGGTTGAATTAAAATTAAAGGTATTATCAGGATTTACAATTTTCTATCGAGATTCAACCACCCTTATACCTTGCTAGCAATTTATGACTATTAATTCACGGAGAATCAAAATAATTTATTGACTTTACCCTTAACTGGAAGGTTTATACTTATAGCGTCGACAGAAAGGAGAATGTTTGTGTACACAATAGGGCAGTTTTCTAAAATCGGAAAAGTTTCAACAAAGACACTTCGTTATTATGATGATATCGACCTGCTAAAGCCTATTCATGTAGACAGTGAGAATCAGTATCGGTATTACTCCGATGAACAGGTTTTAATAATCCTATTGATATCGGAACTTAAGGAATATGGCCTGAAGCTTGAGGAAATTAAAGTTGTATTAGACAGGCAGAATGCGGCTTTGTTGAAAGAATTTCTGATGAATAAAATCGCAGAAATCGACAATGAGATGCAAAGAAACCTAAAACTAAGAAATCTTATCCAATCGAAAATTATAAAAATTGAGTCGGGAGGTAATTTAATGGAAACTCAAGATTTAAAAGTTGAATTAAAAGAAAGAGAAACCTTAACTGTTGCCAGCAGAAGGGCAACAACCAGCATGGAAAATATCAGTAATGTTATCGGAAAGGTATTTGAGGATATCTACCATATGAACCTCCAACCGTCCGGACCGGTGATGACAGTTTACTACGATAAGGAATTCGACGTGGAAAACGCTGATATTGAAATTTGTATTCCAATCATCAAGAAAGTCAGTACTGAAAAAAGTGACAACCTCAAAGAATTCATGGGAGGTTTAACTGCTTGTACAACATTTATTGGGCCTTATTCAAAATTAGGCGCGGCATATGCAAAAGTCATGAAATGGATTGAAGAAAACGATTATAAGAATGCCGGAGCACCCTATGACATTTACCTGAATGGACCCCGAACAGTAAATAATCCAGACCAGTTTATAACCGAAGTATGTTTCCCGGTAATCAAATAAAATCTCCAATTACGGTTTCATAAACCATCCTTGAAATAGGATGGTTTTAATCTTAGATGGTATATACGAAAATTGACCCATAATCGAATAACCACTAATCCCGTAATTATATTCGTAGCCCAAAGAACCCTTATAACACTAGCCATATGTTTCCTAGCCAAATAGATCAATAGCAGGCAAAGTTCACAACTATTTGCGTCCTTATTCACTTTTTAAATATTTAGCTCCCATCATATGGATAAATCCTTTCAGTGCACTACCAAAAATTCTTTTAAAGGGATTGAGCTTTACATCATAGAAGTATTCCTTATCTAACCAGTTCTGTTGTTTCCAATAAGTATAATCAACTTTTGATGTATAAGTCTTGCTTCTGAGACAATTAAACATGAAAATATCGTAAAATGATGGCATTCTTCTCTCCGTCGCTTTCAAACGTTCTAGTAATTTCGCTGAAACTAATCTAATCTTTTTACTTTTCTTTTCAAAGTAATATTGGTCGTATACGAACGCTCCCTGTGGCTTGCGTTTAGCAAAATACATTGGGGAAGCAATTTGAAGATTACCAACAATATCAAGCCCCCAACCGGACATGACCATTTTAAGATATTTATAAACCTGCTTGCTTCCGCCTCCGTCGGTGGTTACGACAATTAAAGCCGGCTTACCCACCATTTCTTGCCGATGGAATAGGTAGGACATTCTATCAATAAACCTTTTGAGTTGTCCTGTAATCTGATAGGCGTATACTGGGCTTGCGACAATCAAAGCGTCAGCCGAAAAAAGCTGCTTTTTTATGCCGTTGAGGTCATCATCTCTGCAGGGACAATTATTTTCACTTTTTTGGAAACAAAGACAACACCCCCTACAATCCTTAATTTTGTAGTCTTTGAGGAATATGTAATCAAATTCCACTGTCTTACTATACAATTTGATTTGCTCCTCAATCTCCTTGCAAATGTTAAAGCTGTCTTTCTTTCTGGGACTTCCCATTAGAACCGAGATTCTCATTATTTTATCTCCCTTCATAATGTTATCCAACATTGGATATCGTTTGTATTTTTTATTCCATATCTTTTAACGATATGGAATAGCTTCTAAGCTTAGTTTTTGAAGTGCTTGGAACATTCATTGGAAACCGAAAAGTCCACCGTTTTTATAAGGCTTGAAATTTCTTTAGATACTAAAATCGTTTCATCGAGATTCTCTGCCAAAACTTTATGCCATTCAATTTGGTTTTCTACAGTATCCTTCATCAACTTCAGGGTAGCTATTTCTACCTTACTAGCATTTATTTGTTTTTCCTTGTGCCAATGACTTATCTCACAAAGCTCTTTTTCAAGGTTTTTGATATGCTCTTCAATTGCCGCGAGACTTTGCTCCCTTGTAAGATTTGCCACAATAGGATAGATCAAAAACTTCTCCGACGAGATACAACCTAATGGCTTTTTAAGCTCTTGTAAAGCCATTTGTGCTAACTTACTGCGCCCCTTTTCGGTTATCACATAAATCCTTTTCGATTTCTCATTGTCGCCCACTTTCTCTACAAGCTTAATTAACCCGCCTTTTTCAAGTTTACTCATGGCATAATAGATTGAACCAGATTGTATGTTATTCCACTCTTCCATGTGGTTAAGCTGTATAAATTTTTGAATTTCATAGCCATGCGTTGATTTGAGACTAAGATAATAAAGAATCAATAATTGAACCACACTTATTCCTCCTCTGCATCCAATATTGGATAACATAATTATATACCTATTGTAAGATATTGCAAAGGGCTTTCTATTCAAACAAAAACCCGCAGCATAACCTGTTAGGTTTTTATCCAGCCGTTCAAGATCTCCGCCCCGCAACACTCGCCCCATCTCGACTACCTGCTAGGCTTTATTACGGCGACTATTTCTTCTTGAGGTTAGCTGAGTCGGTGAGGTAGAGAGTGTGACTGGATGATACAGATTTTACTAATCAATTTTAATCTCATCCTTCTTTTTATATACAATACCATTAAATCTAGCAATAATTTCTCCATCTTCATCCAATATGTCAACATTATAATTTCCGATTTTCTTACTTGATGAAAGTTCTTTAGCTTCGGCAATAAGTATATTTCCTTTAGGAGGTCGAAAAAACGATATATTAGCATTTATCCCAAGTGATACTTGTCCATATGAATTAGATGCCGCAGCAAATGCAAAATCTGCCAAAGTAAATATCGCTCCTCCTTGGACAATATTAACAGCGTTTAAGTGATCATCCGTGATTTTCATGTTCGCTTTTGCATATCCGGGCTTTACTTCGACTAGTTTAATTCCTGCTAAAGCAGCAAACCTATCATTTTCTAGGTACTTCATAATATTTTTGCTCATATGTCCTCCTGTAAATATGTTACTTATTTCTAGGAGATATCTCATGCTAACTGAATCATCCCGCTAGCCCGATTACCATCTGGTTCCCCACACCTAACACTCCTTTATAACCCATCCCCTCACCTTTCCGGTTCGGTGAGCGCCTTTGGATAGGTGAGGACATCCCGTAGCATTGGGGGTTAGGGTAGCTGTTTAATACTCGAAAGGCTTGATTAAATAAGCTATAATAGTAATGCGAACATAAAAACACGGTCCGGTTGGTAGTCCGGATGCACTGATATTTTCGGTGTCGTATCCTTCCCTCTCGGGATGTCCATTGTTTGTTACTATTTATCGAGAGGGCGGCATAGAAATGAAACTAACGGTCTATTACGATGACCAATTTTGGGTAGGAGTGGTTGAGGAAATAGTTGATTCAAGACTCATGGCAGCTCGATATGTTTTTGGAACGGAACCGCATGATACGGACGTTCTGTGGTTTATCAACCATAAAATGATGGAATTTCTAGCTTCCTCAAAGCCTCTAGTTTGTGCTCCTCGGCCAAAAATCAAATCGGCGAATCCGAAGAAACTCGCTAGACAAGTAGCAAAAGAAATGCAATCAAAAGGGATCTCCACCTATTCACAAGAGGCTATCAAAGAGGATTTGAAAAGTCGTAAAGTGGAGAGACGCATAGAATCAAAATTGCAACGCGAGGAACTGGCTGAAAAGAAACGCAAGATTGCGACCCTTAAGGCTAAGGCCAAACACAGAGGCAAATAACTTAACTTACTCACCGGGTTTTACCCGGATTTTTTTAATTTTAGTCTCTCAGAACTCCCAAGTGGCCCATCCCTCAGGCTCAAACTTTCCGGTTTAGTGAACGCTTTTGGATAGGTAAGGATATCCCGCAGTATTAGCAATTAGGATTTCTTTGTCCAACGTTCTCCGGCTAAATAACAATCCCCGCTATACTGGGCGGAATATTGCCGCTTTGAGTTGTCCGTCAATTGACCCATCCGGGCCAGTTCTTAGCTTCACTTATTCCTAATTATACCACTGTAGCTCGACAAATTGTTGTTCCATTTATAATAGGAAAAATCCAGAGCAACACGCCCTGGATTCGCAAGCCGTTTAGATTATTTGGTTTTTAACCCCGCTCTCGCAGGTGGGGCATTTTTAGTCTTTCCCAACATAAACTCCAACTTCTAAGATCATCCCATAACATACTCCATCCGATAGTATTCTGACAGCACCGATTAGATTGCCATTTTCCCAAGCCGTCACTACCTTAAAACTTTGTTTAAATGCCTGTTTAATCTTATCATAATCCTTTTTTTGACCATAACCGGCAACCAATCCAACATTCTCATAAATATGAAAGAGTTGTTGCCAATCGACAAATCTAAACCAACTTCATAGGTAGCAATTATTTCATCTCCACTTTAGAGAGTTTTCAACTTTCTCCCCTACCCACCCTGCATCGAAAGTAGCCTTCTTTATTGTAAGACTCTGCCTGCACTTGACCGCTAACTATGCTTGATTAAGATGGTATTTCAAGCCACATGTTCATCTTGAAATTGGCAAGGCCAAGTGGCTGGAGTAATCATGGAACCATTAATCACATAGGTGGCTATTTAAACACTACATACTGTCCTTCAAATTTTGATAATAATCTGTTTCTATCTTTACTAATATCCTCAATAACCTTGAGACCAATAACTATTGATTGCTTCCAATAAGTGCTCACTGGTAAAATCAGGCCATAGAACATTAGCTGTCCAAATTTGAGTTTTGGATAATTGCCAAAGAAGAAAATTACTAACTCTTTTCTCTCCACTTGTTCGAATCAGCAGGTCAGGATCAACTTGATCTTTAGTCCACAGATAACCACCGAATAGGTTTTTTGTGGGTGGGGATTTTATCCTACAACTCGAACACCAGCTAGGCGGGTTGCACTGTTCGGAACAGGACTGGAGTTCCATTCTAATGCATAACATCAGAATATTGAGCAGTATCTCTCCCTGAATTTATATTTTTGGCTCAACTGCTTTGAATATAAATCTTAATGTCATAATGACAGATGCAAGTCTATACTTTATCTCAATTGGTACTGTGTTAGTGTCATTAATAAAATCTAAAACATCCTGCTTTTTAATTTTAGCAAATTTAGCAATAGTATCAGGACTTATCTTATGCACTTCAATAAGCACTTCCAAAAATGCTTTGAATTTAAAATCTGGTTCTTCATTTACAATATTGTCTAACATTAGCAGTGAGAACAGGAAAGAATGCAATTCATAGCCTGTTGGTATTTCAAACTTATGCCCATCATTTTTTACTCCCAACAAATTCGATAGGCATTCTGTGCTCATTCCGAAATCGTCCGTCAATGTTCTCAATTTTTCTTCTAATTCTTTAAACCCTATATTATTCTTAAGCTTAATCATCTCTGACATTTTTTACCTCTCGAAATTTCAAACTTATAAAAGTTAATGTACTAAAATCCAACAAACGAGCAATACCACCTAATCAGACTCCCCCCACCTTCCTGTATCCACTAGGCAACCACATCCCATCCTGTGGGATTGGAAGAGTTCGGCGGTTGACGGGAGGGGCTGAGCTTTATTAGAGGCGGGTATTTCTTTTCTTCTTAATGTTAGTGGTAGTGCAAGTGGAGAGGATTAGTGCCTCGACTCAAGTCGCAATATGCGGGAAGTACCCGTGAGGAGGAAAAGATGACCCGTTACTGGTCTTCGGAGGCCTTTTCCGACCCGAGCACTGTATCCTTGAGGATACAAAGAAGATGCTAATTGAAGCTGATAGGGCCTTGGTGGATTCCTTTGTATACGTTCATCTTTAAGCGATGCTAAGTAGTATTGTTTTATACTTTTGACAATTTGCTAAACCTTCAAATTCAAATAACTCTGTACAAGTAGCAATTTATTCTTCCTGTGATAATTCGAATGAAAATAATTCTTCTATGGTTATTTGAAATACATCAGCTATATCCATCGCTAATTGCAAAGATGGATTATATTCTCCTTTTTCTAAACGAATAATTGTTTCTCGTCGAACATCTACAAGATTGGCCAAATCCTGCTGGCTCATTCCTCTATTTATTCTATATTTCTTTATTTTTGTTGTTAACTTCTTCTTCATGTTGATTCCTCTTTACTCAACAATATGAGAGTCATAATACAAAAAGGTTCCTGTTTGAACAAGTTTAATTGCTCCATAGTAAAATAATATATGGCTAGGTTTTATTGCGACCTGAAAATGTCCAATAATAAAAATCATGGTATAAATCAATAATGTAAGTTCAACAAATAATAATGTAAATCGTCTAGCTTTTGCATAATTTTCAGTGGCCAATTCATCCCAAGGTTCATTCTTCACCTTACCTTGGTAAATATATGCTATTACATAAATCACAACAATAATTGCAAACCAAATGCATGCCAGTATATCTTTATTGGCAAAGAAATCAAGTACTGACATAAGTATACATGTTATTCCTGCAAGTCCATTTGTGAATAATTCTTTTTTTCTTACACTTAACATATCTGATTCCTCCATTAAAATGTGATATATTTGTACCTGTTACAAATATATCACATTTTAATGTTTTGTCAACCTCCGCCCAAAACGTTCCGGTGGGTGAACCTTTCTTTTCAACCGTGATACTCGCTTCCTTTCAAATAATAAACCAAAGCATGTAATTTTGCACACCTTGGTTTATTTATGCAACGCAACATTTACTGAAGCATTATTTCAATATTATTTCTCGATCAACGAAAACTTTCTTTGCGACAGTTATGGCGTTAAGTGCTTCGGAAATCCAGTATAGGGGATACATTGTAAAAATGTTTCAACTACTTTATTCGGTGTAACACCAACATTCAACGCCCCGTTGATATGTACTTTCAATTGTGGCTCACATCCTCCAGGTCAAGTAAAAGTTATTATTAGGAGATTTGAAATGAGTTATTCTATTGGAGAGTTTTTAAAAATAATAAGCTTAAGCATTGACACATTACGTTATTATGAAAAAGAGCAACTTATTCTTGTCGAGCGAGATACTGTAGGAAGACGCCGCTACACACAACACTCATCTGACACATCCCCCACCCTCCACCTTCCCGGTTCGGTTATCCACCATGCAACCACATCCATCCTGCGGGATTGAAGGAGTTCGGTGGGTTGACTGGTGGCTGGGGTTTTATCCTATTAGTGAGGATTTTAGGTTGAAGTATAGCTGGGTCGGATATGATACATCCAATTTTATCTAACTTTTCTACTTTCATCAGTATATAACTTTATAAATTTTAATAAATTTTTCGGAAACCTTGCGCACTATCTTTAAATCCAACATTTTCATAAAACTTATGTGCCTCTTTTCTAAAAGCAGATGATACGAGAATTGCATAAGCACAATGTTTCTTTTTTGCGAATTCATCAATAGATTCCATTAACCTCCTCCCAACTCCTTTTCCTCTTAATCCTTCTTTAACAATCACATCTTCAATTACTAAAAAAGATACTGCCAAACCTTTACAACATATACCAAGTGCAGAACCAAGAACTATGTTATCTTCTTTGGCAACTAATAAGGAATAATTTTCATCCCTTAGCATCTCTTTATATACTTGATATGATTTATCAATAGAAATTTCAAATGGAATAAGAGATCTGTATAATTCTAATAAATTTGGAATATCTTCTACTTTTAACTTTTCTATAATCATAATTTAAGACCTTTCTTCCTTTATATTTGATTATTAGCATAATACTTAAATTAAATCAGTATTTTTTATAAATAGCTGAGCTACAATACTTGTATTTTAAAGTAATTAGTGAACATTATTCTACAAACGTGCAATACCGCCTAATCAGACTTCCCCCCATATCCAGCCAGGCAACCACATCCCATCCCTGCGGGATTGAAGGAGTTCGGTGGGTTTGACTGCTGGCGGGGGTTTATGGGATTTGGGGTTGAGGGATAGCTGGGTGCAAGGGTGGCGAATTTGATATGTCACATCCAAAATGAGGGGATTATAACTCATAACAATAAAACTTCTTGTCCACTTCCATAACCGGAAAATTCGAGGGAAGGCTTTTTTGCGAGATTTCCCTAAAACCATTTTTTTCATAAAACCTATGAGCAGCCAAAAATTGAGGTGTTGTGCCTAAATATATCTCTTTAAAATGATGTTGCCTTGCCCAATCCAATAAATTCAATAGCAGTCCCTTTGCTACTCCCCACTCTTTACCTCTATATTCCTGCATAACGAACATTTTCCTCAAGACTGCTTTTTTATCACCTATGTTTTTTAAAGCAATACTTCCAACAACCATATTATCATCTAGACCGATCCAAAAATTCCCGTTATTTTTTTGATAAAAAGCAGGAATATTGGCTAAATCCGGTTGATCCTCTTCTGTTATTGGAATATTGTATTCCTTTTGTTGAATTTTCAAGATCATTTTAAGAATGCCCCGCTGATACTCATCTTTATATTCTTGTATCGTAAACATATGTAACCTCCAAAATTATCACTTAGCGCACCACTCCCGGTCCGGTGAAATAAATTAATCCCCATGAATTGTCGTCCTGGCCGGTTCTTAGCTCCGCTAACCGTTCTCCTCCAACTTATTCCTAATTATATCACTGTACCTCGACAAATTGTAAAAATCCAGAGCAACATGCCCTGGATTCGTCAAGCCGTTTAGATTATTTGGTGTTTCGCAGGTGAGTATTTTACTTTTAGTCTTCCTCTAGCGTTGCAGGCCTGACCTGATCTGTAAGTTTATCAAATTCCCGAAATTATAAATAGGATTAAAACCAAAATATTCATCTCCACACCACTTCCAGCGGGTAATTTACTACAAGTGGTTTATTACTTGGAAAGTATACCATATCATAAGATAGAATAACGATAAGTAATGAGATAATGGACAAAGACAATTCTGTCTAAAATGTTTTATTCTAAGAAACCTGCTTTGGCCAACTTATCCATAGCACTTTCCTGAACCTGTTTAGGAAATACACCTTTAAATGAACTTGTAATAGGATAGTCTTCATATTTCATGTCTTCTGGTAGCAAACAGTTATAAATGCATGCTGTTGTCTTAAAAACCTTTTTCTC
This sequence comes from Desulfosporosinus sp. FKA, assembly GCF_002196785.1. Taxonomy (NCBI): domain Bacteria; kingdom Bacillati; phylum Bacillota; class Clostridia; order Eubacteriales; family Desulfitobacteriaceae; genus Desulfosporosinus; species Desulfosporosinus sp. FKA. The sequence continues at coordinate 219,509 of NZ_NAHZ01000025.1, read as the reverse complement.
TTCTTCATTCAAGTATGTGATTAGACCTATTACCCTACTTTCTGGTCTAAAGTAAATTTCTTTAGATTGATGGTTTCGAGAAGCAAATGCCCATACCACTTGGCTTGTATCAGTTGGATCAATATCGTCATTCACCACAATAATTTTTGGAGAAAGGAAACTTCCCTTGCATGAATATATTGCATCGCCTATTTTTTTCATAAGCTCATTTATATTGCAATTCAACATCTCTTTCCAATTCTTAGGTATAGTTATAACCAACCAAGTACACGCCGATTCGAAAGGCATCCAGGCCATAGTTGCCGGAATTTTATGTTTTCTTAGTGCAGACAATATTTCAGCACAGGCTCCAATTCCCATTACCGGATGATCATCATCTATTGGGGCACCAGCTACTACAATAGGATATATAGGATTATCACGATATGTCATGGCTATTACATGATAAATTGGTTTCTCGGATTTTGATTGTTTTATCAGATATCCGGAATATTCCCCCATGGGACCTTCCATGGCTGTTTCACTAGTAGACAGTATGCCTTCTAGAACAATTTCTGAGCTAGCAGGTACGAGGATGTCATTAGTTTCAGCCTTAATCAATTCAATTGGTTCCCCATAATAACCACTTATATAATCTGCTTCATTCATTCCCTCTGAAACTAATGTTGAACCGGCAACAAGAGGAATCATTGGTTCAGTTCCAAAAGCAAGAGCAAATGGAACTTCTTTACCTAAATCTGCCCACATTTTTCGTATCTTACCAAGATGTTGTCCGCCTGCAACCATACCTACCATAGTTTTTTTATCAAAAATCATAATACGAGCGATTGACCAATTAGTCCACTTCTTGTCGGGAGACTGTACAATAATCGTCCCCCAAGTATTTATATAGCGTCCTCCATCACCGTCATGAGCAAATGGTACTGGAAGCTTATATAAATCAACCTCCTCGCCCACTAAAATATTTTCTTTGCAAGGTGCATTGGGAACAATTATAGGATCAACTGGTTTACGATCGTATCCATCTATTAAAGCTTCAATTATTTCTTTACCAGTTGCTTTTGGAGATAAACCTATAGATAATGCGTAACGTGATAAATACAAATCTTTTTGCCTACTTACTCCAGCTGGAGCTCCTAGGGCTCGAAAACCTTTTTCAACTCCTTTAATGTTGTTAAAGAGTGGAGCAGGTGCACCATTTTCATTACACCAACGGATAATTGCACCCATTTCTAAGTTCCAATTAACTTCTTCTTCGATTTCTTTGACTTCACCAAGAGCTTTTAGTTTCTCAATATATTCGCGAAAACTTTTAATTCGATGCATAAAAAACCTCCTAATTTGCTTTTTAGTTGTCAGGACAAGTATTTGAATATAATAATGCTTAAAATCCATTTCCTATTATTTTTTTCAATAGGATCTCCAATGTCAAAATTTCTTCTTCTGAGAGGTTTTGAAACATTCTCTCTCGGTAATTACCTACTAATGGCCACAATTTTTCTATCAAATTATGCCCTTTTGTTGTAATAAACACAAGGTTATTTCTTTTGTCTTTACTGTCTGAAACTTTATTCACGTAGCCTTTTAACTCTAACTTTTTTAAAATTCTAGTGACATTTGCTTCATCTTTAAAAGTCTCTGTTGCCAATTGCTTTTGAGTTTTACCTTCTTCTTCTACATTAAGCCTGGTAAGTAGGATAAACTGTTCTGGGGTAATTTCATATGGTGATAATACAGAATAGAGGGTGTTCTTATTTATTCCTGCGGCAATATTAAGCAAATACCCTAACGAATCATTCAAGTTTATGTATATAGATAACATCCTTTCAATTACTTGTCTTGACAAGTAATCTACACTAGTCTATTACTTTTGTCAATCTACTGATATTACAACCTGAAATTTTACCTAAATCTTCTTATAAAACCGCATAAACGTCTTGATTTCACAGTTACGCTCCCTACGCAAACACTCCCGTGGGTTCACATCTAATCCAGCAAAACCAACTGAACTTCGAAAGGAATTGCAAGACTCACCACTTGACCACCAAGCTAACATTTATCAATTCGACTTCTTGAACTTACAGGGCGCAAGTCTCTTTAATCCATACATGCCGAGATCATTCTCGGCTTTTAACCGTAACGTTCACCACCGCAGCCTTTCGGTCTGAAGCAGCTTACGGCTGTTTGAAACCAATTCCTATAAACCGATTTCGAAGGATCTACCTTCATCACGGATACAGCATCGTGTTCTTCGAACACGTTCTTGGCACAATCCCTCCGGCTTTCCAGTTCGGTGAGCGCCTTTGGATAGGTAAGGACATCCGGCAGCAATGGCTGTTGGGTTGTCCAGTCATTCAAGATCTCCGCACCACTCACGCAACTTTGACTTCTGGCTAGGTTTTATTACGGCGGCTATTTCTTCTTGAGGTTAGCGGGGGCAAGGTGAGCGATTTGAGATGAAGATTTACTGTATCCGAAATAGCCAGATTAATAATCCGTGCATACAAAGGCCGTAGTTCTATCTTTGGCAATATCAGATTATCAAGCAATATGTATATTTTAGTAAATACTTAATTGATAGCATCAGACTTCAGTAATGAATATAAAATCAAATCAACAACGCCTTTACCTTTCCAAACATACCCTTGTCGAATTATTCCTTCTTTAATAAATCCATTTCTTTGTAATACATTCTGTGATTTAATATTTTCTGGCATGACGAAAGCTTGTATACGGTTAATACCAATGTCATTAAAGAGGTAGTCTGTTATTGCCTTAACAGTTTTTGTAGCAATTCCCTTAGCCCAAAACCTATCATTCAGTCTGTAACCTATTGTTATCATATTTACATCATGAGAGTAGTCGAACATTTCAGCTACGCCAACAATATTATTGGGTTCACTATTTAAACAGATTCCAAGAAATATCTCTTTTCTTTTATTAAAATCTCTTTCAAAATGCCCTATCATATTCGCAACTGTATCTTTATTCTTTTTAAGTTTTACAGGAGAGTATTGAAAAAGCTTTTCATTGCTATATATTTTGAAAAGATTGTCAAGGTCAGAATCCACAATTTTCCTTAATGTTATTTCATCTGCTACAATATATGGAAATTTATCATATGGATTATTACTCAAATTATTCTATACTCCTCTCGCACTTCATCCTAATTAATTCCATAATTACCCTTTATCTCCTGCAATAAGAATACAAAAAGGGCATCCAAAAACGCTCCTTTAATTTTACCACCACTACTTCCGCATATGCCGCATCCCTCATCTTCCCAGTTTGGTGAGCGCCTTTGGTTAGGCAAGGGCAATCCCGCAGCATTACCTGTTAGGATTGCTTTTCCTCCACCCAACCTCCGCCCCCCCCCACCTCGACCGCCAGCTAAGCTTTATTTTGGAGGCGGGTATTTGGGCTTGAGGTTAGCTAGGGTACTGGGGTGGTGTTCAGCGATTTGCAGTATCCGGTATAACCCAGATTGATAATGCTTGGGTACAAAGGCCGGAGTTCGATCTTAATGCACTATATTCTTTTTTACGCCTTAACGCAGGTTTATCGGCGATTCACACTTTTAGCCTAACTGGTATACGGACAATTGGTCTCTTTTAGGTGTGCCCATTACTGCTCTTGCGATACGAGTTTCAAAAAAGCATCCTCTGGCATATATGTGCAAAGCGATAATGTATTAAAATCATTTCTTAAAGCAACTGCAAAGGCCATGCAGGTTAGAAAACCACATTCTTTGCAGTTTGTCCTTGGCAAGAGTTTATAGATATCCAGCGCGCTTGGTAGAGGCCTATTGCCCTCAAATTTCGGCTGTATCTCGCCTCTTCGATTCCAAACATCGTTGACAATGTCAATGATTTTGCCGGTAAATTCTTTTGCTTCATCCCTATCCGAGATAGGAGTAATTCCGATTTCGTGGGCTCTGAATGCATATATCTTTTCTATCTTTTCTTTTCCACCGGGCGACCAAAGCAAGATCTTGCTTTGGTGATCATAATCGACGAGTCCCTTCAGGTCGGCATTTAGATATGGAAAAACTTCGCTGATGTCGTTCACCATGGCAATGAATACACGATACCAGTTCGCACCCGGATGACATCCCGGTGGTGACAACTTCATTTCATATTCTTGAATAAGTCCTAATGACATTGATACCGCCTCCAATCTGTATGCAATTCTTTACTTTTATAGACATAAACCGCAACCCAGCTCAAAGCTCCGCACTGGATAGCGGAAGGTTAACTAACAAAGTTCTAGCCAAGCATTCAACAAATTCCTAAATATTCCTTCTTACCTTTCGAAAAGAATCATAATTCTCCTCCAAAAAAAAACAAAATCGCCAGACAGTCCATATCAAAATATGGAACAATCTGGCGATTTTAAATCGTCACAGTCTCAATCCCCCCTTAACGCTGTGATAGATATAATTAGTATATTTTCACTAAATAACTATATATTTACATTTAATATGTTTCCGTGGACGCACCCTTAACACATTCTTAACATTTTCAGTCTATTTCAAATATTTACCATACCTGAAACCCTTGCTACAAGCGGCTCTCAAAATGTAGGTGTTTTCAAACTTACCACGGTCTCAACGTGCCCGGAGTTGCCAAAAAGTCAGTTTAGCAAACACATCAGCAGTTTTATGTGCCATAAAAGCCTAGCAGAACAGGCAGAATAACTTGACCCGTGCAATAAGTTGGGTTAACTCTGTCGTCAGAAAGCTTATTCAAACCTCGTTCGAGATAGTAGACATTTTTCATGTATCTTACAAATTTCACAAAGTAGTTCTTTCGCATCTCATCCTCTCTTACAATCTGATTTTAGCAGGAATCAAGAGAGAAAAAAGTTCGAATTTGATACACTTCTGAAATCTGTAATATTACCAGTGAGATCAATGGTTTAATTATGGCAGAGGCTAAACTGCTGCTTTCAACTATCAAGTAGACATTTCAAAAAGATTTTGTATTTAGTGTACTATTAATTGTTAATATTATAAATCAATACTAATGTCAAGAACTAAAGTACCTCCTTCACTTCAACCCCCTCTTTGAATACAAACTCTACCTCAACCACCTGCGCGCCTCCATACAATGCCGTAATAACTTTTTACAGAAAGTGCATAAAAAGCGCCATACGCTGCTACGAAAAGGATCACGGCCATTGCGGCGTTTTGGAGTGTCGGTGTCTGCTGACCCATAGATCCAAGCATCCGATTGTAAGTCAACAGTGCAAACACAGTGTGGATCAGCCCTATGAAAAGCGGAATTCCATAGATAAGCCCCAACTGTTTTGCAACAGAGGACAGTACCTCACCTTTTTTCATTCCCGTTTTTCGCAATATTTCGTACCGCGGCGCTTCTTCCTGCGCCTCCATGATGAGTTTGTAATACATCACGCTTCCCAATGCCAGTAGGAACAGAATTCCCAGGAAAAAGCCAATAAACACATAGGAGCCAAACAGCGCAAAATTTGCTTTGTATATTCCGATGTAGCTCATATTGCCCGGCAGCCCGCTGATATGAAAGCGCGTCGGTATGAACTGATTTATCGCGTCGACTGTGCGTCCGGACATCATGTTATCATCGAACTGAAAGCCGTAGAACGTGTCGATTCCATTTGTACTGGCCTGTGAGCGGTAGCGCTGATAGGTATTGTCGCTGACTACGACAGTCGGTTGCTTATACAGATCCAGCGCACCGATATACTTGTGCATTGAGGCGCCGTTTACGGTATAAGAAGTGCTTTCACCACGGAAGCTCACCTTGATTTGCTGACCCGGTAAATTTTTGCAGTAATCAGTTACTGCATTTCCGTCGATGAAATAGCAGGCTTGATCATTAAGCCCCCCTGTAAAATCCGTACGTGCTTCGCTGTAGGAACCCCTGGACGCATGGGTTTCCGATATGATCTTCAAGTACATACTTTCAGACATCAGGTAGGCTTTTACTGATTTTCCGGGTACGGCTTCGCCGGTCTGCTGATCCTTGACCGCATACTGATCGTTCTGCATAGAAACGTTAATTAGCTCAATCTTATCCTCTGCAGTAACGGTGACATCACCGATACTGGAAATTGTTTTTAGAATTTTTTCATGCTGCTGCTCGGTTATATTTTTCGCCAGATAGGAAAACGGCGCATAACACTCAGTAGCATCTCCATTTATCGCACTGTAAAAGGAGTAAGATGCGCTTACCATTGTGATTGTGATGGCCGTAAGCAGCGCGATAACAGCCAGCATTTTAGAATTTACTTTCAGCCGAAACGCTATCTGAGAAACGCCGATAAAGTTAGACGTTCGATAATAGAACGGTTTTCTCTTTTTCAGCGAAGCAATTGCCATCGGTATAAAATTACGAAATAGAAATAAGGTTCCGATTGTAACACAAACAGCTCCGATAAAAGTAGGAAACAAAAGATGCATACCACTTACATCGACATTCATTTTTGCCGAAATTACATAACCGGCTGCCAAAAGCACTAGCGCAACCGCCGCACCCAAAGGAGAAAATGCGGGTATGCCCTCTCTTTGCTTAGCCGCAGAAAGCAGGTCGATCAGAGTGTATTTATAGATAGTTTTATAAGCCCGGATGCCTCCGATGATGAATAGTGCAATAAAAGCAAGGATTGTCACAAGGATTGCTTTCAGCTCCACATGAAAAGGGATGGCAGTCCCCTCCGCCATGAGCCGCATCAGAAGTGAGGTGAAAAAACCCGTTGAAAAGGTGCCAATCAATGTTCCGAAGGCGACTGCCAGAAGGCCGATATAAAATGTTTCAAGGAACATCATGGCAGCAATTTTTTCTTTTCTCATACCAAGCAGGGAGTAAATTGCGATTTCCTTTTTCTGCATTTTTATAAAATAGTTGCCCGAGTATAAGACAAAAATAATGGCAAACAGAAAAACAGCAACAGCGGCCCCGCGAAACAGCACAGACATTTTCCCCGTGCCAAAGCGATAGTTTTCAAAAGTTGGATTATAATACATGAAGCAGAACAGATTGAAAATCGCCACGGAGAAAGAGGTACTGAAAAAGTAGGTCAAATAACTGCCAAATTTCTTTCGGACATTTTTTAGTGCAATATTAATAAAGGTCACGGCTGTCACCCCCAAGCTCCAAAACAACGCCGATAATGCTGTCATAAAATTGCTTTCGGGTGCCGTTTCTTCTGACTTCCCGATCGAGCAGACCATCTTTGATAAACAGGATGCGCTGGCAAAAGCTTGCCGCGAAAGCGTCGTGGGTAACAAGCAGGATAGTGGCAAGCTGTTCCTCATTCAGATCCTGCATACATTGAAGCAAATCCTTGGTCGATTTTGAATCCAGCGCACCAGTAGGTTCGTCGGCTAAAACCATCTCCGGCTTGTTTACAATTGCTCTGGCCGCAGAAGCGCGCTGACGCTGCCCGCCGGACACCTCGCAGGGATATTTTTTCAGGAGCTTTTCAATTCCAAGCTGTACGGCCACATCCTTTACCTGCTTGTCGATATGGCTTGCCTTTTTTTGGGACAGGATTAGCGGAAGAGCGATATTCTCCTGAAGCGTCAGCGTATCAAGAAGGTTGTAGTCTTGAAAGATGAAACCCAATCTGTTTCTGCGAAAATCGGAAAGTGCTGGTTCCTGAATCCCGCATATATTCTGACTCCCGATGGTAATACTGCCCGAAGTAACCGTATCAATTGTTGAGATCACATTCAGCAGTGTGGATTTTCCCGCACCAGACGGCCCCATGATACCAACAAACTCACCCTTATTTACTTCAAAGCTCACGCCGTCGAGTGCGATAGACGGCATACCTGATTTTGTACCATAAGTCTTTTTTACATTCTTTACACTAAGTACTGGCATTTTATTTCCTCCTTATAATAACCCAATAAAAAGAAGGGCAACGGTTCATATCATCATGATAAACCGTCGCCCTTATATCAGTTTTTAGTTAACCTTAACTTAACCTTAAATCTTCACGGAAGTACTATGGTGATAGTAGTACCGACACCCTGCATGCTTTCCGCGCATATCACCCCGTCGTGTGCCTCTACAATTTGTTTTGCGATTGCCATACCGAGTCCTGAGCCTTCTGCCTTTATTTCGGTGCTTGTACCCCGAAAATAACGTGTGAACAAGTCATCCAATTCCTGCGGGGTCATACCGTTGCCGTTGTCTGCAATTGTCAGTTTAACGCCGCTATCAGCATCAAGAGAAATACTAACCTCCGTACTCGTGTCGTTGTGCGCCAGGGCGTTGACGACAATATTTGTTACTGCCCTCCGAAACAGCAGAGGGTCAAAAAAGTATGTAGCTGCTTCACTGTTTGAAATAAAGGAAACATTACGCCCTTCTAAATCAGGTGCATTTAATATATCTATTACAACTTCCTTTACAAAACGAGTAACATTCAATGTTTCCTTTTTCAGTGGGAGCATATTGCTTTGCAATTGATAGGTCAGTTTTAGGTCATTTACCAACTGTTCCGCATACAGAGTGTTTTTCAGTATAATCGCGCCATACTTCCGTGACCGTTCAAAGGGTATATCAGTATTCGTCTCTGAAAGCAATTCGGCATATCCGCGAATAGGAGCAAGCGGCGTTTTCAGATCGTGTGTAATGTTTGCCAACCATTCCTCCCTGGCCTTTGTATCCTTTTCACGCTGCCGGTCAGCCAACGCAATGTCGTGATTCAGAGTGTCCAGGCCTTCGTAAATCTCCCTTAAAAAGCGGTGACCTGCAACAGGCTTATATGTTCTGGAAGCAATCGAACCCAGTGATTCCCGGATTCTTTCGTAGCTTTTTGAAATTACCACATTATAGAACACAGTCAATGCAAGTATCAGCAGTATGGTCAGTATAATTATCATGATAATCAGCGTCTTCCCAGAATTGTATCTGTCCGTATCTACGTACGTGACTACCTTTGAAATTGACAAAGGGAATCCAATCAGATAGGAATACGCCGTGTCCCCCGCATTAACGCTGCTCACGAATACGGAGTATTGACCGACGCCATATTGATAAAGATTCAGAAGCTCATACGGCTGATATGTATCGGATACCGTGGATGGCTTATCATAATTGCATACTTCCTTGCCGGTGGCGTCCAATATCTGAATCCAAAGATCGTTTTTTACTAACAGATTTTTGCCGGTGTCAGATATAGTCGGTGTCCCGTTCATAATATTTATGTATTCTGAAAAGTCATGTGTAAACTCTTTTGGCCAGTTGCTGCTGATAATTTTCCCGCTCGACGTCCTTGCGGTTGTAGTATAGAAAACGGTAAAAGCTGCGGTCACAATAATACCGACGAGAAGAACGACTGGAATAATAAAGAAACGCATAATATCCCTAGACAGTTTCATTTCTCATTACCGCCAATCAGCTTATAACCCAATCCCTTGACCGTTTTAAGCCGCTGAGGATCGGAGGGATCATCCTCAATTTTTTCGCGGAGATGACGGATGTGAACCATTATAGTATTATCGCAGACGGCGCTTTCTTCGCCCCAAATATGTTCATACAAGCGCTCCTTGCTGATGATCTTATTCTGATTCTCCATCATAAATTGAAGAATACCGTACTCCTTGGCTGTCAATTCCAAAAGCTGTCTGGCCTTATACGCACAGCAGGCATCAGTATCAACTGATATATCACCGGTGCTCAGAGTAATACTTTTTTGAGCCACAGCATCGGCTTTCGCGTATTGGACCCTGCGAAGCTGGGACTTGACGCGATATACAATTTCCTTTGGGCTGAACGGCTTTGCCACATAATCGTCACCTCCTGAAGCAAGGCCGAGTATCTTATCGACATCGTCATTCTTTGACGATAAGAACAGGATGGAGCAATATGAAAACATACGGATTTGTTTGCACACCTCAATACCATCGATATCGGGCAGCATGATGTCGAGAACAATAACATCCGGCTGGAACTCCCGGCAAACGGCAAGAGCATCTTTACCTGTATATGCTTTTCTGATATTTCTAAAACCGTCTCTACTCAATACTTCTTCAAGTAAACCCACAATGTCTCGTTCATCATCAACCAATAATATCTTATGCATCATTTTGACACCTCCTTAGCGTTTCATATTAATAAGATAATTTTCGCTTTAACTTCTATGTCATCAATATTTTTGCCCGTTTTTCGGGTCAAAAAAAGTCATTTTCAAGTCTGCATTTTTGTTATGCCGTTGGAGATATTTAGGATCAGGTAGTTGCTCATCTCTTCGTTCCGGCAGAATAATTAACTTGCTACCATGATGATTATTGCATTGCATTCTTTTCTATTCTATTCTATCTGTCAGGTAGGCATGTTCTAATTATACCACTGTGTCTGAACAAGTTGTTGCGAAAGGTATCAATGTCTCCCATTTTCGCCGATATAAGTAAAAATCCAGAGCATGTTGTCGCCCTGGACTACTTTCCCCGCAAAGCCGCTTTGATTATTTTGTATTTAACCCTGCTTCTCGCAGGTGGAAATTTCATCCTACAACTCGAACATATTTCTTCTTGAGGTTAATGAATAGCTCATTAAAATATTCCTTTCCCATTTCAGTTATGCTATAAACAAACTTTTCAGGCCTATTCCTATCCTTGTCCAAAGTTTCTGTGACATATTCCTTTTCCTTAAGTTTATCAAGGTGGTAATAAATGGTTGGAAGTTTAATCTTTGAAAAATCTGATATTTCCTCCTCAATTATTTTATTTAGCCTATAACCAAGTTGTGGACCATATCTTAATAAGAGATTCAGCAGATAAAAAGGAATTTTCAAGCTATCTCCACCTATTACTCAATACTGACTAATCGAATTTATACCTATACCTTTTATTTGTCAATAGCACTCCAAGCTATATAACCACCTTCTTGACCAACTCCACTTGACGCCTCCTTCATCCTCTGTTTTCTCAGTTCGGTGAACGCCTTTGGGTAGGAAAGGCATCTCCATTCTGCGGGATTGAAACCTGGTGGCATTATATTGCAGCATTGTGCAAGAGGGAAAAAAGAGCGGCTGGATAATACAATTATCGCTCCTACTAATATGATTTCTGTGCTTAAAACACAGGGATATAGCTTTGTAACGATCCCTCAACTCTTAAACATCCCTCGATAACTTTAGACAGTAGTTACACCAGGTCCAATTTAAGGACCTCCCTCCCCACAACCCCCACCTTAAACACAAACTCCACCTCAACCATCGACTCAATTCTAACCTTCTCAATCATCTTCCGAAACAAATCTCCATCAAACTTATCAACCTGCTCACTCCCCCTAGCATCCAGATAGGCCTTGAATTCCTCTGCCATCCTACCCTTCCACGCTCTCTCGGCTTCATCGTTCTTCATTCTTTGCCTATGTGCTTGCAACTTTTCAATCTCAGCAGTTGAATACTCCTGATTATTCCGCACCGCATCAATCAACTCTTGCTGGAGTTCCTCAAACCAGAGCCCAATATGAAAAAACGATCCATTATAAAAAGCTGCTCTCTTATGAGAACAGCTTAGTCGGGCTAAAATATTAGTCAACTTTTTTTAGTACATAGTAACTAGGTGCTACGCCTCCATAGATATAATTGCCAGTTTTCCATTCGTAAAACATATAAGTATTTCCGTTCATAACCTTAATTTGATATTTGCTCGCAGTTTTGTCTTTTTTGTTTATGATCATTCCTTTTGTCCATGTGATTAAATCTCCTGAATATTTCCCTGATGTTGTTGCAAAATCTATTTTACCATTATCATAGAAAGTTAATCCTGTTAGAAATAAATCTTCCAAAGAACGCTTAAACCCAGGGCGAAATTCATTGATACTTGCAACAAAATCCACGCTTTCCCATTTTCCTTTTACTTGCTTATCATCGACAAACGGATAATCAGTTTTATCATGGTTAATTTGTTCTACTTGATAATTTGAATAATCATTATTGTCAACCTTCTTTAATACATAATAACTAGGAGACATATTCCTAAAAATGTAATCACCACTCTTCCATTCAAAGAACATATATGTCGAACCATTTATGTCTTTAATTATATAATTGCTCGCTGTCTTTTCTTGCTTATTAATTACTTTATCCTTTGTCCAGGTGAATGAGGTGTACGTTAATTTCCCATTATCCGTCGCATTAAGCATCTTCCCATCCTTAATAAAGGCTAATGCTGTAAGATATAATTTTTCATCTGTCGACTCTTTACCAGGTCTAAAATCATTAATCTTCTGAACAAAATCAACAGATTCCCATTTCCCAATTACCTGAGGATCATTAATAAATGGATAATTTGTATTATCTATTTTTCTTAAGATACCTGCGCCCATAACTATAACAGCTACTAGAGCTATGGAAATAATTGCCATGATCCTCTTATTTCTACTTTTGCTACGTCTATTATTTTGATAAATATTCCAGATAGACGTGAAGGATTTAGGCTGAGAATATTGATTTAGGACTAAATTTAATACATCTTCTATTTCAGAGTTTGCTTGCTTCACATAGGTTTCCCCCTTTTAGCAAAAATTCAAAATTATTATTCGGTATGCTCTTACGGAGCGTATTTAATGCGGAATTCAGCCTCGACTTGCATGTACCTATAGGTATTCCCAAACAAACTGAAATTTCGTTTAATGTTAAGCCAGAGTAAAAATGCAAGATAATTACTTCTTTGCCTTTAAGATTTAAATTATTTACCGCCCTCCACAATTCATGTTCCTCTTCGCTCTTAAGAATATAGTTTTCTATAAACTCAGCAGAGCGAATTTCTGGGATTTCTCCAAAAAATTTTAACCATTTTTGTTTTCGGATCATATTTCTGGTGATATTTACAGCTATTTTGTATATCCAAGGTTTTAATGGCTTAGAAGAATTGTAAGTATTAAACTTTCGAAACACTTGTATAAACGTTTCTTGGGTAATGTCATCTGCCAATTCAGATGATTTGGTCAGAAAAAAAGCTGTTCGATAAACGAAATTAGAATGTTCATTAAAAATTTTTTCAGCCGTTTCCCTAACTATTTGGTCACTCACAATATCCCTCCTCCTCTGTTTAATAATCTACTATATATACACATCATGTACTAAAATGGTTCGATCAATAATAGTAAAAATTATAATTAGCTGGACATTGTCGGTTAGTATTTCTCCGAACAATTTTAGGATACCTTAAACGGGTTTACTCAGGAGAGTATTAATTTTTAGCTTTAAATTCATTATTCACCACAAAATCTCCTTTACCTTCGCCCCCACCTTAAATACAAACTCAACCTCGACCATCGACTCTACTCTAACCTTCTCAACTACCTTCCGGAACAATTCCCCATCAAACTTATCCACCAGCTTACCATCCCTAGCATCCAGATAGGCCTTGAACTCTCCTACCAACCTACTCCTCCACGCCCTCTCGGCTTCATCGTTCTTCATCCTCTGCCTATGCGAATGCAATCTTTCAATTTCAACCGTCAAACTCGAATATTCCTGATTATTCCGAACCGTATTCATCAATTCTTGCTGGAGTTCCGCTATCTTGACATCGATAGTCTCGTAGTCAAACTCCGGACCACTAGTCTCTTCTAATAAATAGGCTTCTCTGTTCACAATAATTTTGTTCATTGCCCGTAAAAATGCCTTCTCTAAAGCCTTCTCTTTTACCGCCTTCATATCACAATCGCCACCAGTTTGATGGTTAATACATATCCAGACAATCTGTAGATTCTTACCACTTCCCCATCTAGAACGCCGGAATTTCGAGCCACAATTCCCGCAGAACAATTTACCGGAAAAAGCATAGTCACTGGTGAATTTGCTTTTTCCTGTCTTGGAATATCCCCGTAGATTTGACCGTCTTTCGAATTCCGTCTGTACCGCAGCAAACTCTTCCTTTGAAACAATAGCTTCGTGACTATCCCCTGATCGTCTTTGGTGTACCCGAGGAATTTGTTATGGTTAACTAAAACCTTGCCCTCCTGGAACCTGTTACTTATACCCATCTTGGTTATCTAAGATAAATTGGAACTCTCTTCTTGGGCCAGACTTCCGAGCAAAGTTATTAAAAATTCTCCCTTCGAATCCAGTGTATTGACAGCCTCTTTTTCGAAAAATATAGCCCCCCCTTCTCCTTAAGTTGCCGTACATATTTCAATGTATCTAGCGTATTGCGAGCAAACCGGCTAATTGACTTAGTGATCACCATATCAATCTTGCCCGACATACACTCATCTATCATGCGATTGAATCCTTCACGCTTCTTAGTGTTGGTACCACTAATTCCCTCATCCGAGAAAATATCAACAAATTCCCAAGCTGGATTGTTCCGGATATATGAGGTGTAATGCTCAACCTGCGCCTGATAGCTCGACAATTGCTCTTCATTATCTGTTGAACCCGAGCATAAGCACAAACTCTGAGTTTTGCGGTAGCCTCTAAACCTTTCAACTCTTGCATCGGTTTTGCTGGAATCACTGTTACTGTTGCCATTATAAAAGCCTCCTTAGAAAATATCGTAGCCTCGCTTCAAGGTATAAGTTTCCTCAAAAGCAAGGCCGTTTTTAAACTCAAATATTAATTTGGTTCGTTCTTTGACTATTATTTTTTCGACTAACTTATTGTACAAGTCATCACTGAATTCTGTGAGGCTGACTCCTTGGGCTTCAAGTATGGCTTCAATCTCCAGAGTTCTAGCCAATCGAGTGTCTCGCTTATTGACTTCAGTCATCCAATCGGATCGTTCCGTCTGAAGTTGGGTCAAGGTTTTGACAAGTTTATCGTGTTCAGCCTTCAGCAATTTATGGTCTGCGTAACTCTCTATTAAAAAGAGCGCCCGTTCCTGTTTGATGAGTTTCTCAATTTCCTCATCTAACTTCACGATGCGCTCATTATCTAACTCGGTTAACTTTTCTTTTTCTAGCTTTGCCTTATAATGTCCCAACAGCTTAGCCCGGTCAGCATAAAGCCGGTTAAACATCCTCACAAACAAGCCTTTAATAGTTTCTTCTTTAACCCTCCCGACCCTACATAAATTTTTTCCTTCTATTATATATGTGTTGCAAATCCAGCAAACCTTTTCCGCGACCGTCCCGCAATTGTCTATATGCCTTTTAAATTTATTCCCACACTGGCCGCAAACAATAGTTCCAGTCAAAGCATAGCGGTTTTGGTATTTTTCTCGATCACCCTCAATGTTTCCTCTTGCTTTGGCCCTAAGTGCCATCAATTCCTGAACTTTCTCAAAATCCTCTCTGCTTATAATGGCTGGGTGACTATCTTTTACGTAGTACATTGGTGCTTCGCCAGAATTTCTCTTCCTATTATATAGGGCTGTTGTTATTGTTTTTTGAAGGCGTGCATCCCCGGCATACTTCTCATTTTTCAAAATATCTCGAATGCTTGATTCAGCCCATTTAATCTTTCCAGAGATATTTACAACTTCATCAACTTCAAGACCTTTGGCTATGCGTTACAAAAATTCTTATTTAAGTCCGATAAAAAAGGTTCCGTAAAGTAGACAACCGAATTATCATAAATTACATCACCTTTTGATAATTCTAGCCTTTAATTCTAAACCAATAAATAACAAGAAAGACGGTATAAATGAGAAAAGGGGTGCTAAGTTTGCATTATAAAATAGGCGGCCGGTATTGTCCAAGAAACCAACCATCCAATTTGAGTCACATGTGTAGTATGCATACACCAGTCGCCATCCTGATGGATCGTTGCTATTAAAACTGTCCGGCCAATTGACATAACAATAAAGCCATACCAAAAGCCCAATAATAGCTGGTAATATACAGGATAAAAAGTTCTTATATTTTGTACCTTTTGGAGTTAATAACAATCCTAGGCAAATACATAACACTACGGATAATAGCCCAAATAATCTTGGTACCACTGTGGACGAAGAAAAAAACTTGCCCATTATAGGGGAAAAAAAGAACAGTACCATGACGTCTAAGCCTAAATGCAGTAAAAAAGCTTTTATATTATTTAGAACCATTCATTTCACTCCTTCTTGATATTAAATACACGCCACATTCTTGAAGATTCGTGATCAAAACCAAAATAAGAGAAATAGCATAGATACTTATCTTTAAGCGTGATTTTAAACGTGCTACCTTGAATAAAATCATAAGAAGAATAGTAACAGAACCTTTATGCTTAGGCGAATAGTAACTGGAATTGGTTTCTACGTACCGTTCAATTATCGGTGATAATTTACCAATGGTGTAATTGGGTATATTCGCAAAAATGATCAAAGAAATTAATAAAGGAATATAATTTGCAGCTAAAATATTTTTAAATAATAACCCGGAAATAAACTTAATTAATGTATACGAGACCAAAATAAATGGTGATAATAAGGATGTACATATAATAACTAAAAACAACGATGAAACAAAATCTCTTATTGCGTTAGTTGTCTTAACCAATTTTCTATACCCCTTAGATCATTTCTTCTCTTTAATACAAGCAATCTAAATATCTCACACCTCCCCTGAGAAGTAAGGGGAAATTTGTAATAAAACACGAAAATCCCTTTCCACTATTGTGAAGAGGGATTTGCCATTTCAAAGATGTGCCCAGCTTTTATTGGAATATTTTACTAAGTTAACTCTATTTTTACTTCTAACATGTTCTTCCCATGAACGCACTCTTAACACATTCTTAACATTTTTGGCCTATTTCAAAAATATCCCATCCACGAAACCATTGCTACAAGCGACTTTCAAAATGTTAGTGTTTTCAGAACCGACACGGTCTCAACGTGCCGCGAGTGCGCGATTTGTCGGTTTAGCAAACACATAATAAATCAGCCGATGAGATTTTGTTCAATCCCATCGGCTGATTTTACCAATCTTAAATTATTTTACAGTGAAGGGAACTCTCAAGCCCTGTTTAAGAAAAGAACTATCGATCATTTTTACTCCTGTAGTTATATACAAACTATAATTTTGGCCCATGACATACAACTGCATAGGTTTAATGGTCAAAGTAGTATAATTCGTCGCCGGATCATTGGCAAATTCATAACTCACAGGTATCCGTTTACCTGTTTTGCTATTGCAGATAAAAATACTTGCTTGATCCACACTTTTTGGATCCACTTCCCTATTGATGACAATCTTCCACATCTTATCGGTAGATACTCCGCCAGCAATACCACTTACAGGAAATAAGGCATATTGCTTCTCATCCGGCAAAGTCGTGTCTTGAATTGTGAGTGTTGACGTGGCTTGACTTCCCAGATAAGCTCCGCCTGTGGGGCTGCTTAACGTTAGATTCACTGTCTCATCATTTTCCAAGATATTGTCATTGGTGATCGGAATGGTAAAGGTCTTACTTGTTTCTCCATAGCCAAAGCTTAACTCCCCGCTTGTTGCGGTATAGTCTTCTCCAGCTGTTGCAGTGTTATTACTTGTGCTGAAGTGAACTGTGACCGTCCCGTCACTGCCATAAAGACGATTGACGGTAATCGTAGCTGTCCCGGCGTTTTCATCAACACTGTAGGAAGACTGGCTGAACTGCAGCTCGCCTGGATACCAGGTCCAGACGGGGGGCGGGGTATTCGCTGTCCATTTGGCATACATTGTTATATTCCCTGTCACAGTATCACTGCTAAAATTCCAGGCATGAGTACAAGAGGACTCTTTATACCAGCCACCAAAGGTATACCCTGCTTTCGTCGGTGCGGTCGGAGCGCTTATAGTCGCACCAGTGGTTACGTTTGTTATACTTGACACTGCACTACCGCCTTGCGCGTCAAAGGTTACTGTATAGGTCGTCGGAGTTGGCGGTGGTACTGCATCAGTAGTTACAGTCACTATATTTGAATTCCCCGCATTTTCTCCCCCGGTAACCACCAACCTAAAGTCATAACTGGTTGCCGGACTAAGGCCTGTCACTGTGGCTGTTGTATCACTAGCAGCTATCGCACTTGTGGTTGCCGTTGTCCAGCTATTACCTCCACTCGGAGTCTGCTCGATGACGATGCTGGTTGCCCCGCTTACTGCAGGCCAACTGAAGGATGCTGTGCTGGAGGTCTTTGCTGTATTGGCAAAACTTGTGGTTGGCGCTGCATCGGTAGTTACTGTCACGACATTAGAGTTCCCCGCATTGGCTCCCCCGATCACCACCAAACGGAACTCATAACTCGTTGCCGGGCTTAGACCGGTCACGGTGGCTGTCGTTGCGTCAACCACTATAGCTGATGTTGTTGCCGTCGTCCAAGTATTGGCTCCACTCGGCGACTGCTGGACGATAATCCCTGTTGCCCCGCTTGCTGCTGTCCAGCTGAAGGTCGCTGTGCTGCTGGTCTTTGCCGTATTTGCAAAGTCTGTTATTGGGGTTGCATCAGTGCTTACTGTTACTGTATTAGAGTTCCCTGCATTGGCTCCCCCGGTCACCACCAACCGGAATTCATAACTTGTTGCCGGGCTGAGGCTGGTCACTGTGGCTGTTGTGTCACTAACTGTTATTGCTGAAGTTGTGGTTGCCGCTGTCCAGGTTGTCCCTCCATCCAGAGACTGCTGGATGACAATGCTGCTTGCCCCACTTACTGCAGGCCAGCTGAACGTCGCTGTATTAGAGGTCTTCGATGTATTGGCAAAACTTGTGGTTGGCACTGCATCAGTAGTTACTGTCACTTCATTAGAGTTCCCTGCATTGGCTCCCCCGGTCACCACCAACCGAAACTCATAACTCGTTGCCGGGCTTAGACCGGTCACGGTGGCTGTCGTTGCATCAACCGCTATCGCCGAGGTTGTCGTTGCCGTCGTCCAAGTATTGGCTCCGCTCGGCGACTGCTGGATGATAATCCCTGTTGACCCGCTTGCTGCTGTCCAGCTGAAGGTCGCTGTGCTGGAGGTTTTTGCTGTATTCGCAAATCCTGTGGTTGGCGCAGATGGTGTGATGCTGTTTGACGCTGCTGACGGCGCACTTGTTCCCGCTGCATTGGTGGCCGTCACGGTAAAGTTATAGGCCGTGCCATTGGCCAACCCGCTCACGGTAATCGGACTGCTTGTTCCGGTTGCTGTCAATCCTCCAGGGCTGGAGGTTACCGTATACCCTGTGATGGCGCTGCCTCCGTCAGTTGTCGGCGCGGTAAAGCTTATCGTTGCCTGACCATTTCCTACTGTCGCGGTGCCAATGGTCGGCGCACCGGGGGGATTAGCTGCTGTCGCAGTCGCTGGGTTACTTTCGTTATTTCCTATGGCTGTTGCAGTTACGGAAATGGCATCACCTACGTTTAGAGCAGTTAATCCTCCAACTGTCCAGATTCCACTTCCATCTGCAGTTACTGGCGATTGAATTGCTCCATTTACGCTAAGCTTTACGCTAGCACCAACTACCGCTGTCCCAGAGACGCTGGTAGAACTGACTAAAACCGGGGTTGTGATTGTTGGTGTTGGTGTCTGTTCCAACACCGTGCCCCCATTACCACCGGATACTAAGATGTCGGAATTGAGATGCAAGGCGGGACGGACGGCAGCTAAATCGGCTTGGTTGGCTGGGAAGGCTAGGATGCTGTTACCATTTACGATAAAGACGTAGTTGGTTTGGCCGTTCACAGGAGTGCGAAGCCACCAAATATGCGAATTAATAATAACACTTTCTTTAAATGTATTAAATTCGCTGAAGCTAATCAATCCAATCTTACAATCGACGCTGCTATGTGATCCGCCCGAATTATCCTCAAGGGTCCAGCTAGAGGATTGGATTAGTGCACGATCTGCGGGGGGCAAGCTGTTGTAAAAATTATTATTCAGGTAATATGCAAGGTTGTTTGGATCATTCTTATCAAAAATCTGAGTGTCATCCGAATCAAACGCCATGTTGCCGCCATAATAACCCTGCATAAGCAAGTAACCTGTGCTAGGATCTACGACTATCCATGTTTGGCCACCGAAATGCACCGTGTTACCACTGGCTAAGGAGGATAATTTTACGGGCGTCGAATTTGCTGCTGAGGCTAACCGGGGAACACCCAATATACTGGTTACTAAAAACATAAAGGTAAATACTAAATACACAAACCGCTTCAATTGTCTTTTCATTTTCCATCCCTCCGGATATCGATTTTCAAAATAATTACTGCTTGAGGTTATAGGTTTGCCCTGCCTTACATAATCTTCCTTTCGATATTTAATCCCGGATTGCAAACAGGATATTATCTACAGTAAGCCTGACCGGCAGGATCGTTTGCTTCCGACCGCCCGCCTCCGGCCAATAGAGAGCTTTATCTTCGATTTCCACCTTTCGGAAACACTCAAGATCATTTAGCGCCAGGAAAGGTAAGGTTTTTATCAATCGTTGCATATTAAAGAGAACTTTATGACCCTGCTCAAATTCTATCAACAACTTAAAGTCATCCTGCGCCGTTACTTTGATAATCTTACACATAGATACACCTCCTCGTCGGTAAAAAAACAAAAAAATTACTCCTCCTGAGTAATCATAGAGAGTATTTTCTAGTTTGTGTATCAGCCGTTCGGCGTATTTTTATTGCTTAACAAATTTTTATTTACTTTCGATAATAATATATAGGCTGTATTGGATAGGCTTTAATGATCAGAATAGAGGAATTTGAATTGAAAGTAAAACAAACGATCTATAGAAAACGTGTTTTTGATAGGCTATCAATTCTTTACGATTATCCCCTGACGATAGTTGAAGCGCCTATGGGGTTTGGAAAAACAACGGCAGTCAGAGATTTTTTTCGTTTTAAGAAACGCAGTCCCCTCTGGATTACCTTCCAGAGTTCAGCAGAATCAACCTCCATGTTTTGGGATAAATTTGCTGATGAACTTGGAAAAATCGATAAAAATGCCACTCTGACCTTAAAAAGCCTTGGTTTTCCTGTTGATATACCCCAAGTCGCCAAGGTATTGTCCCTCTTGAACAACATGGATTTTAAAGATAAAACTGAACTGGTCATTGACGACTTTCATCTCTCACCCAATAGTCATATTGCCAAGTTTCTGCAGCATATTGTGGCTGAACAAGTGGATAATCTTCATATCGTTATTATTACCAGAGATACCAGCCAGCTCAACTTTTCTGAGATGCTTGCCAAGGGACTGTGCTATGTCATATCTCAACAAAGCTTAAAATTTAGCGAGCAGGAAATCCGAGACTATTGCTTAATGATGTCCGATACAATATCGGAGATCGATGTGCAAAAAATCAATGAATACACTGACGGCTGGATTTCTTTAATTTATTTAATATTGCTTGGATTGGAAAATGGCATTCCAGTGGGCATGAATAGTTCCATTGATGAACTTGTGGAAAACGTGCTTTTTGACGTTTTAGATGAGCATATTCAAAATTTCTTACTTAAGCTTTCCTTAATGAATGATTTCACAGTCAAACAAGCTATGTTTGTTACTCAGGAGGATAAGACCCTCGAAATTCTCAGAAAGCTTCGTAAGGAAAATGCTTTCGTCACTTATAACGAAGCGAAGAAAACCTATAATATTCACAATGTACTACTGGATTTTCTGCGGCTTAAACAACACTTTCAAATAGAGGAACTCCAAGGTCTCTATAAACGTCTTGGAGAATGGCATCTTGCGAACAGGGACTTTAAAACAGCATATGCCTGCCTTTATCGATCCGGCGATCCAGAGCAAATTCTTACTCATCTCAACAATCCCAGAAATATTACCAAAAGTCTTTCTGACTTCGAAGGTTCTCCTCAGATGTTTGAAAGCTTACCGCTGAATTTGCTTAACAAATATCCCCTTGCCTATCTACAGCATATTCTGCTCATGATTATCGGCGGAGACAAAGATAAGCTATCCGCCTACACCAAGAAATTAGAAAACCTAAGAACAACCTATGAGCAAATAAACAATATTGATGAAACCTACCAAAACAGAATTATTGCAGAGAGCCTGATTATTAAGAAGTTTACATACTTTAATAAGCTCGAACTCAACGATGATACGAATGACAAAATCATCCGACTTCTGAACGGACAACAATCCTGGATTATGCGCCGGGAGGATGAGTTTACGTTTGGCTCTCCCCATTTACTGTATATCTATTTCCGGGATCAAGGCGGCTTCAAAAAACTAACCCGGGCTGTAACCGCAAAGTTTATGGCTTATGTTCAATTTGCCGACGGTTGCGGCACAGGCTCTGACTCTTTAGCAGCCGCTGAATATGCACTGGAAACCGGCAACTTGGGGGAAGCTGAACTGAACAGCCACAAGGCAATTTGTAAGGCCCGAACAAAATCACAAACTGGCATTATAATCTGTGCCACCTTCAATCTAATCCGGCTTTATTTTCTGCTGGGAAAAATCCCTGCCGGATTAGAATTGCTTAGACACTTAGAAAATGAAGTGTTACAGGTCCACAATTCAATTTATTATACAACCATTGATATCTGCAAGGGTTATCTTCATGCTTGTCTGATGCAGCCGGAAATAATACCCTGCTGGCTGCAGACAGGTGATATGACGGAAACCGATTTTTACTACCAGGGTATTGCTTTCAATTATATCGTTTATGGCAAAGCTATCCTTCTTTCCAAAAATTATATAGAGCTAGAGATTCTAGCGGAAAGCCTTGATGAGCACTTCTCTCACTATAAGAATCAATTGGGCTATATTCATAAACATATTTTTGAGGCTGTTGCAAAATATCATTTATATGGAATTGACGAAGGTATAGCGGCTCTGGAGAACGGTTTAGCCAAAGGCCGTGCCGATGATATCGTTATGCCATTTATTGAAAATGCTCCTCATATTATGGACATGCTTAACATCATCGCCTCGCGAAGTACAAATGACAAATACCTCCAAAAAATTCTCGATTTCAGTGTACAATACAATGACAGCCTCAGAAATAGTCCGATCAGCAAAGTCCAGTTGTCACAAAGAGAAATCGAAGTTCTTTCTCTCACTGCTGAAGGCTTGAGCAGAGATGCAATCGCAGCACATCTGTGCGTGGCCTTGGGAACGGTGAAAACACATTTGCAAAATATTTACCAAAAACTTGAAGTCAACGGAAAAGTTTCTGCGATCAAAGTGGCTAAAATGCATGGGTGGCTAAAAAACTAATCGCCTATAATAGTTGTTATTCCAGCACTTCCCTCCCCATAACCCCAACCTTAAACACAAACTCCACCTCAACCATCGACTCAATTCTAACCTTCTCAATCATCTTCCGAAACAAATCTCCATCAAACCTATCAAGCAGCTTACCATCCCTAGCATCCAGATAGGCCATGAACTCTTCTCGCATTCTATCTCTCCATGCCCTCTCAGCCTCATCGCCCTTCAACCTCTGCTTATGGGCCGTCAACCTTTCAATCTCAGCAGTCAAACTCGAATATTCCTGATTATTCCGAACCGTATTCATCAATTCTTGCTGGAGTTCTGCTATCTTGGCATCGATATCTTGAAAATCAAACTCCGGACCACTAATATCTTCTATTATATAGGCCTCTTTAGTGGCAATATTTTTATTCATTGCCCGCACAAACGCCCGTTCCAAAGCTTTCTCCTTAACAGCCTTCATATCACAATCGCCACCAGCTTGATGGTTAATACATATCCAGACAATCTGTAGATTCTTACCACTTCCCCATTTGGTACGCCTAAATTTCGAACCACAATTCCCGCAGAACAGTTTACCTGAAAAGGCATAATCACTTGTGAACTTACTCTTCCCAGTCTTGGAATACCCTCGCATATTCCCCCGTCTTTCGAACTCCGCCTGCACCGATGCAAACTCTTCCTTAGAAACAATAGCTTCATGACTATCCTCAACATAATACTGGGCTGCATGTCCGGTATTTTTCACTCGCTTTTTACTTAAAAAATCTATGGTATACGTTTTTTGCAAGAGCGCATCCCCCATGTACTTTTCGTTCCTCAGAATTTTGATGACGGTGCTATCATACCACCGTGAACCACCTGCCCCAGTGAGTATCCCATCCCTTTGCAGATTACTGGCTATTTTATAAGAGCTTTTGCCATCAAGAAACTCCCTAAATATCCGTCGAACTACCTCAGCTTCTTCCGGCACTATAACTAACTGGCCCTGTTCATCCTTGGTATACCCGAGGAATTTATTGTGGTTAACTAAAACCTTACCTTCCTGAAACCTGTAACTGATACCCATCCGGGTGATCTGAGACAGATTTGAACTCTCTTCTTGCGCCAGGCTTCCGAGAAGAGTTATTAGAAATTCCCCTTTAGAATCCAAAGTATTAACAGCCTCTTTTTCAAAGAAAATAGCCACTCCCTTTTCTTTTAACTGACGTACATATTTCAAAGTGTCGAGAGTATTCCTCGCGAACCTACTAATGGATTTTGTAATCACCATGTCAATCCTACCTGCCATACATTCATCAATCATGCGGTTGAAGCCCTCGCGTTTCTTGGTGTTGATGCCGCTGATACCTTCATCACTGAAGACCTGTACGAATTCCCAGTCTGGATTATTCTGGATATATGAGGTATAATGCTCAACCTGCGCCTGATAGCTTGACAATTGCTCCTCATTATCTGTTGAAACCCGAGCATAAGCACAAACTCTAAGTTTTGCGGTAGCCTCTAAACCCTTTAACTCTTGCATCGGTTTAGCCGGAATAACCGTTATTGTTGCCATTAATAAAAACCTCCCTAGAAAATATCGCGGCCTCGCTTCAAGGTGTAACTTTCCTCGAAAGCAAGGCCATTTTTTAACTGGAATATTAACTTGGTTCGTTCCTTGACCACTATTTTTTCGACTATCTTTCGATACAAATCATCGTTAAATTCTGTGAGGTTACCACATTGGGCCTCAAGTATGGTTTCAAG
Organism: Desulfosporosinus sp. FKA; assembly: GCF_002196785.1. Classification (NCBI taxonomy): domain Bacteria; kingdom Bacillati; phylum Bacillota; class Clostridia; order Eubacteriales; family Desulfitobacteriaceae; genus Desulfosporosinus; species Desulfosporosinus sp. FKA. Next base: position 194,697 of record NZ_NAHZ01000025.1, on the reverse strand, counting down.
TTCCAGAGTTCTTACCATTCGATTATCTCGCTTATTAATTTCAGCCATCCAATCGGATCGTTCTGCTTTAAGCCCAGTTAATCTGACCACGAGATTTTCGTGTTCAGCTTTCACCAAATTGTGGTCTGCATAGCCCTTTCCTTCTATTAAAAAGAGCGCCCGTTCTTGTTGGATTAGGTTTCCAATTTCCTCATCCAATTTTCCGATGCGCTCATTATCTAACTCAGTTAACTTTTCCCTTTCCAATTTTGCTTTATAGTCTCCCAGCAATTTGGCCCGGTCATCACAAATCCGGTTAAACATTCTCACAAGCAATCCCTTAATTGTCTCTTCTTTAACCCTTCCCATACCACACGATTTTTTTCTTCCTATTATATATGTGCTGCAAATCCAGCTAACCGACTCGGCAATCGTACCACAATTATCTATATGCCGTTTGAAAGTGTTCCCACAGTTGCCACAAACTATAGTTCCTGTTAGAGCATATCGATTTGTGTATTTCTCTCGATCACCCTTCATGTTTCCTTTTGACTTGGCCCGCATCGCCATCAATTCCTGAACCTTATCAAAATCCTCTCGACTAATAATGGCCGGATGACTGTCCTTTACATAGTACATTGGGGCTTCGCCAGAATTTCTCTTCCTATTATATAGGCCCGTTGTAATGGTTTTTTGAAGGCGGGCGTCACCAGCGTATTTCTCATTCTTCAGTATATCTCTTATGCTTGATTCAGCCCATTTAACCTTTCCGGAGATGTTTGTCACCTCATCAGCTTCAAGGCCTTTGGCTATGTGGGAAACTTCCAGACCGGAAAGATAGTCTTTAAAAATTTGTCTCACAATAGTTGCTTGTTCTTCATTAATTATCAGATTGCCCTCTCGGTCTTATCATAGCCAAGGAAGCGCTTTGTGTTAACTGAGAACTTACCTTTCTTGAAACGCCGTTGGTTACTCCAATGCATGTTTTGGGATATGGAGGCCAGTTCTTCCTCTGCGACTGAGCTTAGGATGGATAACATAAGCTCACTTTCGGCGGTTAAAGTGTTAATAGCCTCCTTCTCGAAGTGAACTGCAATCCCAAGAAGTTTAAGTTTACGGACAGTTTCCAAACAATCTTGAACGTTGCGTGCAAAACGGCTTATTGATTTTGTTATGATAAGGTCAAACTTTTTATTTTCAGCATCCTGAACCATCCTCATGAACTCTAGTCGTTTTTCTATGTTCTTGCCGGATATACCCTGGTCGCTATAAATGCCTGCAAAGGTCCAAGCTGGATTGTTATTTATATAGGAAGTGTAATGCTGGACTTGGGCTGAAAAGCTTTCCTGCTGCTCGGATTGGTTAGTGGAAACCCTGACGTAGGCGCAAACTCTAAGTTTTTTGAGAGGCACTGGTGCTTTCTCAATGGTGCGTATCTTTTTCGTGTCGCTCATCTCCCTTCTTAGAAGGCTTGTGGGAACATATTGGTAGGAAAAAAATATCCTACGCCGGGTTAATAGAGTCCCGGTGTAGGACATGATAGCTCTTGTATGGGGTGGATGGCAAGTATTAGTTAAGAGCTTTAATAGATAAGTCTTTAACGAAAGTCATTTGTTTACCATTTATTTGAGTCCACTAAAAATGATTATGAAAAGAGCTGCCATATACCTTGTGGCAGCTCTCGAATTCCATTTTATGTGGAGGTTAACCTACTTTAAAAATCATGCAGGTGCCCACCCCGTGAGCATATAATTCATTATTTCCGTCCATTATGCGTCCTTCAACAGTGGCTAGTTTCCTTCCGATATGGATGGGCCTAGCCTCACAGCACAACAGTTTGCTTTGAGTATTGACAGGCTTTATAAAATTCACTTTAATCTCAATCGTCGAACAGGTTATGTTCTGTGGGAGCGTTGTAAGCACCGCGGCTGTCATGGTGGTGTCCAGCAACGTGGAGAGAATTCCCCCATGAACGGTAGCAAAAGGATTATAGTGTTGCTCTCCAGGATCAAGTTCAAATACCGCAAAGCCATGGTCAACTTCCTTGATCTGGTACCCGATCAGTTTTGCAACCGGTGGCTGGCTGATTTTACCGTCCCTTATGGCCCTTAGATAATCCAGTCCAGAAATGGATGACACCGCATCCCTTTTGTTTATTTGAGGATCGTCCCAGACAATGGTCCGCTTTCTTTCGATATCCATAAAAGACCCCTTTCATTAACCAAAGTACCTTTCACCGCCTAACATCTTCGCTTCATTGGAATAAATATCCTTCTGCGTTCCATATAGAACGTTATGACAAAAGCACCCACATCTTGGTGCTATTTTTATTGAAATTGTTTAATAGAGATACTAGCATTAGGGATGGGGGTGTTTATAAATTATTGTAGTCTTTTACTTTGTCTAAATCCCTGCCGCATTTAATACACTTAGGAGTATACCATGAAAAGTCTGTTTGGCATTCTGGACATTTCCAAACTCGTTCCTGCTCTTTAAGCCATTGATCAACTCCAATACTTTTTATAGTCATAAGGTTTTTGGGGATGATTTGTAAATGTGGCAATTTGTGCTCTTTTGAGAAATTTCGTAATAATTCATTATGTAAATTACATGGATAATCAATACAATTTATACAATGTTCCAGTTTCTTGTTAATGGCACAATCTCGTATTATGCATTTACGGCAGTTTTCAAATAGTATATCAGTCTTACAACCATTACACTTTATCTGTGATGGTTCAAAGTTTAAACGTGGGGCAATTTTATCTTCATAACCATTCTTATAAGCATGCAGAACAATACATGCACCACAATAAAGTCCGCAATAAGAGTCATAATTATAATCACTCATAGAATTGTCATTCCTTTCTCTTCTTAAGCGAAAACTTTCCCCTACTAACATACATTCAATATATTTCCTGGATATTCCTCCCATATATTCATGCTAAAAATTTTTATTTATCATTGAGTCTGATAATGGAGGTTATGAAAATAGCACCAGCATTCTCAATTAAGTAGCTGGTGCTATTTTCATTCCTACGAACCGTCGAACCAGAGGTTGGCGGAGACCCTTATACAATTTATCTTGTTCGGTATAATAACTACTCCGTATAAGTGAATATTTCTTCGATAGGAACATTAAATATTTTTGCAATGTCAAAGGCTAATTTTAAAGACGGATTATATTTTCCGGCTTCCAAATGGACGATGGTTTCACGACGAACACCCACTAAATTGGCTAATTGATCTTGAGAAATTTCTGCCAAGAAGCGATACTTTTTTAAGTTCGTTTTTAATGTTGCCATTTATTCACCATACACTTCAAAGTATTTGAGTACCAAAGGAAAACTGAAAAACCCTATTGTATAAATAAACTCAATGCCGGAATAGATAATATCCTTATACATACCTGAGTCTTTCATGAAAAATAACGATAAAAGTCCTAACATAATTATTGCATAGCTTGGTAGACTGGCTTTAAAAAGATTTTTTCGAAATCTTTCGTCTGCGGTTGTGCGATAAAATGAAAACCAAACAAACCAAGAAAGCAGAAAGAACCATGTCGCTTTGCCAATTATAGGGCCAATAATTCCAAGAAATCCAATCAAACCAAGTAAAGCTATTGGGTTGAAATTCCTGAAATTTCTTTTCATAAAAATCGCCTCTTGTTCAACTCCTCCGTTATTTTTATGTCTCGATATTATACTGGAAACAATAATGAACATAATACTTACGAACCAAAAAAACCACCAATTCCATATCTCTTTCCCAATTATAGTATTAAAAAAAACCATTGAAATCGCCTCTTAGTTATATATTTTTAACTCTTAGTTATAAATATATAACTAAGAGTTATTACTGTCAATACCATACTTATGCATTTAGCTGTAATTTAACTTTATGCATAGCATTGAGTCCGATAACAGACTATGACAAATGACAAGTTGTGGAAACATACAGAGGTCAAGAAACACGAAAATCAGGCTTAGGGAACTGAATTTCGTGTTTTAAATTCTGTCAATTGAGTGTTTTTGATCAAAGATGCTAACTCCAAAATACTCGTTATATCTTCGAATATCTATATAAGTTAATCGTCACTCTTTTATCTTATAATCCCAATGTCCACTTCGTGTGGGCAAATTGCTACATTAGATGGTATTTAAACCAAGATTTTATCAAAATCAATTTTCATAAACCTGAACAAGATATTAAAAATGATTCTTAGGAGGGATTATGGAATATTATATCTTTTTAATTCTTCAATGGATTGCACTAGCATTATCAATATTTACTCCTTATACAAGACAATTTACAATCCTGTTTTTTGCATTTTTGCTTTGTTCCCTTATTGCAGCCCATCGACTAAGAAATCGACGCATAATGAAATAAAATAGTTATGGCAAACCTCCAGCAACTTCGCTAGGAGGTTTCTATTTCTGTATATGCACGAAGAAAACAAAATCTAAATCTTATACAAAAACCACTTGCCTTTAGCTCATACTTCAATTGAAATTGCTTCATTAGCCCATGGATCTCACTCTGACAATCATAAATTCTCATTCGATTTCCGGCAATTTTCTCTTCAGATATTCGTTTAATCATCTCAACTTTAACAACGTTGCCTTCATGTCGAAAGCGAATCGGACGAGGTGTACCGGGGATATCGAACCATGCAATCATTTCTATAGGCGCCATAACGACTTTCATGTAACTAACCACACTTCGCCCAATCACCCGTGATACATTCCGTACATCCACCGATATGAATAAGTTTGTTCCGGCACACTGGGCATTGATCATGAGCAATCAACCACTCTTCACAGGTCTCCGTACAACAGGATTTCCTATTACACTCAGCACAAACATCTCTCATTTTTACCGCCTCTTAGTACATATATTTTGTTTATAGAACTCATGTTCTTATTATACCCACCACCTGTTTAAATTTTAATCATTTCTTACATAAAATTATATCAACCCTCACCGACAAAAAATTGATGAGGGTTGATGTACAATGAATCGAAACTTAAAAATTATAACTTTATTGAGTAACTTGTATGGTTGAAGTAGTTTCCGTCGCGGAAGTTGAAGCACCATCTCCAGGCTTATCTGTCGCAGACAGCAGACAGCAGAAAGAAGATGATGAATGAGTGCTTTCTGATAAAGTACCACAAGGGTTTGATTGGTTTGTCGTTCAATTTTGGGACCTATTCGAAAATCAATGGGGCTATTTTGCTACTATTCGTATCAAAGACAACTGGCAGGCCGCCTGCACTCTTCTAGCCGGAATTATTATAGGTGGCTTTTTGATGCAACTGTTTCTCCGAAATATAACAAGACTTTCCTCTATAGATAAACTTGGAACGATGAAGTTCAAAGGACACTATATAAGTAATCCGACAACCACGTTGGAAGTAATTGATACTATGACCGCGATAATCGCGATAAAACTTTTCCCTGAAGAAGTATTTAAACAGAGAAATATTGATAGAGCGAGGATTATCGGTCGTATTCTCTGGGGGATTGTTGTATTCCTGATTGTATTTGGTCTTGTCATGAGTAGTTTTGTTATACTGGGGCCTTACAAAGACTTCATGTTTAAACACTAATCAAACGGCATCTTCAGTCTGAACTACTGATAATAACTCTCAATAATCGAGTCAATTTATTATGAATATATGTATGTTTATGCATACCAAATTCTCAGTAATCATTAGTATAGCAAGGAGGAACATCTAATGGCTGATGACTATATATTCTTAAGAGAACTTGATTTGCAAACAAACCTACCTGAAATGATTGTGCATTTAAAAAAAGATCGCCAGCTTCGTAATTTAGACAAAACTAACAAGAAAGAGCTGTTCGATGAATATTACACCTTCGTCAAGAACAATTTTCTCTCGGAAGGCCCTACTCAGGAAGAAAAGCGCAGCATGCAAAATGCCGCAATGGAAGATTTGTTAGATCGCGCACGACTGGAAATGAAGAAGGCTATGCATTAGAGGAGGTTTATGAACATGGATGAAGAAGCATTCCGGCGGGAGTTTTATTTTGCAACAAACTTTCCAGAACAGATTGCCCAAATTAAAGCTTCACGCCAATTCAAGAAATGGACTATACAAGAGAAATACGAAGTTTATGATAGTATATATAAGATAATTAAAAAATCTTATCTTTCACGCTTTGTATCAGAGGAAGAACAAAACAAGATAAACGATGCTGCCCTGGAACAAATCATAGAACGCGGCTTAGAAGAATTAGAAAAGTCTTTGCAGTAAGCCCAACGAACACTAAGAAATTGGATTGTTCAAAGGAGGACTTCTTTTACTTGTAAACCTATTTCATATACCCAATATACACGATTGTTTTAGCTGCAATTGCTAGATTACTCATACCTTTGAACGAAATTATACGGTTATTAATCTTGGCAATAGCCCTAGGAGGTTTCATGGACGGTCTAATTGTCCTATTTCTTAGGCTTACTGGATTGTTTGAATATATCAATTACGGACCCTTTGGATTTCTGGGCATACCCTTTTTCCCTTTAATTGCCTGGACATCTTACTTTCTCTTGTATTTTTATTTTCTTCCTTCTAACAAACAATGGATGTATTTTTATGTTCTTGTTGCATCTTTATTCAGTTTAATGTTTTCGAATGTTCTTGAAAACTTAGGTATCATAATATGGCATCACGGACGAATCTTAATCCCGTTTATCACCTATTTTGTTTGGCACTGTTTTTCAACATGGGCATTTTTAAAACTTAGCAAACCAATTAAAAAAAGCGACCTCAGCACTTTATTCGCTGAAGGTCGCTTAATTTTATATTGTAATGTACTATTCCCCCACCGGAAGTGAGGGCATAGCCTAATTGGTCTGGACATCTGTCAAAAATATTCTATTCCTGTACATGGCCAGTTATACCAGCTTTCAAATCAGCTCATCCCCAAAGCAATTGTACAGGATCAAATTGTCCAACATGCCGAATTGCGAGCACCACATTTCCGGAATTTCCGAGCCTTCATCCGGTAATAGACCACCTTCTTGGGTTCTGCGAAGTAGGATTAGTGGAAGTTGATTTTGCTGGTCCTGGATTTATAACATCCTATTGTGGATAGTAAATAACCATACATAATGTGCAGACTTCACTACCCGAATTTTTGTAACTATGTGGACTATCAGCCTTAAATCGGATTGAATTGCCTGTAGTTACTACGAAATTATCATTATTTACACTTATGATAACATCACCTGAAAATACAGTAATAAATTCTTGAGTACCATAAGGGTGTGCTTCTGCATCCAGATGACCCCCACCATCAATCTCAAGCGAGTACATTTCGAATCTTCGTTCACTATCAAAAGGAAATACTGGGAAATTCCTAAATCTTCCGTTATCTTCAATAAGTGGTTGTATTTCGGTTTTATCAATACACTCAATATCTGCTTCTGGTCTGCTCATTAACTGGGTAAAGGATATTTTTAAGCCCATTGGAAATTTTCCATACCGTTGATACTGTGGGGTTTACCTCGCCCCTTTCAATTTGACCGAGCATACTTTTGCTAACACCCGAAAGCCTTGATACATTATCAAGGCTTAACTTTCTCTCTTCACGAAGTCTTTTTAAGTTTTCGGCGATAACATAATTCAACTTATCCAAAATATTATCCCACCGTCCATTGACAATATAGTGCACGTATAATATCATTATATTGCACAACGTGCTGTATAAAAATCATATTGTATATTATATCACACAAAATAGAGAGAGGGGAGTCATATGCCGAATTTTACTGCTTTTTTATCGTATGTAGTTATAACGACCTTTACCCCAGGACCAAATAATATAATGTCCATGTCAAACGCCAGTCGTCACGGATTTATGAAATGTATATTTTTTAATATTGGTATTTTCTTTGGTTTCTTTACAATAATTGCTCTTTGTAGCACTTTCAGTGTAACACTTTTCCGTCTTATACCCTCTATAAAACCAATTATGACTTGCATCGGAGCTGTTTATATTCTATGGCTTGCATGGAAGACATATAAAAATGACCCTCATAATAAGGGTAATAGTGATAGCAACGACCAAAAGAAAACAAACACTTTCAAAGCTGGGTTTCTTCTTCAATTTGTAAATCCGAAGGTTATCCTTTACGGAATCACAACAGTTTCAACTTTTATTGTGCCTTACTACAGGTCTGTGATTGTACTAGCAATATTTTCGATAATTCTCGCTTCCGTTGGGTTTATAGCTACTTGTTGCTGGTCACTATTTGGTTCTGTATTTCAAAAACTTCTTGTTCAAAACGAAAAGATTATCAATATTGTTATGGCATTACTACTTTTATATTGTGCTATTTCATTGTTCTTTTAATTAGAAACGTAAATCAATTTTCATTTTCTAAGAATACAAGATTTCTATTATGAAAATACCGATTAGTTTAGTTTATATTATATTTATACTTTTTCGCATTGGTTGAATAACTAAAAATTGGGCAAAAATCATTGGTTATACTTATTAATCATTCTATAATAATCGGAGGTTGGTACAGTGGAAAAAGATGTTGTTATAAAAAAGTATATAGAATTACTACAGAGTTTAGGTTCTGATAGTATAAAATCCATTGATACAAAATCAATTGTAACTGCTCCTTGGACAATCTATAAATGCCAATTTGGATGTGGACGCTATGGAAAAAGTTGGTGTTGCCCGCCAAAATCTCCAAGCTACAAACAGACTCAAGAAATAATAGATTGTTACAATATGGCTATTCTTTTTAGGTGTCATGATATGTCTATTGTAACAGATATTGCTGTGAAGATTGCCAAAGAAATATTTCTCGACGGCTATTACAAGGCCATTGCCTTTGGTAGTGGTCCATGTTTGCGTTGTAAAGAATGCAATACACAAGGGTGCAATTTTCCCGACAAAATAGCTCCTGCCATGGAAGCTTGCGGAATAGATGTTTATCAAACGGTAAGGAATAATGGCTACGAAATTTCAACCTTGAGAGGGAAGGATGAAGTTCAAAATCATTTTGGACTAATACTTATAGAATAAATTGATTAGTTTAATTCACATTAACTAGGGCGGCTTACTATTGACTCGCTGAAACTGCTAATAATTTATATCGGAAAAATTGCTTATATCTGCATATTTGAAATAATTCCCATTGTTCTTATTCTGCCTATGATATATATCATTAACCAAACATGTCCTTTCGCCAGAATAATGGCTGCTCCAATCTTTCCGAAAATTAGTTGGCTTATTTTTGCTTGCAGTAAAAAACCTAAAGGCGACCTCAGCACTTTATAAGCTGAAGGTCGCTTTGCATATTTATTCATTTAGCAGACAACAACGAAGTTAGGACATTGTCAACTAAATGAATTTCTGTCAGGATATATTCAATACTATCGGATATACCAGTTTTTAAGATCCCCTTAAGCAACAGTAACGATTCTCATAGAGAGCTAGCAAAGCCGAATTGTGTGCCACCACATTTCTATCTTCCTTTGGTTGAGACCACCATCTTGGGGCTGCGAAGTAGGATAATGCGAAGGTTAATTTAAAGTCAGTCGTTACGGATGTATGTCTATTAAAACCGATAAACTCAAGCTCTATTCGGGCTTGAGTATTTCCGCATAACTTCATATAAATCCACAAGCATATAAACATTCTAATAAAAATAAGAGTTTGAGATGTGCCCAAATAATCCTAAAATTGTTGTCCACAAAATAAATAGGATACTGTAAAATGTTAGATATAACATATATTGTCTATGGAGCGGTTAATCAAAAATATCCTGGAATATTAAAGTCAAGGATGTCACTAAGCTGACGCTCTAAAAAACCCTTATCTGCAGGGCAAAAAAGTGAGGATTTTTTAGGAGGTGAAGAAAAATCAAATTAAGATATTTAGGGTTTATCTTTCTAAATATTTCAGAGTTATGTGTCTTATTATTTTTGATTTTTATTTACACATCTCCCTTTAAAACTTGTCCATGGTACGAACCTGACCCTTTAGGGTTTGTGTTCATAATTCCACTATCTTTGCTTTTATTACCTATAGGACTGCTTTTATGTGTTTTAAGTAGACCCCTTTCTATATCAAATATAAATAAGATGATACCATTTCTTTCATGTGCAGGACTTTTAATTCCTTTCTTTCTAATTGGAACCAGTTTCGATTCGTACAAACTCTGTCGATTCGCAAGCATTGGTAGTATAGTGGGTTGTTTGCTCTTTGGCGTAGTATTTATTACAACCATCACAAATTTAATTAGATTGAGGAAATCAGACCTGACCCACTAAATATTCTTAACATAATATGGATTGTTTTTACTGAGATTAGCGTTCAAAAAATTCAGGGGGATAAAAATAAATGATTACTATAACATCTCTCATATTAAATTTTTTGGCATAGATATTCCTGAACCTGGTCAACTGGTAACTTTAGAACATCAAGAGGAAATAATGATGTTAATCGCGACTGTCAAACCTATAGATAAAGCCGAATTGGGAGAAGAAATATAACCTGATGGAAATAAAATCACTCCATACCTAATAAAGGATGTAAAAGAATGGACTTAGTTAAATTAAAAACAACATAAGATTGTTGAACCTTGTGGAGGTGAGCTAGTGCTGGAGTTTATTAAAAAACACTATATGTCAGAAAAAAGGCTATGGATTAATATACTTGATTTTATTTATCCCATAGTCCTTTCTTATGTGATTTATGATAGGGGTATTTATTCTAAATCGATGCCGTTATGGTCTATTATTATACTTTGTTTCCTTTTTTGTTGTCGTGCTTTTTTAGCACTGTTGAATATAGTGAAAAATCGGAAAACAAAATATACTCAAAGATGATCCCCCTCAATAATTCACGGCACAATCCATATTTATCTAATTCCACTATTATCCTTTGTTTCCTGCAATAAGAATGTAAAAAGAGCGCCTAAAAACGCTCCGTTAGTTTCTACAATACTTATGTGACCATCCCCTCCAACTTTCCGGTTCGGTTATCCGATAGCTAAGCACATCCCATCCTGTGGGATTGAAGGAGTTCGGTGGCTTGACGAGTGGCTGGGGGTTTATAGGAATTTGGGGTTGAAGTGTGATGAAGGATTTGATATTGAGATATAGTACAAAGATAGTTTTGAGAATTTTTTGGTTACATTAAATGTCAATAGTTCTTCTTTAAAATAGTATGAAGTAACATTACTCCACTTTGTAGGTATTCCCCATTGATAAATGCAGTTATCGCCTAACCCCTCTTTTTCCACGTTGTGATAACCGAACATTAGTGGTAACATGCCCAGCATATATAGAAATGAGATATTAACGACTCTTAAGACCGCTTCGAATATTAAAATTGCTACTAGGATGAAAAGCCCTATGACCTGAACTTTTTTATTAGTTCTTTTCAAGACATACTTTAATTCCCCATATCGCATTTTTTTAAGCCTGATACTTATAAAATCATAAATAATGATAATACCGAAACTACAAGGATGATAATTATGGATATAATCTTTGTTTTCATTTACACCCCTCTTTCTCCGACTTTCAATCTCATCCTTCAGAAGACGTCCCTTTTATAGACTCCACCGCCTTCCCCCATATCCACCAGGCAAGCCCATCCCATCCTGCGGGATTGAAGGAGTTCGGTGGATGACTGGAGTTTGGTTTTATGTGCTTGAATTACAAGGATACTTAAAGAACGCCGTATTTGAGTAATTCTTCTCTTAGGTTAATAGAACTCGTGAATAGTATTGCATTAAACCCTATTGTCGAGGCGATTTCAACGTTCTCTTTTGTATCATCTATAAAGATCGATTCTTGAGGTTCAATTTCATATCTCTGAATTAGTTTTTCATAAATTGCTGGTTCAGGTTTGAGAAGTTTTTCTTCAAAAGAAAATACCCCACCATCAAAATAGTTAAATACAGAATGCACCTTTCTGACATGTTCATAAGCAAGCGACTGATAATTGGATAAAAAATAAATCTTGAATCCAATACTTTTTAAGTCTCTCACTATATCCAAAACATCTTCTATCGGCGTTAACATTTGGTACCAATCTGTCATCACAAGTCTAATTTCTTTACTGAGATCCGGATTCCTCTCACAAATCGTATTTATTGCTTCTTCTTCGGTCACGGTTCCCCTATCAAGCATCAGCCATTCGGGGCTTTTGAAAATACTTTGGTAAACCTCATTTGCTCTTTGACAATCAGCAATTTTGGTACACACATAATCTAGTGGCTTGAAATTTATCAAAACATTCCCTAAATCAAAAATGATGTTTTTGATCATTTCTCATGTCTCCTTTGCCCAACGTCTCCTGCTAAATAACTATCCCTGCTATACTGGACAGTATATTGCTGCGTTAAGTTGTCCGCCATTTGACGAAATTGGCGTCCGGACTAGCTCTTCAGTTCACTAACCGCTCTTCTTTCCTAATTATACCACCGTACCTCGACAAATTGTAAAAATCCAGAGCAACACGCCCTGGATTCGCAAAGTCGTTTAGATTATTTGGTTTTTCGTGGGTGGGTTTTAGTTTTCATCTAGCTGTGGAAGAGTGACCTAATCATTATTTTCAGATGAACTTTTGCTTATCAATTAGAAATCCGTCTTCCAAAGGCCGTGAAGATTGCAGTATCCGTATACAGATCCAGAAGCCACGTCATTAAATTCAGCTTTGGGTTCCATGCCAGGCTGCAAAAACTCCATTTGAAGTTTGTTGTCTGCCACAAACGCAATCCATTCAATATAATGCTCTGAGAGCATAGGGTGTAATACTGTACCAACTGCGACTTTGATTTTCCCATTCTCTCTTGTAATGGCAGGGACGTGCTTTTCCTGTGCAGCATCTGTTGAACCGGCTTCAAGCTTTGTCATTGGTTGCCCACAGCATACGAGGGTTCCTCCGCCCTTTTTAATCATAGCCACCATGTTTCCACATTTTTCACAACGATAAAATACAATCTCAGACATATTCATCCTCCTCTTCACTCAATAAATTATTTATAATAATTATATCATAATAACTATTATTTTCAATCTAAAACTATTCTATTTCCTCAGGGTTTACGTCAATAGTCAACTCCATCCCATCCTGCGGGATTGAAGGAGTCTGCTAGTTGACTGGGGGCTGGGGTCTATAGGTATTTGGTGGTTAGTGGTAGCTTGGTGGCGCTGGAGTTGCGAGATAATCTTTCCGAAAGCGTACCCGTATGTAATTCAAAGAGATGATTATCAAAATCATAGAAATACAATGATCGACCTTCACCATCAACTCTTGAACGTGGAGTTCTAAGCTCCAGCCCAAGTTCTCTAATTTTTGACTCATAATAGACAAATTCATCCTCTTCTATTCTGAATGCAACATGATTATATGTACGTTCAGACAATGATTCCCCTTCCATTATCGCAATCCACAGATCGTTGATCAAGAAAAACTTCTCCTTTGATAAGGAAAAGGTCTTATGTTCACTTGAATATATTTCTTTTGCATCAAAGATTGAACGAAAGAAAGTCGAAGCAGTTTCTATATTCTTTACAATAAAAGTCAAATGGCTTATCCCTTGAATCAATACAAACTCTCCAATCTGCATTAGATTACTCGTACATGTGACGCCAGCCCATCTCTCACCTCACCACACTTCCCCGGTATCCACCAGGCAACCATCCTGCGGGATTAAAGGAGTTCGGTGGTGACTTGGGTTTATGGGGATTTGGAGGTTGAGGGGTTGCGGATGGCGAGGTAATGAGGTGGCGAGAGATTTGATATCGATAGTGTAATTGGAACAAGCAAGTAATCAGCCTCCCCCACCTGATCCTAAAACAAGATATTTATCACCATCTAAATGCAAATAAACAACCTTTCCATTTCCGATGAAATCTTTTTCCTTACTATAAATTTCTTTTCCGATGATTCTATCTATAAGTTCAGAAACCTTATATTTTGGCCTTTTATTACCATTTAATGTTACAATATATCCGTTATTATCATATCTATATCCACCAAAAAACACTCTATTTGGATACCCAAATACATTGAATGTGCCATATATTACTCGATTTGCAAAGAGTATCGATAAAACAATAATGAATGATAAGCCTGCCAACATACCAATCCTTTTTATTAGTTTCATTTAATCCTCCAAAATTAATAGGAATTTTACCTTACAGAACCGATTCTACCTATGTTAGCCCACCACCTTCCCCCTATCCACTAGTCAACCACATCCCATCCTGCGGGATTGAAGGAGTTCGGTAGGTTGACAGGTGGCTGGGGGGTTATGCCAAGGCAGGTATTTGGCATATAAACGTTACATTGGTGTAGCGTTCTGTTTCCAAGCTTCTAATAATTTCTTATAAAGCTGATCTGTTTCGCTTGGTTCTTCGGTATTCATGATACGTAAGCCAGACTTTACATTTATAAAAATAAAGGGTGGCTTTTGCGTATCAACAAACAATTTTGCCTGTCCTATCCCCTTTAATTTGAAATAACCCTTCAACATGCTTCCTAAACCGGAACCATTTGTTTTAAGCTGAATCTCAGGAATCTGGTCTTTTATCGCGATACCTGCTATATCTGAAAGCTTTATTACTTCACCATATTCTCCACTAATTTTTAGAGTGCCTCCTTGAATGGTATAACTAGCTGGCTTATTGCTAAAATACATAAATGTACCTACGCCAACTATGGCTAAAACAGCGATAATTGCTCCAAATCTAATGCGCACCGACATTCTTTTCTTACTTGAAATGTCTACGTTATTACCATCTACCGTCACCGTTGGACATTTTTCTATTATTTGGTTTATAAATCCTTCTTTATTTTGTGGTGAGATTATTACTGTTTTACTTTCCCCGTATTTAATCTCCAGCCTGTCTAATGAAAGGGCTGGAGAGGATATCGGATTTCTTGTACTTTCTATTTTCGTTATTTCTTCTAAATAAATTATCTTCCTAATGGGACCACATTTTATCTTTAACTCATTGTCCGTCACTCGATATCCTGTTCCGAACCAAAGCCATGCGATAAATGCCACAATTGGTATAAAGATAAATGTACCAGTTGGATCATATTGCCCATTTGATGCCGGTATCCATGTTGTTAGAACAAGCACCGCTATTATTGGTATCCATAGCAGCAACCCAAGCCAAATATCACGTTTGGATGAAAAGTACATCTTTACACACCCTCTTGTTTCTTACTACTTTTCCAACCCAAAATACCACTTATATGGGTTGTCCTGATGTAACTGAAATAGCAGGCTCCAACAACTCCCCTCATCCCCACCTTCCCCGTTATCCACCAAACAACCACATCCCATCCTGCGAGATTGAAGGAGTTCGGTGGGTTGACTGGTAAGCTGGGGGTTATGGGGATTTGGGTTTGGGATTGGGATTGGGATTATGATTGGCGGGCGGTGATACGTAATATCTGGAACAAGCCCTTAGATACAAAAATTTGGAACCCTATCTTAATACTAAATATTTGAATATTTCGTCATTATATCTTGTTTATATTTTTCTACTTTGATAATGCTTTAAAATGTTTATAAACATCTGTGTGTATATATAAAGGTAAATCATACCGATTCCTATCAATAAGTATTCATGCGGAAATTTTGATTTTTCTACTGTATGGTCAATTTCAAGCTTGAAGGCATAGGAACTAGCTTTTCGTAAATGCCACGGTGAAGATACTATAACCGCTGTATTAAGTTTTCTATCCTGCATAATTTTTCTTGAGTTTACTAAATTATCATATGTACCTTTAGCCAATTTTTCACGGATTATACAGTAATCTGGCACTCCTAATTCAATCAGGGCTTGAGCCATGATATCTGCTTCAATATAGATGTTAGCTACTGCAGCACCAGTGCAAATAATGGTTCCTGCAACTCCTTCATGATATAGCTTTGACGCTTCATTTATTCGTTCACGTAAAATAGGGGATATGCTTCCGTCCTTTTTTGCAGGATAACCAAGTACAATGATGACATCTCTTTTTTGGCCGCTATTATTGGCTGCTTTATTAAAATTAAGACAAGTTACCGTAATTGCAATGAAGAAGCATAGTATAACTAAGAATAATAAAATATAAACTATTGTCAATTAATACATCCCCCCTCTTACAATCTTCATTACTTGTTTCGCCTATTCTACATATATTCAACAAGCGTCAGACCTGCTCCCATATAGGCCATTCCCTCCACCTTCCCAGTTCGGTAAGCGTCTTTGCATAGGGTAATTTCATATCACCCTGCGGGATTGAAGGAGTTCGGTAGTTGGCTGGGGGCTGGGGTTTATGGGGATTTGGATTTGAGGGTAGCTGGGTGGACAAGGTGGGTGTATAGATTTTCAGCACATTTGGCCAGACAAATTGAGGATAATAATTGTACCAAATCGAGCTACTTTACCCACCGCATTACAAATGCTTCAAAAAGAAATATTGCAATAAAGCTGACAATAACGTAAAGTACTAACTTTTCTATTAAATTCATCTTAAGTTTTGCGCCACAATGAGGACATGCAGTAGCAGACCGTGCCACTTCTTTTGAGCACGTTTTACAGATTGTAAATTTATCTTTATCCATTAATTATCACCTCACCTCAATATTCACGAACATTCAAAGCGCTCTGGCGAGTTAAAAACGCTCCCATCCTTTATCCCCACCTTCCCCTATCCAACTAGGCAAGCCCATCCCATCCCGCGGGATTGAAGGAGTTCCGGTGGCTTGACAGGTAAGCTTGGTTTTATGGGGATTTGGGGTTGATGGTGGTGTGGGGCATGAGTGGTATGAGCAGTGGATTGGCCTCATTTTTCTAGATGAACACACCTTTGATTGTAAATAATGGTTCCCCAAAAGAGTGATCCGATTGTAAATCAACATGAATTTGATCAGAAACATTCAAGGTTTTATCAATAAATATTTTGATGCCCTTATATTGATACTCGTCATAAAACTTTGTACTTTTCATTTTGCTGTCGGCCTCTGACCAGAGTCTGCTGATCCAGCCATTTCAACTATAGCTAATTTGATTTTTAATAATCAAATTCCCTCCATTTTTTTCAATTGTATTTATTGCCTTGTCCTCAATAATAAATTCCATACTCTGTTACTCCTTTTGTGCACGATTATAAATTTCTATGTAACGTAGCCCTCCAGCTTTCCGGTTCGGCGAGCGCCTTTGGATGGGTAAGAACATCCCCAGCATTGGGGGTTAGGGTAGCTGTTTAATACTCGAAAGGCTTGATTAAATAAGCTATAATAGTAATGCGAACATAAAAACACGGTCCGGTTGGTAGTCCGGATGCACTGATATTTTCGGTGTCGTATCCTTCCCTCTCGGGATGTCCATTGTTTGTTACTATTTATCGAGAGGGCGGCATAGAAATGAAACTAACGGTCTATTACGATGACCAATTTTGGGTAGGAGTGGTTGAGGAAATAGCTGATTCAAAACTCATGGCAGCTCGATATGTTTTTGGAACGGAACCGCATGATACGGACGTTCTGTGGTTTATCAACCATAAAATGATGGAATTTCTAGCTTCCTCAAAGCCTCTAGTTTGTGCTCCTCATCCAAAAATCAAATCGGCGAATCCGAAGAAACTCGCTAGACAAGTAGCAAAAGAAATGCAATCAAAAGGGATCTCCACCTATTCACAAGAGGCTATCAAAGAGAATTTGAAAAGTCGTAAAGTGGAGAGACGCATAGAATCAAAATTGCAACGCGAGGAACTGGCTGAAAAGAAACGCAAGATTGCGACCCTTAAGGCTAAGGCCAAACACAGAGGCAAATAACTTAACTTACTCACCGGGTTTTACCCGGATTTTTTTAATTTTAGTCCCTCAGAACTCCCAAGTGGCCCATCCCTCAGGCTCAAACTTTCCGGTTCAGTGAACGCTTTTGGATAGGTAAGGATATCCCGCAGTATTAGGAATTAGGATTTCTTTGTCCAACGTTCTCCGGCTAAATAACAATCCCCGCTATACTGGGCGGAATATTGCCGCTTTGAGTTGTCCGTCAATTGACCCATCCGGGCCAGTTCTTAGCTTCACTTATTCCTAATTATACCACTGTAGCTCGACAAATTGTTGTTCCATTTATAATAGGAAAAATCCAGAGCAACACGCCCTGAATTTGCAAAGTCGTTTAGATTATTTGGTTTTTAACCCCGCTCTCGCAGGTTTGGAGGAAGCTTATTATAAAAAAGTCAAAGCACAATATGCAAGACCTGCAGCTACCAGGGAGCTTACGAAATTGACCATATCATTACCGAAATATTCATAGCCTTTTACCTTCTTGTTTTGCACTCTGCCGTCAGCTCTTTTTTCCGTGAGCTTCCCTATACTGTCAACGTAGGCAGGTTGGAAAAGCACCCCCAATGCACTGTCTATAGCAGCCCCGGCAAATCCAAATATCGCAATAATTGTACAATCCCTTATCAGTTCAAGGAAAGGAAAACGTACAAACATAAATATTGTATATATTCCGGCAATAAACAAAGCACCGCAAGCACTTGCAAACAATCCGAGAAATGTCACCCCACCAGACATCCCTTTTTGTACAAGTTTAAAATTTATAATTGAAAATGGGGTCGCCTTACTCATAATACCGATTTCCGAAGCCCATGAGTCAGCATTACAGGCTGCTATTGCCACAAAATACGCTACTAAAAGCTGTTTATCAGGCATCAGGAAATGAGCTACTGCAATGATAAATGCAGCCCCACCGTTGGCTAAGACCTGAACATGGTCTCTGTTTCCGCCCTTTTCATACAATGCCTTTTCGAGCTCTTCCTTCTCCTTTGCACGTAATTTTGTAAAAAAACTAGAGGATATAAAGAATCCTAACAAAGCAACCAAGAAAGGAATACCACCAGAAATATAAAGCCCAACAGTCAGGAAAAAGGCAAAAACCGCTCCCAAAAGTGTGAGTGCCTTCGCCTTGTATGCCAAAATACAAATTGCTATAATGCTGGCAATTACTGAAATATCTATCCAAAGAGTATCAAAAATCATTTTCTTCTAGAACCTTTTTAGTTTATTCTATCATAAAGAATGATATGGGCGATATACCTTTCATTCGCAGACCACAGTCACTTGAACAAGCTACTTTTTTCATGGCGACAATTCTTCTTGAGGTTCGCTAGGACGGAGGGATTGATATTAATAATGCACCTACATATTTCTCCGCCCTAACTCTCGCTAATTCTTTGCTAAAGTCGACTAGGATTGAAATACCCTCCCAAAGCCAATAAAGGTATTCTGAAGGGTATTTCAAAGATTATAAAAGCTAGTGATTATTTTCTAAAAACTCAAGAGCTAGCTTGTCAAATTCTCTACTATTACTAAACATGGCTGGATGAGAACCAGTTGGGTAAAAAACCAATTTTGAATTTCTCAACCCATTGGAAAATACTCTCAGACGAAATTCTATATCCCTAATCAATTCATCTTGAAGACTTCCGGTTATTAATACTGGCACGGTTATTTCTGATAAATCACCGCAATAGTATCCCTTTCTGGATAAACTAGACTGTTCGATCATTTTAGTATCAGCATCTACTACTTTCTTCCACCTCAGACCATGCATCAGAAACCAAAATAGTATTGAAAGTATATTTCCCTTCGCTTCTTCACGCTGGTCTCTCAGAGTAGCAACATCTTCACAATTTAGAGAATCGCCTCCAAAGCTATCTGCAATGATTTTGCCGACAAGCAATGGTTCTAATAAAGCCATGTTTAGGGCGACAATGGCTCCCCCACTCGTACCGATTAAGTTTACTTTATTTAACTTCAACGTTTGACATAATTTAATGGCAACCCTGGCATTATAACACCAATAATCCACTGGGAACTCCTGCAACATTTCTGATTTACCATGCCCAGGATAATCTATTAAAACAACCCGGAATCGTTCGGCGTAGAATTTGACTTTTTGTGTAAACATCTTTGAAGAAGCAGTATTACCATGTAAGAACAGCAAAGGTGTGTTACCCTTCCCAACTATTTTGTAATAAACATTGGCACCTTCGTATCTAAAAAAGGACATAAGTATCCCCTCTTCACTATCAAATTTAAAAAAATTTTTTCATATGTGAAGACGGTCTACCAAATCCCCATTACGAAGCCTCCTTCATTGATCCATATTGGAACCGCAAATTATCATATCGCAGTTCAAATTTAAATGTTCTACATGTTTTTGATAATTCCTCTTAATGTACTTAAAATGACCCATCCCCACCGCCTTCCCATATCCACGAGGCAACCACATCCATCCTGCGAGATTGAAGGAGTTCGGAGGGGGTGACGGGGCTGGGGTGGCGGTAAGAGCAGGTATTGATTGTGTGGCCCAAAATTAGGTCAAATTAAATAATCTGAGTCATATGGATACTTGGCAAATGCAGTTTTATGACGCTTAAACCCTAACTTTCTATAGAATCCCTCATTCCCGAAAGTCGAAGTCAAATGAATACATAAGTGATCGTTTTCTTTTAGCAATTCAGCAATCAAGCCCTTACCGATTCCTAATTTCTGATATTCCGGCAAGACACCTACATCAAAGATCATTCCATAACAAACTCCATCCGACAACATCCTGGCCGCTCCAATTAGTTTCTCATTTCTCCAAGCTGTTACTACCTTATAGCTTTGTTCAAATGCCTTACAAATCTTGTCATGATCCTTCTTTTTACCGTAGCCAGCAACTAATCCAACCTCATCATATATTTGAAAGAGCTGTTGCCAATCGATACAGTCTATACCAATCTTGTAGTTAAACATGCTTTCTCACTCCGATTTAAAACTTTGTATGATATACTTTGCTCATTCTATCTAACCAGCCCCATCAACACGCAACTCTCCATCCAACCCATCCCAAGCATCCCCTCCACCTTCCCACTTCGGTGAGCGCCTTTGGATAGGTAAGGGCAAAATATTACTTGTAGATATTTTAACAGACTGCAAGAATCTATTTTCCAATAGCCCCATATTGCTTTAAATTATAGTAAATCGCCTCAGCCTCTTCTTTATTATTGGCTGGCACGGTAACTAACAAATTTTCACCCTTATAGGGTTCTTTAGTTAAGTCATAATAAATTTGTTCATTGTTTATTTCAAATGTAAGCTGTTTTAAATCCTCAGTTGCGTATACCTGCCCCATTATGTATCTTCTATCTCCTGCATAACATATCCACATTGTGGCAGGTGAAAAAAAGCATGGTACAAACTCATTTTTATTTATGCACAGTTGACCATCAAACTTTTTTAGCTTTTTATCGTATTGACCAGATAATTCGATTAGAGCCTTTTGACTAAATTTCGAATTATTTAGCTGGTAAGCAATTCCTTCATATTTGTAATCTATTGAAATTGGCATTATAAAAAGACTAGAGATAATTAATGATAGGCCTAATAATATTATTGAAATAATTGTTACTTTTTTCAATTAATACTACACCTCTACTTTAAAGTATCTCTTATTAGTCCACCTAGCCACTAGACAAAAGGACCTGCAGGATTAGCTGTTAGTGTTACTTCAGCTAGAAGCCCACCATCCGGTAACCTCACACAAGTCACACCAAATAACTGCTGGTTAGCATTATACCGGGTATTTGGGTTTGAGGGTAGCGGTGGCGCGTGTGGCGGGGGTGAATTGGTATTCGATCAGGGGGGTATAGCGATCAAATTATTCAAGAAGTTCTTTTAACATCTTCTTGGTATTATTTATAAAAGCACGCGTAACTTGATAATGTTCAGTATCTTCATATGATACAGTTTCAATTCCCTCTTTAATTTCGTATATCAGTGAATTGGGATAAGCCATTATTATTGGCGAATGAGTTGCAATAATAAACTGAGACCCTTCTTCAATTAGGTCATGCATTATGGATAACATAGACATCTGCCGCGTTGGTGATAAGGCTGCTTCAGGTTCATCAAGTATGTATATGCCATTGCCGCTGAACCTATTTTTAAATAATGCAAAAAAGGACTCTCCATGTGATTGCTCATGTAATGATATACCACCATATGAATCAATTATTCGTGGTTCATCTATGGGGTCTGAATCCAGATCATCTATATTTGTGGCAAGATTATAAAAACTTTCCGCTCGTAAAAAGAAGCCAGTACGGGGCTTTTTTGTACCTTTAACAACTTTGAAATAGTTATCTAGATCAGAATGGGTCGCTCTAGATGTAAAATTGAAATTTCTGCTTCCACCTTCAGCATTGAACCCATATGCGACGGCCATTGATTCTAAAATCGTCGACTTCCCGGAGCCATTTTCTCCGATGATAAATGTCACTTTAGGATGAAGTAACAATTTGTATAAATCTTTTATTGCCGGTAGATTAAAAGGGTATTCAGAAAATGAGGGGACTCTTTCCCTATCTAATTCTATGTATCTTATGTACTGTTGGCTTACACTTGATTCCATCACTTCATCTCCGAAAAATAAATTACGCTAAAGTTACCAACCCTCTCATCTATCTGAATCAAATTATACCACTGTACCTCGCCAAATTGTTGTTCCATTTATAATAGAAAAAACCCAGAGCAACACGCCCTGGATTCGCAAAGCCGTTTAGATTATTTGGTTTTTAACCCTGCTCTCGCAGGTGGGCATTTTTAGGTTTCCCCTAACATTTGAGGACTGACCTAATCAGTTAGTTTATTTAATTCCCGAAATTTATAATAGGGTCAAAACCAAATCAAATCTTCGTACATCGCAGGTTTGATAGGAAGTCTATTATAACAAGGTTAAGTGTTAAAGGCATTAGGAAAGTTATGGGTG
The DNA here is from genome assembly GCF_002196785.1 of Desulfosporosinus sp. FKA. Taxonomy (NCBI): domain Bacteria; kingdom Bacillati; phylum Bacillota; class Clostridia; order Eubacteriales; family Desulfitobacteriaceae; genus Desulfosporosinus; species Desulfosporosinus sp. FKA. The sequence goes on along the minus strand of NZ_NAHZ01000025.1, from coordinate 171,883 downwards.
ATATAAAGCTAAAAAGTCTATCTTAGTCAGTTATAGCAATTTTCTATGATTGTTTGCCATTCTTCTTTTAAAACACCATAGCTAACAGAATCATAATATTAATTATCAACAATCCGGGCCTTCCTATAAACGGCTTCCTTTTTTAACCCTAATTTCTCTGGGGGCGCTGGTGTGGGGTGATTATTCAACTTCCATATTAAAAACGATAGGTTTTATTTCATTATAATATACTTTTTAGTACGTCAATTGTCTCATCAACGTCACTTGAGGTTATACCCCGATGTGTTACAAGTCTTCAGGTCGTCGAGTCGATGAGATTTTAGCCTCTGCTATTCATTTCCATTTTTTATCTTGAGGAATGATTTTCATGAGGCATATATCATCGCCCATTTTTATGCTTTTTAATAATTCAACATCCACTTTACAATCGAAAGCCTTTTCGAATAGAACTTTACTATATCCTGTTGTGCACTGGCACCACGTATTTGTATCCAATCTGTCTACATCAGCAAGTATAGGACAAGGGCAAAATAAAAATTGTAGGTGAAGTACTCCGTCTCTATAGAATAAACCAGCCGATTCTGCCTTCTCCGAACTTGCAAATTCCGCTAGATTTGATGCTGTAGATGCCAACTCCTTAACTAATGTCAATTTTTCATCCATTCCATAACCACACTGACAGTCCATTCGAATTTGTTTTATCGTTTCTTGATCAAATGTATTCTCTAATCTACGCATTGTTGATTTTACCCAATTGGCATTATCCTCGCCTTTTGCCAATCCACCTTTGCCATATACAATTTCTTTTGCTGTTTCAATATCACTTCTCTTTATAACTGATTCATAAGTAGCAAACTCTTGGTTCTTTCTTATATCTAGCATTCTGAATACCTCCATGTTCTTTAATATTTTCTTTACTCATAAAAAATAGACTTTTTTCTTGAGAATTATCTAGCCCCAATTGACTCTCATTATAGAAAAAAGTCTGTAGGATTACTTCTGAATTCTTGCTTTTTTAATTGGTATACATATATCCATAATTACCCGTTCATTATCTATGTCAATTTTATGATAAATATTTAATCCATATCTTTCATCCATTTGATAACCGCTGTTAGGCAACCAAACACTAAATAGTCCTTGTAGACTACAAAAGATATTGTTTATTTTACCCTCGTAGCGATACACCGCGAATTTACCAGCTTTTATCGTGGTAATATTGTCTAATTCACAACTTCCATCTACTGTCATACATAAATCACAAATACATCTATTCAAGTCGGTAATGGAAGGATCATCATAAAATCTTTCCATCATCAGTGTATCCGTTTTGATATAATCTCTGTATGTATCCATAAACTGGATCCATTTTTCCTTTAATTCAATATAATTTCCAATAGCTCTTTCGTAAATAACTAAATATTCTTTTAATTCCTTTATTTTAGTCTTTTTATCCATAATTATCAAACGTATCAAACTTAGCAAAATTGTTGGGATAAAATGGATTTAACATAATCGTACAATTTGTAGATTTGCGGAATTCAACCGGAGAAACGTGATGATGCTTTCTAAATGCAGAGCTATAATTCGATGGACTATATCCATAATTCAATCCAATATCAGTAATTGTTTTATGCTTTTCCAATTTGATATCAACAGCACTTAGATCCATTTTTAAACGTTTCATAAATGCATATATGCTTTCACCTGTTACTTCTTTAAACACCCTACAAAAGTAAAATTTCGAGAAATGAAAGTGATCTGTTACCTCTTTAACCGAAATACCCTCATCAAAATGTTGTATGATATAGTCAACACTCTTATTTATTAATTCCTCGTTGATCATATTGCACCCCTATTACTATGACAGCAATTTATGATTCACATGTATCCAAAGAGTACCAGGATAATCTTTCAGAAAGCGTACCCATATGTAATTCAAACCGCCTACCCAGTTCTCCAACACCGGTCCCCTTTCACACACTCCCATATAAACCCATCCACTCCTGCTTTCTGGTTCGTTGAGCGCCTTTGGATAGGTAAGGACATCACGCAGCATCAGGTGTTAGGGTTCTCACACTATTTTGCCTTAAATGCCTGCCAAATGTAGAAAATCAGAGTAACTAACGGTAGCAATATAGATATTAAGATGAAACCTATTCCAAGACCTAGCTCCTTGCCCATTGCACCCTCAATAGTTCTCCATTGAATATAAGCGAAATTCCAAATAACTTCCGCCTTCAGAGATTGGACCATTAACCTGGCTATCTGATATTGTATTTCTGCGTTTTGCTCGGTAATAGCAAATGGATAATTAAACTTATGTGGATAACGATTAATTATTGTTAGGAATATGTACATTAGAATGATCACTGGAACTAATAGGAATATTTCCCCTTTCGACCCCCATCGATCAACTTGACCCTGAATATTGTAATGAGCCGGAATTTTACTTGGTAATGAGGACCATATAATTACAGGATAAATTAATGAAGCTACTACTCCAATTATAGCTCCAATATCGAATATGTTTTCCAGTAAGGAACGATGCATTTGTATTCGCGGACGTTTTTCCTTCGAAGAACTCTCATTCATAACTTGCTCCTTTATTAAAGCAAACTATTTGGCTATAGCCCGAAATTCCAAATATTCCCAAATCCCAATAATGTGACGCATCCCCCCCACCCCCCCGTATCCGCTAGCCTAGCACATCCATCCTGTAGGATTGAATGAGTTCGGTAGGTTGACAGGTGGTTGGGGTTTATACGAGGCGGCTATTTCTCCTTGAGGTTAGCGAGGTGTTGGGATGACGCAAGTAAATAACTGTCAGCTAAATTGCCACGTTGAGCTGTCCGCCAACTGACGGAATTGGTGTACGGGCCAGTTCTAACCGCTATCCTTTCCTAATTATACCACTGTACTCAGACAAATTGTAAAAATCCAGAGCAACACGCCCTGGATTCGCAAAGTCGTTTAGATTATTTGGTTTTTCGTGGGTGGGGGTTTTTAGTCTACAACTCGAACACCAGCTAGGCGGCTATTTCCTCTTGAGATTAGCTTGGAGCGTGGGGTGAGTTGCTCTGTTCGGAACAGGACTGGAGTTTCATTCTAATGCATAACATCAGAATAATATGCAATATCATTTTAAATTATGGCTATGTTTAATAAAAGTATTGATAATATGACAATTTTCAAGAGAAACCAAAACGGCTCCCCTTAATTTGAATTTTAAAAAAATTGCGTAGTATTATGATTATATTTACTTTATATATCCTTTAATTCTACTTATTGGGTTTATTATAGAATTCATAAAAGGGAATAACAATGGAGATAGTAGTATATATATGTTAGGCAAATTAGGCAAATTATATATTATCAGTCCCCACGTAATAACACATACTGATGTGAAAATTGAAAAATATAACTGAAGTTTTAAAAATTCATGTTTATTTATTATGATTAGATTATTACGTCTATTGTAAATATTGACCTTGTTTTTAGACATAATAGAATAAATTAGAAATATTATACCTAGGACAATTAATGCCAATCCAACTATATTCAACCTTATTCCCCCTTTTTGGTTTAACATAAATTACTATTGTGTCCATATTTGAAGTCACATCAATTAGTTTAAAACCGTATTATTTTAGCAGAAAATATAAAATGCCCTGCTAAGTGATTTTTTCCTTTATGACAGGTTTCTTCCTTAACCTTCACCCATGTCACCTATTAGCCCCACGGTGCATCATCACTTTCTCTAATCAAAGTAAAACCTTTAGTTTGGATTCCACTTGGCCATGGTGAAGCCCATTTATCTAGAGATACAAAAATTACTTTGTACGCCACAACATTGTTTGATTCAACTCCGTTAACTGACCCACGACCACACCCCAAATAAGCATTAACTGTGGTCATATCGTTATCTCCAATACTCACAAACTTTGTAAATATTAGATTATCGAAACCAAAATTCACATTAGATTGGTCATGCCATTTAGTTAATGTGGTTAATAAACCCTCTCTATTTTTCTCATTATAGAATTTATAGTAGTTTTCTATTACTTGTTTAGGTTGTAATGAATTGTTAGTGTTGATAGGAACGCTTTCAATACCGAATCTCATCAAAGTAAAAACAAACAAGCTTATAAGTCCAAGGATTACTAGTTTCTTTTTCAAGTTGTACCCCCTCATTTGTTGCACATAATCCTACAAATGTGCAACAAGAATCCGCCTACCACACCCACTAACCACGCAAACCTCAATATGTCGCATCCACCCGGTATCCACCAGGTAACCACATCACATCCTGCGGGATTGAAGGAGTTCGGTGGCTTGACAGGGGTTTATGGGGATTTGGTGTTGAGAGATAGCGGGATTGTTGGGTGGACTGGAATTAATCCATTTTTTTATCCAATACTAAATAAATATCCGGAAATAAAAGCTGCTTGTAATGCCCTGACCTCTTCAGTAAAGTGTACATGATCATAATAGATATTGTTTCCTAGACTACTAGTGAATGAAAATAAATCAATAATTGGTATTTGCAAATTGTCCATTATTTTTTCTGCCAAATGGTTATAGAGTTCAACATCTTTGCCATACCTTAGAAATCCTTCAGATCTACGATTATGGATTATATCAATAACTGGGGTAGTCGTGATCCAAAACATTCTTTGTGACATTTTCAAGGCAACTTCACAAATTTGTTTTAAATTTTCCTCATAATGCTCTTTCTCAGTTTGAATTTGGTTAGTGTTACGATCTACCCTTATATCATGTAAACCACAATTCACGAGCAATATGTCGTAATATACACCTTTTTTCTCTTCATTTCTTAAATACTCCAGGACCATATTACTGTCACCCGCATTATCCCCAGACGGCTTATTCAAATCTTTGAGAGCATCAATAACCTGGCTCTTTTGTTGATACTTATACTTACTGCTTATCATTTTTTCTAAAAATGGGCTGTAGTGTATCGAGATGCTATCGCCAAGGACAAATACTCTTTTCTTTTCCATATATTTTCACCTTGCTACTCAGTCAATTACCTCAGTTTCTATGTTTAGCCTTTTTCCCCAATCTGACAGAATATCATCCTATATGGGTTTAATTTCGAACTGTAATTTTGTTAAATCATAGCGCTTATTTTCTAAAGTAATATAGAAATGCCATCCTTCAGGGCTGCCTCTTTCATATTTGCTAAGTGGCGCTAAATCTGTATTATCCGACGCCGCGTCTCTCAGACATGTTCAAACTGTATAATTCGACGATAAATCAGCAACGGAATTGATCAGTCCGTGTGCGACCATACTCGTAGCAATAGTTCGTGTCCGCCAAACCAAGAATCCCAAAACTAAACCAGAAAGTGGTACGATAATCCAAAAAGACAATGGTGCTTTATTAATGTAGTAAATATGTCCAATCACAAACAAACCTGCCTGAGTAAGCCAAATCCATGACTCTTTCCAGCCCCGATTCTTTAGATAGCCCCAGAAGAAGCCACGGAACAAAGGTTCCTCCAAAATTGCTGCACTATTTAATTGGACAAGGAAATAGTGAGGTAGTTGGTTCTTCAACAGCAAAAAGGCAGTCATTATATGGATATGTATCGATTGTCTAGAAACCTGCAGTCTCGTTAATCTACTAAAAATAACTCCCAGGAACAGTCCAATAAGCACACTAATAATTAGCCAAATTAGGTATTTCCTGATTTCTCCTATTGGAAATCTAGTTCGCGTAACAAACAGGGAAATTAAAAGTGAAATTGACGTCACTATAGAAATCCATGTAGTCAGTCCCATAGAATTTACTGACGTAGGATATTTAACAATTTGCCCAACAGGCTCTATCAAAGGCCCAACAATAAAAATTAAAAGTGCTCCGAAGCTATGTTAAAATCTTTTAGTCTCTTTCGTTCCAACCATATTAAGATTGCTGTCATGACATAAGTCCCACTCTGAAATACTGGAACTATCCATTTGCTTGGTATGAGAAAAACGTCATACGCTCGTCCAATCACTAGGGGAAAACGTAAAAACAATAACCCGACAAGCAATACAACAGCAACTCCACCCTTTAGTCTGGATTCCCCTGCCATCTTAAAAGAAAGCATCCGCGTCTCCCTCCAACCAAATACACATACTTATGAAAAAGTAAATTCCTCATTTTAGTCCATATCTGACCATGAGTGACAATTTAGGTGTTTTTAATTTCTACCTTTTTGCAGGCTGGCAGTGTGTTTTACTTAAATGTAAAGGTTTAATTTGCTCCCGTTTTCATGGATCTACTGTAATTTTCACATCTGAATACAGCGGACAAAACTGTGCATTCTGAGCGGAAAGTGAGTGCAATAACAGCGGAAATATAGTGCAGTCAGAGCAGCGATGAGTGCGGTATATAGTGGTAGTAAAATTATTGTATGTGTCCAAAAAGGCACAAATAATAATTTGGAGGTCATAGAATGACGAACTACCGTGAAATTCTAAGGCTAGCCGGAATAGGCTTAAGCCGCACGAGTATCGGAACCGCACTGGGATACTCGCGAAATACCGTAGCGGAGGTGCTACGCCGGGCGCAGGTCAAGGGTATCGAACTACCTTTACCCAGTGACATGAGTGACCGGGAATTGCAGGATCTGCTGTTCCCGGAAAAAGCGAAGGATCAGAACCACAAGATGCCTGACTGCGAAAAGATGCATAAAGAACTTGGAAAAAGTGGAGTTACGCTGACGTTGCTATGGGAAGAATACTGCAATGAATGCAGGCAAAACGGCGAAATCCCATATGCCTTCACACAGTTTCGGTTCCATTATCATCGCTATGTGCAGACGACAAAAGCGACTATGCATTTAACTCATAAACCCGGTGAACAACTTGAGGTGGACTGGGCAGGGCAAACTGCATCTGTGGTAGACAGGGATACCGGCGAGAAGCTGCCGGCATACATTTTTGTAGCAACCCTTCCATGCAGCGCCTGTTCTTATGTTGAAGCATTTTTATCCCAAAACCAAGAAAGTTGGATCAGCGCTCATATTCACGCCTTCGAGTTTTTTGGCGGAATACCGCGCATCCTTACGCCGGACAACCTCAAAACAGGTGTAGAGAAGTCTAATTGGTACTCGCCCACAATCAACAAGTCCTATCATGAGCTAGCAGAACATTACGGCTGCGCAGTAATTCCAGCCAGAGTACGTAAACCAAAGGATAAGCCGTCCGTAGAGGGCGCTGTGGGGGTCATATCCACATGGATCATTGCCGCTTTACGCAATCGGACATTTTTCACGCTGAGCGATTTAAACGAAGCAATATCCGAAAAATTGCGGGCATTCAACGAAAAACCATTTCAAAAGAAACCGGGCAGTAGAATGAGCGCCTTTTTAAATGAGGAAAAAGAGTTCTTACAGCCACTGCCAAAAAATAGATACGAGCTTGCGATATGGAAAAAACTAATGTGCGGCTTCAATTACCATATTTCGGTGGAAAAGAATTTCTACAGCGTACCCTATGAATATATCAAGCATGAAATGGATGTGCGTGTTACTGGCACAACCATCGAAGTCTTCTACAGCAACCACCGCATCTGCTCCCATCCGAGATTGTACGGCAAGTCAGGTCAGTATCACACCATCCCAGAGCATATGCCAGAGAAGCATAAAAGCTATACCGAGTGGAACGCTGAGCGCTTCATCTCTTGGGCAAAATCTATTGGAGAATACACCAAGTCAGCTATTACTGCTATTCTTTCCTCCCATAAAATTGAACAACAGGGCTACCGCGCCTGTATTGGTGTTTTAAAGCTTGCGGACAAATATGGTGTGAAACGTCTGGAAGCAGCTTGCGAAAAGGCTCTCTCCTATACGCCGAATCCAAGCTATAAGAACATCGATAGTATTTTAAAATCAGGGAGCGACAAGCTTAAATCGTTGAACAAAGAGACAAAGCCCGTGGATGAGAGCCATTCATTCATTCGCGGAGCCGAATATTATGGGAGGAAAAAGTAAATGTTGAACGAACAAACGATAGATAAATTAACGGAGCTTCGCCTGCGCTCTATGGCGAAGGCTTTCAGGGAGCAGTTGAACGATTCTGCGATGAACGGGCTGTCATTTGAGGACCGCTTTGGACTGATTGTCGACCGCCAGTGGTCAGATCGCAAAAGCGCCCATATTTCAAGGCTTATCAAGGCCGCAACCTTCAAATTACCCAGCGCATGTGTTGAAAATATAGAATATCATGCCGACCGGAAGCTGAACCGCGAACAGATTTTGCAGCTAGCAACTGGTAAATACATTAAGAGTAAAAACAACATCATTGTTATGGGCGCTTCCGGCGCAGGTAAAAGCTATCTGGGGTGCGCATTGGGCGTTTCTGCCTGCCGCCAGCTATACAAAACAAAATATATCCGTCTGCCGGAGCTTTTGGAAGATCTGAACATCGCGCGGGGCGAAGGTATGTACAAAAAGGTCCTTGCAGCATATAAAAAATATCAACTGCTCATCTTCGACGAATGGCTGCTCACTCCACTTTCTGAGCATCAAACAGCAGATTTGTTTGAGATCATTGAAGCTAGATATGGCGAGGCGTCCACAATTTTTATCACACAGTCCGCTCCGGCGGGGTGGTATCAGATGATCGGTGAAAGTCGCATTGCCGACGCAATCCTCGACCGGATCGTTCAAAATTCCCATGAAATCCTCATTGAGGGCGACCTGGCCATGCGCGAAAGACTGGGGCTTCGAGAATAGAGGAAATTGACAAAGCGCCTGGCGGCGCAGAGTTTATCGCTTTTTGTTTTCCAAGGAGAGTGTATTGTGAGAATATCAAGAACGAAAAAAGAGCGACACCGGGCGGTATCACTCTCCTTGCCAAACCTCACACGGCGCTCATGTCGCCCTCCGGCGTTGCACTATCCTCCGAGTGAGTAAAAGCAATTTTATGATACCATAAATTATGAGATTTTCAACCAATACGAATGCACTGTTTTATGCCAAAGGCGCTCGGCCTTTCCGCGCTGACCGCACTATTTCTCCGCTGCCACTGCACTTGTTTTCCGCTCCAGTCGCACCCAAAAGATGAAATATTCAGTCTAAGTGCTTTTAGAGGTTTTTGAAAAACAATCTCATAGGAACGAGCATTCAAACCCTTTATCCATTTTATAAGCTCAATATAATTACTTTTTTTGGTTTCTGTCAACTTATACAGCATAATACCTCACACGATTTCCTGATAACTAACATTTCTACATTATTTCTCCATCACCTCCCATGATAGGAAGAATTTATTCAATTTATTCCTGATTTTTGCTAATTCATTGTTTTTCTATGTTAAATTATTGATCATTTAACATTAATACCAATAAAAATGTCGAGGTGCTCGCTCAGCATCTCGACATTTTTATTTCCTTTTTTATTTAGAATTTTTAAACCTGCCAAATTTAATTTTAATTCCTTGAGCACAAAATTTCTCTTCATATTCAGTCAGAACGTTGCCCTGGAAATCGCTCTGATGTAAATCGTAGGTCTTATAAAGTTCTTTAAACCTCGCGGCTGCAAAATATTCAAGACTATCCATGAAAAGAAATTCGCTATCAGTTTTAAACCAGATTTCCGATCCGCTTTTTAAAAATGTTTGATATAATCCTAAAAAATTGGGATGAGTTAATCTTCGTTTATGATGTCGTTTATTTGGCCATGGATTACAAAAATTAATATAGAGTTTCTCAATTTCATCTTGAGCAAAGATATCTCCAAGATTCTGAGCATTTATAGAGATCACTTTAAGATTATCTAAGCGGCTTTCATTGGCTTTTCTCAGAACATACACTAAAAGCTCATCATAAACATCAATAGCAAGGTAATTTATATGCGAATTGATCTTAGCTAGCTCATTGATAAAGCGTCCCCGCCCACAGCCTAATTCCAAATGAATCGGATGGTTATTGCCAAAAAGTCCTTTCCATTTTCCTTTGTAGCGTATAGAATCAAAGACAGCCTTATCATCCTTTTCTAATTCAGGCCTTGCCCACCACTTTCTTCTAAGCCGCATTAACTTTTCTCCTCAATAACTATAGATCAAACTTCAATTGTCTCTTTCAGGTGGGATAAAGGTTAAACAGACCTGTTCCAAAATCGTCTCCGGCGAATAACCTCGCACTTCTTTCTGAAACAAATAGGCATCTTTGCTTAAGGCCATTAAAAGCATATCGGCTCTAAAAGCACTCTCAGGATGAACTGGCTCTCTTTTATTTATCTCGTCAAAGAGCTCAACCAATAGCTGATGCAGTTCGTCATGAATTGGGCTCCGCGTTCGAGTCTTGGATTGGCTTGACGATGAATCTTCGACACCTGTAAGCAATTGCGCTTTCTTTTCTCTGAAACGGATAAATAGACTAAGAATTCCCTTCAAGCGTAGACTTGGCGGTCTAGAACGATTCTGTTCCAGGTAAGTTTCAATATCCTCGAAGAGCAGAACTACGTTATCTTTAATTAAATCAAGACATAATTCACTTTTATTTCTATATCGGCGATAAAGGGTTCCTGATCCAATCTGTGCTTCTGCAGCGATTTGATTCATACTGACATGTTCAACCCCATGCTGTTCAAAGAGTCTGATAGCCACATTCAAGATACGTTGTCGATTCTCGGCGGCATCACGCCGTTCAGAGCGAACGGTGCTTGCCCCTGCATCTTTAACCATACCATCACCTCCCTAAAAAAACTTCAAAAACGGTCTTGGCAAGCGGAGAATGATCCACTTAATAGTAACATACTAAAAAGGAGTGTACAACATGCCAGATCGTTCCAATAAGCCTGCCTCAATCCTGAATCATGCTTCATCAAGTCCATGTTCATGTTCATCTATTTTATGGATCATGACCTCGATTTCCGGGTCTTGGATTGTTAAATCCTTGATTTCCCACCCATTTATAACCGAAATTATATTAAATTCTTACCCCTTCAGCTGCAGCAAAATACCATTTCACCAAGTTGAACCCCTAAATTTTTCGCCACAATTTCACACTTTGCCCTCAGCAGAAAATACAGTCGTTGATCCTCTTTGCCCAGAGCCTCCAGCGATTCATAATTGGCCTGCCCTTTACAGATTATTAAATCAGCCATTTTATAGGCCCGTAAGAATTCATCAGAACAATCTTTGAGAATGGTCCCCAAAAAGATGCTGCCATTCGAAATAACGCGAGCTTGCTCTGTCATACCTACATGTTCCGCATCCTCCATCGTAGCATCATTCAAAATCGGTTGATCCTTAACGGCATAAGTTACTCTGATCCCCAACTCGGACAGTTGTTCAGCCAAAAGCCGATCGAAAGCAATTTCTCCGCTGTTATCTCCGAGAATTAAGATTTCCTTGGCATCGTTTAATTTCCTTTGGAAAGACGAATAATCGTCCCGGGCAAAATTCTTCTCCATAGCCTCCCGAATGCTTCCTTCAACGTCAAAATCCTTCAGAATGCCCATATCGATAATATTGCCGGCAACAGCGATCTTCAAAGACATCAAGAGCGTATCTGAACTTTGCCTAATTCTCTCTTTTAGCTGGGGCAGAAGTTTTAGCGCTAATTCATTGGACTCCCTCTTAGCCTTATGAAAGGGATCTTTGTTTCCTAATAGCTCATTGACTTTTCTCAGAACAATCGTCGAATTTTCAGCGGGAGTTCCTTGAGGATCTAATTGCGAGAAGAGAGGCAGCGTTTGATGAATAATTTCTCGCATTTCGTCCTCAGAACTATCACTTTGGGCTAACGTATTGATAGTTTGTTTAATATAACAGGGGATACAATCCAAGACAACGTTCAATGTGGGAGCCTCCTTGATATTTAGCTTTAAATTGGTTATTTAGCTTTAACTTATTATTTATCTATTACTCTAAAGCAATCCCCGATTTAAGTTATCCCATTTCAGATGAATATATTGTTAATCAATAATTTTGCTTCGTTGTACAGAAGTATAAAATTCCACCTCTGGTTCAGTCTCTTTTCCAAATCATTATAATTATATCTATTTAATCGGTTTATGTCGCTCACAAAATATAGTGCATCCTTTAAAAGATAATCAAATACTACTGCAGTATCGACTGCAGTAGCATTGAGAGTTTCTAAGTCGGTGCCGAGCTTATTGCTGTGATAAGACTTTACTTGCCCTATACATTGAAATATTAAAAGACTGCCAGGGCCTCTCTTTAGCCAGCACTTGCTTCTTATAAATAAGCCCCTTCTCCAACTGGTCTGCCAACACCCGATCAGATGTACTGTGCGCGAGATCAACGAGCTTGGGAACAACATCATAGGAGAGAGTTGTCAAATATGTAATGTCGATAGGATTTCCCTGGTTGTAACGTTCAATATTATTTTTAACAATGATATTGTCTATATTAACATAATTGATCAGGGTATAGGCAACTATTGAGATTACTAAGTAAGATTTAAGTAATTGTGTCCTTTGACGCCATATTTTACATAAGGTAACAGCTAACAATACAAACAAATAGGCCATGAAAGCATGGGTTAATACCCGCAGATAGGTATAACCGTATACATCCTCATACAGGGACATTCTGAAATGGGCCGACAACAATATAATGAAAGTACTGGCCACCAGAATTGTGTTTAAAAGTTTCACAACCTGATCTAGTTTAGTCCCCGATGACTTCAGAAAATTCATGTTCCCCAAAAGAATTATCAGATTAATCAAGGTGATTACAACCAGTTCAAAAAATCCTTTCCTTGCGTATTGGGAGTATGTGAAATTTGGGGGAAGGCCAAACTTTAAGCTGCCAAAAAGATAGGAAAACTGGATTGCTATGAAAATGGTATAAAGTAAGTCAATCAGCACCAGCATTGAGGTAACCGTAATTGGATCAAGAAACGCTCTGGATTTTTGCAGACTGTCGGTCTTTAAAACTTCCCCGCTTAATGTGTCTGATGACCCCTTGTTTAATCCTACCTTGCAACTTAATAAACTCCACAGATAGCTGAACACAAGACATGTAACCAGTGTGACGACAATCACTCTTGGAACAATTTCATTAATGTTAATAACCCTGAAAACATTAGGAACTCGTTCAAGCAACTGCCGAAATATATCATCTGCAGAAGCCAAGAGTGGGATGATGACCATTAACAATCCTGCCGCAGCCAGTAAACCTATCAATATCTTACTTGCTGCCCTATACTTGCCTGAATTGGGCCTATGCTTCGCAAAGGTTAATATTACATAAAAAGGTTTTAGAAAGTTCTCCAAGGGACGGACCACCATGCCATAAATTACCTCACCTAAAAATTGAGATTTAAACCACTCATATCTATTGTTTGAAGTCAGAAGCAATGTATGAGCAACTACGAGAATAGGAATTGCCATAAAATTGAGAACAATAAAAACCTGATTGGAATATAGAAAATAAGAAAACGAAAGTAAAATTATCGGGATGCCCATCAGCAATTTCTGGTCAACTTTAAGGGGGCGTTTATTTCGCATATTCCAAAATAATACTAGATATAGAGCCATTATGTATAACGGATAGGATACTCCCAGAGGTTTTCCATAGAACAAAAGATTAAACAGCAAACCCAAACCTAGAGCAGAAATCAAGAGCACGCTATTCTCCTTCTTGGCAAAGAGTTCATCCTTGCATACAGATGGGTTATCATGAATTTCACTCATCGTTAATGTCTCCAATCTGCCCTTCCGGCGTAAATTCTAAAATATCTCCTGGCTGGCAATCTAAAGCACGGCAAATCGCTTCCAAGGTCGTAAACCGAATGGCCTTGGCCTTATTATTTTTTAAAATTGAAAGATTCGCTAAAGTAATATCTATTCTAGCTGCTAATTCGGATAAACTAATTTTTCTTTTTGCCATTACTACATCTAAGTTCACAACTATAGCCATCTCAAGCATCCTTTCATTATACTGTCAGATCATTTTCTTCCTTAACTGCAATTGCTTGTCTAAATACTTCTGCCAGAACTACGGCAAACAGTCCTGCAATAATAAATACCATCGTAATAATCGCAGTTAGGACTGAATTATAGAAAAAAATCTTCACGAGATAAGCCGCAGCAATGATAAAACAAGACCCTCCAACTCGGTTCAGACTTTTCACATTATCCATCATAAAAGGATTTCTTCTATTGAGGGTTTTAAATATCTTTCTCATCTCGTTAACCAACCCAAGGCATACCAGTCCCGTTATGTATAGGAAGCCAAGCAAAAAATAATAATTTTCTGTGCTCGTGCGGTAGATTGCATTCATATACCATCTCAGGGCATAGGGAAGAGTAATAAAGATTCCAAGCCCTCCCAGGAAAATAAAATCCAGAATCCGTTTCGTAAAGCCCGACAAGCCGTTTTTGTCCAAAATAACCATGATCCACTAAATCCTCCTTTATAACATCTTCTGCTGTCTTATAACGTTCCCTTACCATAAGAGTATAAATGGGATTTGCATATTTATCAATAAATTTTTATTAAAAATCGCTAAATTTTTATTGTTTTTCAATAAATATTGATCCAAGAACAAGATGCGAACATAATTGAAAACTTAATTGAAAGGCGAGATGCCATTTTGTAAACCGAAACGCAGTTTTTGTAGCCGAAAAGCCCTTTTGGAAAACTAAATGCAACTTTCCGATGAGGGCAAAAGAACCGGATCACCTTGTGATCCGGCCATTTAAGAAGGGACTTGTATTCGGCAATGATTGCTTCACTGCATTTCGTTAATTTCCTTTAATCCTCGTCATATTCAATCACTACATCGTGCCCTTTTTCTAATTGGTGTCTGGCCTTTCGGTTTTCCACCGTATCAAAAATAATCGAAAAATCATAATCCTCAGGGTAAAGTTCACTTGCAGGAATGAAAGGCTTAATCCGCTTGTGATTGATAAGCTGTTTCTTATCTTTTATCTGTACTCCCAGCTCGCCCTTTTCATTGGCCCTCTTGTAAATAATACCAAGCAATTTTTGCGGGTAAACCGTTACACAGTCGCCTATATTAAAGCTTTCGCTCCGTGAGGGCGATTTTTCTTTTGGAACTTCTTTTTGAATTTTACTGTAGGAAATGGTATCAGCATCCATCTTAGTCTTATCTTCGTCAAACAGAATAGTATTTCTGTCGCTTAACCCCGAAGATCTGCTTCGATATGCTTCCCTTTGGGCTCGCTTTAGCATATGCCCGGGAAATCCTAATCTTTGGGCAATAAATAAGGCACAGCTTTCTCCGGCCTCGCCGATTTGCAGCTTGTATAAAGGCTGTAGGTTTTCACGATCAAACTCCATACGTGCGTTCGTAAGTCCTTTAGTATTCTTAGCAAAATCCTTTATTTCCGGGTAATGGGTGGTCGCTACAAAAAGGCAGCCTCTCTGAATTAATTCAGCTAAGATTGCTATGGCCAGTCCCATTCCCTCAGCAGGGTCTGTACCGGAACCTAACTCATCCAGCAAAACAAGACTTTCGCCGGATACGCCTTTAAGAATGGCAACAATGTTTTTAATATGGGACGAAAATGTGGATAGATTCTCAGAAATACTTTGACCATCACCAATATCGCAAAAAATACTATTATGCATACAAAAGACGCTGCCCTGGGACACAGGAACATGAAGTCCGCTTTGAGCCATCAATGATAACAAACCAATCGTTTTTAAGGCCACGGTCTTACCCCCTGTGTTTGGCCCGGTAATTACAACACCGTTAATTGCTTCATCATGCAGACCCCCTCCCAGTTCAAAATCAAGAGGGACGCATTGATCCTTTTTCAATAGGGGGTGCCTTCCCTGCTTTATGACAATTTTTCGTTCCGTTGTAATAGAGACAGGAATTGCCTTCATATCCATAGACAGCTTGGCCTTGGCAAATATGAAGTCCAATGTTTCCATGCAATCCTTGTTGATTCTTAACTCATTCATATGCTCATCAACGAGGACAGTAAGGGTATATAATATTTTTCGAATCTCATTCTCTTCATCAATTCCTAAAATGGCCAGCTCTTCCTGCAGTTTTCTGACGGCTGCTGGCTCAATAAAATACGTGCCGCCTGAACTCGAAGTATCAACGACTGTACCGCTGAACTGATTTTTATAACCTTTTTTAACCGGCAAGACAAACCGTCCGTTACGGATGGTGACATATCCATCAGTGAACCATTCTTTTTTACTGCGCAGGATGGCCTCAAGCTTTAGATTAACGGCAGATTTTGTGTTCTCTATTTTTCTGCGTATATCCCGAAGAGCAGGAGAAGCGTTATCGTCAACGGCTTCATTTCTGATGCAGCGCTCAATCTCCTCAAAAAGCGTGTCAAGAGAACTTAAAGAATGACCATAAAAGGCGATCTCCGTATTAAACGCTTCAGCCTTTTTAAGATATTTCTTCATTCTTTTGCAGGAAGAAATAAAATCACAGATACCTGTAAACTGTTCAGGAGTCAGCATAGAGCCTTTCGCAGTTAAGTCTAAAATTTTATCAAGCTCTTTCATGGCAGCAAGCGGCGGCGTGCCAATACCCTCTAACATTTTCTTAGCCTCTGTTGTTTCCTGCATTTTAGATCTGCACTCCCGCTCGCTTAAAAATGGATTTAGGGAGAGCAAGTATTCTTTTGCCTTTTGAGAAAGTGCGTAGTTCGCCAAAGTTTCAAGTATCATATTAAATTCCAGCGTATTGTCGGCGTTCATCAATAAATCCTCCTTATAACAATGAAATTGCCCACAGGAGAGACTGCCTTATTTCAAAGATCTTTAAGATCCCCAAACTACGCAGACTACTCCTGTGGGCAATGATTTTAACTGACGTCTAAAATCACATAACAATCTTGAGAAAATAAATAAAGTGCAGCAGGACATGCCTGTTACACTCTACATTCTATAACGATATCTTCGCCATAGCTTCAATGTCAGCTTTGTTGACCTTATCGTCAAAGGCTGACACTGTTATAACTCAAATGGTTATTGTAGGCAGTAATCTGTAAGGCGTTATCCAAAAGCGCAAACGTTGCGCTTTCAGAAAGGCACGCTTAAAAATGCAGGCATAAAACCCACGTTTTATAAGGCGGCCTCTCTCAACTGTTTAGTTGAAAATCACCATTACAGACACATTTAACAAAAAAACCATCCTCTCGTTTTAAGGTATAATCTAGTTTATTACATTTCTGTGGCAAATGTCAATTATATCCCGAATATGGACAATGATCTGTTAATGGAATGTTTAGTCTTGGTATAGTTCACGAAGGGATATGAACCACAAACTGACTCGTTCACCTTATTCCAGAAGTACTCTTAACATCTTCTTAGGGTTATTAATAAAAGCACGTGTAACCTGATAATGTTCGGTATCCTCATACTTTACAGTTTCAATTCCTTCTTTAATTTCGTATATCCATGCCTGGGGATACGCCATTATTATTGGCGAATGGGTGGCAATAATAAACTGAGACCCTTCCCCAACCAAATCATGCATTATGGAAAGCATAGACATTTGCCGCGTTGGCGATAAAGCTGCCTCAGGTTCATCCAGAATGTATATACCTTTACCGCCGAATCTATTTTGAAATAAGGCAAAAAACGACTCTCCATGTGATTGCTCATGCAGCGATATGCCGCCATAGGAGTTAATGATTGGCGCTCCTCCGGGTTCCGAATCCAAGTCATCTATAGTTGAGGCGAAATTATAAAAACTTTCCGCTCTTAAAAAGAAGCCATCCCGAGGCCTTTGAGTACCTTTGACAACTTTAATATAATTATTCAGTCTGGAATGAGTAGCTTTCGACGTAAAATTGAAATTCTTGGTGCCGCCTTCAGCATTAAACCCATAAGCTACAGCTATTGATTCTAAGATTGTTGACTTCCCGGAACCATTTTCCCCCACAATAAATGTAACCTGCGGATGAAATGATAACCTCTGCAGATTCTTGATTGCCGGCAGGTTAAAAGGATATTCCGAGAATGATGGGACTCTTTCTCTATCTAATTCAATATATCTTATGTACTGTTTAACACTATTTGCGTCCATTACATCATCTCCTTAATTTCCTGTACATTCTGAGTGATGACGTGACGTTTATATGGCAAAATAAATATGATAACATAATAACTAAAATAAGATTAAGGAACCGAAGGGAAATTTAAGATGGCCAATCAAAATTCAGCCGACATTATCGCTAAATTTGATCAAGTTTATCCAGTATATTCTGATTTTACAAATGTCACCGAAAACTTGTTAAAAGGAATACTTCAGCTTAAGGGCATCAACGTTCACTCAATCACTTCCCGGGTAAAAAGCCGGGAAAGCTTAAAGAGAAAAGCAAATCGGGAAGATGATAAATACTCAAAACTAGAAGACATCACCGATTTGGCCGGAATCCGGATTATTACCTATTTTGCTGACCAAGTGGACCTTATCGCAAGTTTCGTGGAGGAGGAATTTGAGGTAGATCGGTCAAATTCCGTGGACAAGCGAGAGTTGATTGACCCTGAGAAATTTGGCTATCTATCCCTTCATTATGTCGTCAAACTTTCCTCCTTTAGACTTCAGCTTATTGAGTACCAACGCTTTATTGATTGTAAAGTAGAAATTCAAATTCGCTCCATCCTTCAACATACATGGGCTGAAATCGAACATGACTTGGGTTACAAAAATGAACACGCCGTTCCCCGAGAAATCCGGAGAAGCTTCTCGCGACTGGCTGGATTACTGGAGTTGGCGGACGAAGAGTTTATTAAAATTCGTTCCAACCTCGCTAATTACGAAGCTGAAGTTGAAGCTCAAATCGAGAATACTCCCACTATGGTACTTATCAATCAGGCATCGCTAAAATCCTATGTTCTGAAATCGCAACACATCCGCAGCCTCGACCAGAAGATTAGTCATATCGTCAACGCTGATCTGGAATTAAAGGACCGTTTTTTTGGCTATCTCACGACAGTCTTTAGTTACCTGGGAGTGAAGACCATTGGGGAACTCGATGAAATCGTTAAAGACATTGGCGATGATCTCTTAAACTTCCCTCGCAATGGACTCAAAAACAAACAGGGCGAGAAAGTCAATTGGGGCACCTCTTTATTCTACTTAGCTTATGCAATCGTCGGTCGAAGAGGTTCACCCAAGCAAGTATCTGATTATCTTGAGCACTTCAAAATCGAAATCCCTGAAAGCCGGCAGGAGCTCATCCAACAAATCCTGACAGCCTATTCCACAAAATCTTAAAGAACGTTCACAGTCGGAAATTGGCTGTTGGGACTGCCAATGATCTCCGTTATTCTTGTTCTTTTGCTGAATAGTGCTTTATCGCCTCTTCAACATACTGATTCAATGATTTGCCCTCTATCAAGGCCCTTTGTGCTGCCTGTTTATGAAGCTCAGGGGTTATTCTTACGTTAAAGCTGCCTTTATACGTCTTTTCAGGTTCTTTACCGTTCAAATTGCACAGTTCAAGATAATCCTCAACCGCTTCTTCAAATGCTGACTTTAGTTCACTGACACTACTGCCTTCATAACTGATTGAATCATTTATACCTTCAATCTTGCCATAGAAAATCTCGTCTTCTGTGCTGTAATGCACTGAACCAATATATTCTTTGTATATCATCACATCTTTCATAATCAAACCACTCCTTGACTTTTCAACTCTTCAATTAACTGCTCAATTTGATAGTTCTTCAATATATTACCTGGATTCGGTCTATGAAGTCTTATAATATGTCCTGTTTCCCAGTGGACGAAAGCAACCCTCGACCCTGAAGTACGCTCCCTGTTATCTTCTTTGTAACCGAATTTTGCTAACAGACTTCTTGCTTCATCATATTCAAAGTCGATAGGTCTATTAAACAATCTCTCTATAAGTTTATCTCTTTTGCTCATTGTGCACCTCTTACCTTAACTATATTATCAAAGATCAAAATATGCAACTAAATATTAGTTGCATATTCCTTGGCGTTATTAACTTATTGAGCTGCGCCTTCCGTTAGTTAAGATCCTTGAGTATCCCGCGAAAACAAGCCAAACTCTGACTTAATATTTCCTTTCGATGGGCGACAAAGAGCAGTCTGTTGGGTCGATTGGGGTATGGTAATTTCTGATGAGGATAGAGAATTCATCAATCATATTTTTTTATTGATGATCTGAATGCTTAGAATCAGGTACCCTTTAGTACCCCCAAAACTTATGCTTTCTGAAGTATAAAAAAAACTGACATTGTCAGTTTTCCGAATTCCTTGAAATTAAGGCAGCACTTCCGTACTTATTTAATCAAACTTAATATGCCGATAATAGAAACTCTTCTTAGCGGCCTCATATTCCTCTGTATCGAAACTACCCTTATCCAGTTCTATCCCCACAATATTCATAATCGTACCTCTAAGCATTTTGAGATCATTTGTGATTATATCAAACACCATAAAAGTATCAATATTAATATAGTCATGAACTACCCGATTCCTGAAGCTTTTTATCAACGGCCAATCCACATCCGAATATATCTGTTTAAGCTCTTTGCTGATTTTTCCAACATTCTCACCGATGTTCGTCAAAAGATTCAGAGTGGCGTTGAAATTCATCTGCTCGTTCTTTTCGAAGAAGTCCTCAGCATTGGTACAATCTGCGAAATACAGTATGATTTTCTCGATGCACTCAAGTATATTGAGCAGATACATGAGGTCGTTCTTAATGCTCGGTAACATAGATAATCTCCTTTCTTGCTCTATGCAGCACTATGGGATTGGCATACCTTTCGATTACAATATCTATGTGCTTATTTGTAAGTTTTTGGAGCTCATCTCTAAACACTGACAGTGATCGGTAATCAACATTGTCTTCAATGAGGATATCTATGTCATTAGACATTTCTCCTCTTGCCATAGAACCGAATACTCCCAATTTGCTCAATTTGAATTTCTTAAATAGATTATTTCGAAGCATAATACTTTCTAATTCAGATATCTGATGATTTTGCCCAGGCATTCAGATCACACCCTCTTGTCATTATCTAAGACTTTTTTGTTTAATACCTTTGGCTAATTTATAAACTTAACTATTAACTTGGCATTTTTCCGTCTCCAATTATTGGTATTCTCAGCATAGCATGCGGAATTTATCCCGTCAATGTGCTTTTCTTGTCAGCGCATCAATATACAGCCCCAGCGATAGGTATGTTTGCACGCCAGCCCGGCAAGATTGTCTAACCGAACGGTTAGACGGAACTACGGGTTATAAGAAATAACCGCGATCCTGGCAGGGGCGGTTATTTCTTTTTCATGATCATAACAACGAGTGTAGCAAATGCTGTTTATTATAAAAACAGGTTTATAAGTTTGTTTAACTTCACAAATACAAGCATTAGTTAAATATCAGCAAAAAAGCATCTCGTAAACAGATGCTTATCATTGATATATTCAGTTTGAAATAACAGATAATACAATCTAATGGCTCTTATAAACCAGAAATAGGTTCAGCAGAGTTTAGACTGTTGAAGTGTCTGTTCAGATGTTGTTCATCTTGCAGTTACACTACCGGATCTGTATAAGTATAAGCTGGAGGTCTTAAATTTGTAAATTCTTGTCCTTCAAGGTTTTGATATATTCGTTGCCCCAAATTGCCAATTCAGCTAACACTTTTTTAAACTTTATGCCTATATCACTTAAAGAGTATTCGACCTTTGGTGGAACTTGCGGATAAATCTTTCTTTCGATCAATCCATTCTCTTCCAAAGTGCGTAACTGTTTCGTCAGCGTTGACTGGGTTAAATCAGGCAACTGCCGCTGCAATTCTCCAAAGCGCATGGTTCTTTGCCCGAGATGGTAAAGGATAAGCATTGACCATTTACCCGAAAGAACCTTCTGTGCTGTTGTATAAGGGCATTTCCCAAATAAATCGTTCTCTGTTTCCATAATCTCCTCCCAATAGTATCTTTCTGAATACTATATATCATAAACAGTCGTACTTGCAATTTCAAGACTTTTATTATAAATTTATTGTATAAATTTGAAAGGGGATAACTTATGCAAGAGGTTTTGGATTTTTTGAAAAAGTGCCAGACATATTACTTAGCAACCCTGGATGGAGATCAGCCACGAGTCCGTCCCTTCGGGACCGCCAACATTTTTGAAGGAAAGCTCTATATTCAGACGGGTAAGGTAAAGGACGTTGCCAAGCAAATCATGGCCAATCCCAAAATTGAAATTTGCGCTTTTAATGGCCAGGAATGGATTCGCATCCAAGCCGTTGCTGTAGCGGATGAACGTGTTGAAGCAAAGCAAAGTATGCTTGACAGCTATCCTTCACTTCAATCCCGGTATTCTGCAACTGATGACAACACTCTGGTACTGTATTTGCAAGATGCCGTAGCTACGATTGCTTCCTTTGCAGGCGAACCCAAAATTATTAAATTTTAACTGTTAATTGAAGAGCCTGAAACTTCAATAAGCCACCGTTTTTCTGTGAACGGTGGCTTATTGTCGCATTGTTTTCTGATGACCTTTCATTGGATCTCTATTTCGCTGGGTTCACTATCTGACGATACAACTTGCCATTCCTGTTCATCTTCGTTAAAGTCTGCTATTTTCTCAATTGGCATTTTCATGTACTTGCCCCAAGCTGCAGCTGCAATCTCCCCATTAGGCAATAGTATTTCCCCTGTCCCTTCAAACAATCGTTTAGAATCCTTAGTAATTCTGCCCACAACCCTTAACTCTTGATCCAGGGGAATAGGCTTTTTATATTTTAAATTCAATTCAACAGTAACTCCCCAAATCGTTTCATCCTGGATCATGATAGCTCTGCCAATCGTTTCATCCAAGATTGCTCCGGCAATTCCGCCATGCAGTCTTCCTGGATAACTTTGATGTTCGTCGAGGGGTTTAAAGATGGCAATCAATTCATTCATGTCGGTTTCGTAAAAAGAAGCTTTTAATCCAAGGTCATTCTTTAAGCCGCAGACTAAGCATTTCTTACAATTTTGTTGTTTTTTAACGACTTTCTGGTTCATTGTTTTTCCTCCACCTTTAGTCCCACCACGATACTTGCAACGGATTTCTGTCCACCAATCGTTTATAAGTATACTTTGGAAAGCCTACTAACAATCCACCGGTGACAACCCTGTTTTCCGGCAGCTTCAAAATATCCAATAATGGTTTATATTTGGCAGAGGCGCACCCTTCAAAGAATCCCGCCCAACATGTTCCCAATTCAATAGCAGGTGCATAGAGTTCAGCGTACGCAAGTGAAAAATGTGTATTGTCACGTCCGCGGGGTTGAAAGTTCTTTGAAGTTATGGCTACGATCAGACACGGAGCGTTTCGTAAAATAACATCTTGACCGGTTTGGCGATAGGTGTCCACTACTCCAGTATAATACTGTGCCCATGCAGAGCCACTTTTTACCTGCTCTTCCATCCAATCAACTGTAGCAGCCGTTATTTTGCGCAGCGTTTCAGCGTTATCAATGACGAGATAAGCAACACCTTGAGTATTGCCTCCGGTAGGTGCCAAGCGCGCGATATCAAGGAGCTGCACTATTTTTTCCCGTGGTACAGGACTTTGTTTGTAACGGCGAATAGATCGACGGGAACGGAGAAAGCGAGCTGCCGTGTCGGCATCAAGAACAGGCACATTTTCAAGCGGCAACTGTTTGGCAAGTGGTGCCTTCACATTGTCCATTGCCGCCACGGGACATACAGCCACGCAGTGTCCACAGGCAATACAATTCCGGTCTGTGGCCTGTGGCACTTGATTCTCCATTATGATACATCCAGAGGGGCAGACTTCTGCACAGAGTCCACAGCCAATACATTTCTCTTGGTTAACTTGTATTAGATCCATATTCATCACTCCAACTTTCCACTTTTTCTAGTCTTTTTGCATAGTCTTTATGCACAAAAATGACCATTCGTTTAGAATTTCCAGCGGAGGAATAAGCCAGATGGATTGCGTTTCAAATCCAGAAGCTGGGAACGAAGGGTATGAAATCAGATCGAATTCATAATCGATTGGTAATCGGATAAACCTCTAGCTTTAAGTTTTTCTACAATATCATTGACGGTAACCACATCTGCAAACTCGTCATCAGTAATGGTTATCTCGAATTCATCCTCCAGATCCCCAATAATCATCGACATATCTAATGAATCTACAAATAAGTCTTCCCATAAACGGCTCTCCAGGGTTATCTTTCTCTTCTTCTTTTGTAAAATATGATTTAAAGTGAATAGTACTCTGTCTTCCATTTTAGTCACACACCTTTCCTCAACGATTTTGTAACATAGTGCTGGCTGATTCGAATTCTCATTCGTCTCTTAAAATCAAATCAATTATGGTACAATTACAATTTCACAATGGAGGTGTAATTATTATTTTATCCCGCCTGGGTAAACTTCTTAATCTTAGCAGCAAGGCCGCTTAATACTAACCGTCCTTCGACAAGGTGTTACAAGTATTATAGCATAATCCTCCAACGAAAAGATGAATCTTATCTCCGCCTATTCACCGGGTTCGGGCCCTCTCCTTTGAATGATTGCGTTAGAAACTCTGAGAAAGACGCCAGTCAGTCTCCAAATCTGATTGGCGCCTAAATACGTTTACTTCTTACCGGATACAGTCCTATACGGCCAGCGTATTATACCGCCCAAATTGTAAACATTAGAGTACCCAAGCTTTAATAACATCTTTACAGCAGCTTTACTTCGATTTCCACTCCTACAATAAACAAAAACAGCAGTTTGCTTGTTTGGAAGCTTTTTGCCGGCTTCTCTGGCCAGCACGTTCAAAGGGATCAAAGTGCTTCGTGGAATGTGGTTCTCGACATATTCTCGTTCGGTCCTAACATCCAGAAGAATGATATCCTTTTCAGTATCCAGCCTCTTTTTTGCTTCCGAGGGATCGATCCGTAATTTATTTACTTCTTTGTCTGAGTACTTGCCGTACAGCCAGATTATTATTACTCCAACTATAATTGATATAGTTATTGTCGGATTCATACTCTATCCCCTTCCCCTTTAAGATAGTAATAAAGATGCCGATATACCCTCATGGGGTATATCGGCATTGTAGGCCAAAACATCAATTTTGTCAATCAAAATAATCTCATCATCATCATGCTAAACATCTTATCCATGAAACCCTTCTGAATGTTGACCTTTTTCCCATGGCCGCATCCCCATTGGCGATTGACTGAAAATTACGACGCGTATATAATATAGTTGTCATAACAACTGAGGTGATAGCCGATGGAATTTAAATTAGAGGATTCATTGGGATTTATTCTAAATAAGACGAATACAAAACTTAAAAATAAGTTATTTCAACGCTTTAATGACTATAATGTTACACCGGAACAATGGTCTGTACTTAACTGTTTATGGGTACAAGAAGGCCTGACCCCTAAAGAGTTGGCAGATATCATCTTTAAAGATAAACCAAATACTAATCGCATTCTTGAAAAGTTACGAATGAAAGATTTGATTGTCCGAAAGCCTCATCCAGTCGATAAAAGGGCTTATCAGATCTTCTTGACAAAGAGTGGCTGGGCATTAAGAGATGAGTTAGTACCTAAAGCTACGCAATTACTAAAGGAAGCTACCATGGGAATAGAAAAACAGAAAGCAGCAGAATTAATTAAAGTATTAAATCAAATCTATAATAATCTTAATTAGTTATTTTTTATTATTATAGTTGTTATGACAACTATAATAATAATTGGCTTTGGTTATAGTCTTAAGCACTATCGATCGGTAGTGGTTTATGTTAGCAAGGAATAACCTGAGCTCTATAACCTGACGGATTAAGAATAAGGAGGGTCACTATGAAAAGTAAGATCGCCGCTGCTATTAAACTTAAGTATCAACCTGTTGCCGTATTTCGTTCGGACTCTAAGCCAGAGGGAGCATTGCAGTTTAAGGAAGGGAAATGGGGTTGCGCAATTTCTATGTTAAATGCCGCAGCCAAAGGTCGTGTTGCTGCATTTGATAACAAGACTACGACATGTAGTGGCGGCAAAGTCGGCTTAGGTTTTCAACGGTTTCAATTAGGTTTTATTGAATATTTCCTCTCAACGGGCGGTGTAGGCGGCAGAGAAGGAGAATTCTACAAAAAAAGTCCTGACCTGGCCGCAAAATTTGCCGCCGAATTGCCGGATGTTGAGGCAAAAACTTATCTTATTTTTAAGCCTTTGGCAGTCTTAGCTCGGGACGAAACGCCAGAAGTCATAATTTTCCTAGTAAATGCCGACCAACTGTCCGCTCTGGTACAGTTCGCCAACTACGACAAACCAACCCAAGACAATGTTAAAATAGAATTTGGTGCCGGTTGTCATCAGTCTGTACTATATCCTCTGGCACAAGCTGAGGAGAAAGAACCAAAGTGTGTTATAGGGCTAACCGACCCCTCAGCAAGAAAATATGTAGACAAGGATATCCTTTCATTCAGTATTCCCTATAGACGATTTTTAGAGTTAGAAGAGCAGGTGGAAGAGGGTTTTTTAACCAAAGAAACATGGCTTGGCATAGCGTCACGAATTGAATAGTATCTTACAGACCAGCGAAAACCGGATTAAGATCAATTATTAAATCGGGTAAGGCGCTTACGTTTATTTTTTCTTCATCTGAATAAACATCCGGCCGTCCATAACGCTTATTGTTCTGTAAGGTAAACACGCTCACGAACTTACCATCCGGTTCAATAATCCAATATTCTTTAACCCCGGCCTTTTCAAATTTATTGAACTTCAAAAGCTTATCTATCCTTGCCGTTGAAGGAGATGATATTTCAATAATCAGAGTCGGAGTACCATAATACCCGGTACCTTTTAAACCGGCATTATCACAAATGACGAGAAGATCGGGCTGACATACAAACGTTGTTTCTTCGTCTTCTTCATTTAATTCAGGTATCCTTAAATCGAAAGGCGAAGAAAAAACTCTACAAGGCTTATTCCGTAAGTATTCACCAAATTGCAACATTAGTTCACTGGATATGGCTTGATGCTGCCATGTAGGAGCAGATTGCATATAAGGCACGCCATTAATTATTTCCCATCTTTCTCCATCGTTCCAGGTAAGATAATCTGCATAGGTATATTTTTTATCACTACTATGCTGAATTATTGACATTAAAACTCACCCCCGTAATATCAACTATTCAATTATCTAAATCGTCATGAACTATTACCATATTATAACACATCATAGATAGAGCCTCAAAAAGCAAATTAAGCATCAATTTTTGTCACAAAGCTCGGACAGATTACGTAAATTATTCTAGGAAATCTTATCTTCTGTCATCTCAGATGAAAGGAGATGGCGGGCATGTATCCTTGGTGCTGGGGTAATAGAATCTTTGGCTACAGATGTTGTTATCCTTGTTATTGCCGCCCTTGGTATTGGTAGGATTATCTGATGAGACAGCCCCTAATGCCGTTCGGCATTAGGGGCTGTACTTATCCGGTTCTATTGATTCCTATCACTAAAGCCAATTATCCTTCACTCATGACCGATAACGAAGTCATCGTTAGATAAACAAATTTACGTTGGAATCCTCTGCTTCACCTAAATAATAACCGACTCCGCCAACTTTAATGCCATCGAGTAATTCCTCTTGGTTGATTCCCATGACATCCATTGACATTTGACAGGCTACTATCTCTACCCCATTGCACATTGCGGCCTTGATGAGGTCTTCGAGGGAAGAAACGTTTTTATCCTTCATAACTTTTCTGATCATCTTTCCGCCCAAACCCAGCATATTCATCTTCGATAGCTTAAGGCGTTTGCTTCCTCTCGGCATCATCATACTAAACATCCTATCCATGAAACCTTTCTGAATGTTGACTTTTTCATGTTTGCGCAGGATATTTAGACCCCAAAAGGTGAAAAACATCGTTACTTTTTTCCCCATGGCCGCAGCCCCATTGGCAATTATAAAGGATGCTATGGCCTTATCTAAATCTCCGCTAAAAACGACCATGGTCTTATTGTCCTTTAAGGTTGCCTCTGCCGGTTCTTGCTTAAGCGGGTCCTTTTGCGTGCCCTTTTTGATGAAGGCTGAAATGACACCCCCGGCTTTGGCCACATCGATCAACTGATTATTAGTTCTTTTCGTCCAAGCTTTAATATCCTCATAAAAACCCGGATCAGACGCCAGAATTTTGAGCACCTGGCCCTGCTGTAACGTGTCCATAGCGGCTTTTACCTGCATCAATGGTCCAGGACAGCACAACCCGCAGGCATCAATACTTTTATCAAAATACCCCTGAGGTTTATTCGCCTCGCCGGCTCCCGGAGCGGGCTGCCGACTCTCAGAATCTGGGTTTTGAAGCTGAGATTCTTGCAGGGAGACAGTTTTATAGCCACCGGTAATATTTAATACCTTATAGCCATTTTGGCTCAAGATCCTGTCGGCAACATAGCCCCTTAAACCTACCTGACAGTACCCGATGACCTGTTTGTTCTTATCGAGTTCACCCATTCTGCCTCTTAAGCTATCGAGAGGAATGTTGAGAGAACCGGGGATGTGTCCATTGCTGAACTCCTCTTCCGTTCGCACATCCAAAAGAATTGAATCTGTAAGGTCAGACAGCTCTATATCCTTCCAGGCTACCACATGAGTTCTTCCGGACAGAACGTTTTGAGCTGCAAATCCCGCCATATTGACAGGGTCTTTGGCCGATGAGAAGGGCGGAGCATAGGCTAATTCCAATTCTGCTAAATCGTCTACCGTGCCTTTTAAGCGAATGACGGCAGCAATAACATCGATCCGTTTATCAACGCCATCGTAACCGATTCCCTGAGCTCCCAATACTTGGCCTTGATCATTAAAAATCAGTTTCAGAGTCAGCTGTAAAGCAGCCGGGTAATAAGATGCGTGAGCCACAGGATGAACGTAGACGACCTGGTAAGGCAGATTTGCTTTTTGCAGAGTGCGCTCATTGGCTCCTGTGCTGGCCGCCGTTAAACTGAAAACTTTAAGGATCGAGGTTCCCTGAGTGCCTTTGTAAATCGAATTCAAACCCGCAATATTATCGGCAGCAATTCTTCCTTGCTTATTTGCCGGCCCAGCCAAGGGAACAGCCGTCTTTTCTCCCGTAATGAAGTCGACAACCTCTATGGCATCTCCTACTGCGTAAACTCCTTTGGCATTGGTTTGCATTCTTTCATCAACGACGATATGACCTTTAGGTCCTAACTTTAAGCCCGAGTCTTTTAGAAAAGCAGTATCTGGTGCTACTCCGATGGCTAGAATGACGAGATCGGCAGAAACTATTTTTGCGCTGCTCAACGTTACTTCGATTTGGCTTCCAATTTCTTTAAAGGCTTTAACGCCGTCTGCCAAGATAAGACCCACGCCATTTTCGACTAATTCCTTTTCAGCCATAACCACCATGTCTGAATCAAACGGTGCCAAAATATGGGGAGCGGCTTCAACTAAAGTAACCTTCAAGCCTCTCTCGACCAGGTTCTCAGCCATTTCAACCCCGACAAAACCTCCGCCGATAACTATGGCACTATTTATGCCCTTGTGATCAACATAGGCCTTAATTCTGTCTGTGTCCGGAATGTTTCTTAAGGTAAATATCTTAGCGCTTTCTATCCCCGGAATATTCGGCCGGAGAGCTTTAGCTCCCGGTGAAAGGACAAGATCGTCATAAGATTCTTCGTAAGTCCCTTGCCCCTTACTTCTGACGGTAACCAGTTTCTTTTCCGTATCGATACCAATGACTTCACTATTGATCCTCACATCAATGTTAAATCTTGCTTTCATAGCCTCAGGAGTTTGGACGAGGAGCTTCTCTCTTTCCTTAATGGTTTCACCGATATAATAGGGAAGACCACAATTGGCGAAAGAGATATAGTCATCTCTTTCAAACAGGATGATCTGAGCCTTTTCATCAAGTCTTCTTAAACGCGCAGCAGCTGAGGCCCCCCCGGCTACTCCACCAACTATGAGTACCTTTTTTGACATAATATTATTCCTCCATAAAAGTTACATAATTTTAGTTTTCTCAATTGAATGCAAATGAATGCAAACAGCTGTCGCCATTTCTATTCAGGCTCTACCTGTGAAAAAATGAACTTGAATTGTTTATATTATATCCCCCGGGGGTATAGGGTGTCAATGGGGAATAAAAGCTTGGTTGATTTTTCCACAAAAATTATGTTACTATATTCATAGTAATTCAGTGAAGGAGGTGTGGTAGGATGAATCGCGATGTTGCAATGCTCCGTCTTGAACAGTTGCCAATAGCAATCTTTGGAATCATGTATGCAGTTTCATTTAACGGGATAGATATGCCCATTTTTAAGCAACTGAGTACGGATCAACAAAATTGCGAAATGACACACCTACCATGACCGCAACGAAACATTGAAGCTGCGACCGTAGGGACATTTCCCTGCGGTTTTTTTATGCTTAAATCCATGAAAGTGTCATTTCCCTTGAGGAGAATGAACATGATTATTGATTTTCGACACATTAAACTATCTTTTGGTGCCAATGAAGTGCTTACCGATGTCTCCTTTGATATTAAGCAAGGTGAACGAGTAGGTCTAATAGGTCGTAACGGAACAGGAAAGTCCACAATTTTAAAGTTAATCATAGGATCCCTTCAACCTGAACAAGGACAAATCGCCATACGCAAAAACACCAAGATTGGGTTCTTAGCCCAAGCCCCTGAATATGACTCCAAAATGAGCGTCTATGAAGTATTGGAACAGTACTTTCAAGAAGTAAAGAAATGGCAGCAGCAACTAGAACGAATAGCGCAAAAAATGTCCGACCTCATGAACGCCGCAGATAATAAACTTAATCAGCTTATGCTGGAATATGGCAAACTTCAGGAGAAGTTCGAAGAGGCGGATGGATACCAAATTTCTTCCCGCATCGACGAGGTTGCCAACGGACTCGGTATCATGGCGGATTACTATCCACGTCCATTTTCTTCGTTATCCGGCGGAGAAAAAACAAAGGTGGGTTTAGCAGCCTTACTATTGACGCAGCCCGATGTTTTATTGCTGGACGAACCAACCAATCACCTGGATATGACTTCTATTGAATGGCTTGAGACTTTCTTGAATAACTATAGGGGCACTGTCATCGTTGTTTCTCATGACCGTTACTTTTTGGATAAAGTGATAATCAAAACTATTGAGCTGGAAGACGGAGAAGCTGTAACTTATCAAACGAACTATACCGCCTATCAGAAAGAAAAAGAGAGCCGCCTACTCTCAGAGTTTACAAATTATCAAGAACAACAGAAGAAGATTAAAAAAATGCAGGAATCCATCAAACAATTAATTGACTGGGGCAACCGTTCTAATCCACCGAATCCCGGTTTTCACCGCCGCGCCGCATCGATGCAAAAAGCCTTAGATCGCCTGATTAAACTAAAAAGGCCGATCTTAGAACGCAAAAAAATCGGCCTGCATCTCGAACAAAATGACCGTTCCGGAAAACAAGTGATTTCGCTGGAGGGAATCAGCAAATCCTATGCTGACCGCTCGCTTTTCGGTCAAGTCAGAGCCCAGCTATTTTACGGCGAACGAATCATCCTTATCGGCAAAAATGGCTGCGGTAAAAGTACTCTTCTAAAATTGATCTTAAATCAGGAAAACCCAGATCGCGGTGAAATACGCCTTGGCTCACGAGTTGACATCGGATATCTCTCCCAAGACAGTGCACCGCTCAAATCCGACCAAACCATCCTTCAGTATTTCCGTGCAGAACTGGATATGGATGAAGGTGAAGCGAGAAAACAGTTAGCAAAGTTTTCCTTCTACGATTCCGACGTTTTTAAGAAGATTAACTGTTTGTCCGGCGGAGAATGGACCCGGCTGCAGCTGGCATTACTCATGTATCAAAAGCCAAACCTGTTATTGCTCGATGAGCCTACGAATCACCTGGATATTGATTCGCGTGAAGCTCTGGAAGAAGCCTTGGAGAAGTTCCCCGGCACACTGCTGGCAGTCTCTCACGATCGGTATTTTATCAATCGTTTGGCTCACAAGGTTTGGGTACTTGATCAGGGCAAGGTTATGGCGTACTTGGGCAATTATAATGACTATCTGGAAAGAAAGGCCAAGCAAATTATTAAAATCGCTAGTAAAACAGACAGTCCGGCAAACCTTGCTAATAAACGGGGGCAGAAAGTTAAAGCATCTGTTGGAAAGGAAATCCATCTGGGTAAATCAGCCGCTCAACTAGAAAAGGAAATAGCCGCACTGGAACAACAACTTCTTGATATTGAGGTTCAAATGTCTGACCCTGCAATTTCTTCTGACTCATCAGGACTTGCTTCGTTCCAGCATGAAAGGGAGACTATTGAAAGCCGGCTTAATCTTTTGTATGACAAGTGGGTTATGATATCTGACAAGTCCTAGATTGCTATTCATTACTTAGCTATTGCTTTTTTCTTTCTTGTCAATGAAATTATTCAACCTATAATAACCCCATGTAGCTGCTGAAAACCAAATTGTAAAAGCAATCAAGGGAACAAAGAATCTATCATAACAATAAAAGACACCCAAACTTATAACAAGGTTTGTGTATAGAATGCTAAACATTATGGCAACTACCATATAAATGTAGTTCAAAGGTTTATATTTTGGCAAAAAGTAAAAATATAAAATGAAAAAAATCCCCCATGACACAGGCGAAAAAATTTGAATACCCTTATATCCAAGTGGGCCGTGGTCATACCATCCATATAATCCGGCTAATTTTCCAAGCATATGGAGTATAACTTCAAAAACACCGCCAAAGATAATTCCGTAAATCGATAAGCGCTGGATATCCTTTCTTGGCACACAAACTAATAAAATCACTGCAAATACTGCTGCATACAAAGGATAAATAAGATACTTTGGCATATTAACCACCATCACTATTCTTTTAAAATTAGTATTGGAATGATGGCAATCTTTAATACATTAAATTAGCATTTGAAGCCCCGATGTTCAGCTTTAGCTGAACGAGTTCACTTTTTCCCCGATATTCTGCCCCCTGCTTTCCAGAAGGATGGTATTTTGCATCGGCCCGTAAAAAAGAAGACTGCGGTTAGCAGTCAGCATTTCTTTCTTCATAATTAATTGATTTCAAATAAACCAAGTCGTCACTTCTTCAACTGAAGCTATTGTTGGCTGAGGTGAATTTTGAGCAGGATATCCTATTGCGCAACCGTCCAAACTATACTCACCCAGAGGGAGATTTAACAAGCTGCAGAACTCGCTGTCCTGCTCCATTTGGCTTGTTATTGATACCAGATGGAAGCCAAGTCCGAGCGATGCAGCCTTTAACCACATATTTTCCAGACAGTAGGATATGGATTGATGCTGTACATCCGGAATACCTTTCTTTTCAGCAACAACTATATAATATGGTGCGCTGCCTATACCTAAAGGGCCTTGTTGTGCGGTCATTTCTAGACGTTTCAGAAATCCTTGACCTTGAGTTTGCAGGAATGGATTGGTATCCATCTGTGACCTGAATTGTTCGGCGAGATCAGCAGCCTTCTTTCTAACAACGTTCGCTAGTTGAGTAAGGAGCTGATTATTACGAGAAATTACAATAAATTTGCGTCCATCCTTTCCGATGTTAGCTAAGGCGGCAAAAGGTGCTAAGACACCTGCTTCAATAATTGCTTCGATATCCTCTTTAGCAGGTGTTTCAGCAGTAAACCTACGAATCGAACGGCGGGATTTCAAGACTTCATCCAAATTTTGATTGCTAGGCATTTACTATTCCTCCTTGGGCCTTATTTTACTTTCAGTGTCCGCAGGTACGTCTTTGTTTCGTCGCTAATCCGGTAACTCTCAATCGCCTTCTGGATAGCTTTATTATGGGTCCACTTCGCCAAACGCTGTTCCTGAATATACGGCAAAGACGCTTCATACTGCTTGGCCAATGCCGTTGCGAAATACCAGGCGATCATCATATTGACATAGTATTCGTCCGACCGGACACCAGCCACAAGCTCAAGCATCTCTTGCCGGAAAGCATCATCGAGATAAAAGCTCATCAGCATTCCAATCCCGAAACGTACCGTATAGGTTCGGTCGGATAATAGCCAGACTTTGATTTTTTCGAAGAGTTCGGGCAGATGCTTTTTAAATATCTTTGGTGAAATCAAGTCACAGGTTGCCCAGTTGTCTATGTACGGCAGAAACTCATCGACGGCGGCAACAACGGCATTATAATCCTTGATCGTTTCGATCAGGAAGCCGTGCAGGTTATTTTCCTCATAATACGCGTGCGGCAGGATTTTAAGGAACTCCAAGGCTTCCGGCCTTTTGGAAAATTCCCTGGCGAGCTTCCGCAGGTCCGGCGTACGAACGCCAATCACGGTTTCCGGGTTCACTGTCGGCATAAGTTTGCTCGCAAACTCTTTGTATTTCAGATCCTGCAGCTCGAATAGCCGACGTCGGATCTCTTCTTCAACATTGCTCATATCATTCTACCCTTCATCAACGAATGTTATAATAACCGTAACTAAACTAATCAGCCTGATCACATTAACCGAATAATTGCTTAGAAACAAGTCAAGGGCTATTCGCTAGTTCATCTAATCGTAAAGCTCCCGTTTCTCCAAGTGGAGTGATTTTCCATTCGTTATTTTACCACAACAAGAACGGATTTGGAACTAATGTTCGGTAATAATTTGAGGGCGGCTATTCATCTCGCCACCTAAAGAGAATAGGAGCCCTTCACTCCGGAAAAAGATGAAATTGGCCAGGTGAATAAAATTGAACAGAAAAGAATTTTCCAATAAAGTTTATGAAATTGTCAGAGATATCCCCCCTGGTAACGTCGCCACTTATGGAATGATTGCCTTTTTAACAGGTTACCCACAATGTTCATTCTCATGACATCCCCTGCCATCGGGTTGTGAATCACCAAGGTCGTTTAGTTCCAGGATGGACAGATCAAAAACGGCTCCTAGCCAACGAAGGTGTTCACTTTAAAGAAAACGGGTGCGTGAATTTAAAAAAGTATCTGTGGGACTTTGTATCAAAGACTTAAAGCACTTATATGTAAACTCGTTCAGCATAAGCTCAGCATCAGGGCTTCAGATACAATAATGTCCAGTGGACATTATTGCCGAGCCGCCTTTCCCGATTGGAATACTTAGCGGTGAAGGAATTGGGAGGGCTTAAAAGATAAGATAAATACGGCATGATTGTCTAGCCTCTAAATAGTTATAAGATTGATTTTTGCCTAGCTTCTTTCAGCCAGTTCGGATACTCACTCATCAACAAATCATATAAGTAATCATCGGATATCTGAGAAGGATTTTCCACACTAAAGAAATTAGCATTATCTACATATCGCCCGCTCATCGTGTCCAACTCTTCTAAAAAGGTAAAATCACTGGCGGCCAGTCTGGCAAAAAATCTTCCGCCATTAGAAATGACATCTTTTTTAGACTTTCCTATGGCCATGAACTGCCAGAAAATAGGTTCATGAGAAGCTTCGCTAAGTTGTTTTTTAGTATAATCCCGGTCGAAAGGTGCCCCATCTGTAACAAACATAACATAAACCGGCAGACCAGATTGTTTAAATCCCGGAGCATAAAAATCTCTGATCATTTTTATAGCTTTGCCATAATGTGTTCCGCCTTCTAAAGGATACTTTTTCAGAGTTCTGCTTACAAACCCGTCAAAATTGTCGATGGACATATCTCCTGCCTCATGGGCTTTGCTGCCAAAAAGGAACAAATCTATGGACCCATCATCGTCAAATTTGCAGCCTAACGCAAGTATTTTTTCAGCAAACTCCTGCATTTGACCGCTTCTATATAAAGAACTCATTGATCCGGATATATCAAGGCATAGAGCTACCTTGGCACAATGGCTTTCCAAGCCTACCTTTTTGAGAGATATAGTTGCCTTTTTGGCCAATGATAGGATAGCGGGAGCTTTTTGCTCCATCTTCTTCTCTAAGCTAATTTTTTCGTAAGATACTTCAGGTGCAGCAACTGAAGAATTGCTTGTCTGGAGGTCATTCTGTAATGTTTCAGCGGTTTTGGCTTCCTCTCCTCCGAAATGTTTCAACAGGGCACTGAGGCCACCGTCAAAACCGCTGCCAATAACATTGATACGCCAAGAATCCCTGAAATAAAGTTCAGCGAAAATTATGGCTCGTTCCTTGTTAAAATTCAGACTAGTAAAATCATATCTTAATTGTTCGCCATTCCTGTCAGCAAACGCAATAAAGCCGCTCGAAATTTGGGACATTACCCCCTCCCCATCAATCGCAGCCGTAAATACCATAGTTTTAATGGAAGTGGGAACCTTATTTAAATCGACTTTAAATCGGCCTTTACCATTACTATTTGCGATCATCTGAAGAGAATTCTCCGGAGAACTCATTTGATTGTAAAAAATCATATACCGGTCATCCGAAAGCTGTCTTCTTTCATCGAGACCGAAGCAGCTAATATCGATGGTCATTGCTGAATTTAAAGCTATCGTGATCTCGATTTCCTGCTCAGATATGTAATCTTGGATTTTTACCTTTTCTCCTTGTATTAAACTTTTCATATAAAACGAGCTCACTTCGGTTGAAGAGTATGCCCTTGCTCCTTTCTAACAATTCGCCGTTAATCTACCCTCTGTATTTTTTCGTTAATCCTTTTAAGAAATTTCGAGCATATTTATCGCCGCACTCTTTATAATTCTTATGCCCTTCTCTTCGCAACAGCGCTCCCAATTCTCCTTTTGTTACGATAATTCCTGTTTCGGCGAAGATATCTATCATCTCTTCACTTGTAAGGGAGAGCGCTATTTTCAATTTCTTAAGCAGGATATTATTGGGATTTTCATTGTTCTTAAGCACCGTACTTTCAGAAGGCTCTGGTTTTTCATCCTGCTTTCCTCGCTTATATGTAATTAAACCATTTAAGAATGACTCTAACATACTGTTTTTGCATCTGATTCTTTCTTCCCTATCATCTGCATCTCTCTCGTTCTGCTCGTCAGCCGTATCATTATGACGGTAAGGGTTTATTGATTTGATAAGCATCTTTTTTACTAAGTCTTCCGTTAGCTCAAGGCCGCCAAACTTAAATATCTCGACTATTTCAGTATCTCTTAAATTTAGCGCATATCTTATTCTAACTAAAATATCATTATTATCCATCGTAATCCTCCTAAATCTATCCTAGACTATCCATTATAGCATGAATATTTGATCAGCTGAGCTGACGATACCGTCACCATCAGAGAGCTTTTAGTGAATAAGGTTTTCGATAAAACATAACCCATCGACAGCCAAGTTACCAAAAGGTAACTGCCCTCACTTAAACTTCCGAAGTTTCTGCCTTAACGTATTATGCCCCTCTATTTCCATATACTAATCCAGATAATATGGCCAGAGACAGAGGAGTGCAAAAAATTATGACGATAAATCTAACAAATCCAATTACAGAAAATCTGACGATCGAACAGCTTGCGGGGCAAAACGATAATTGCTTTGGTAAGCGTACCGGGTATGAGGTTATTGCCGATAACGAAGTTTTTGCTCTTATTCCCCAGGCCGAAGAAGACGAAACCGCTCAAATTGGCGAGATTGTAACAGTCGGTTCCTTTGGGTTACCGAGAAGAGCTCAGGTAGTAAGGGTACTATCCGGCTTCGAAGACGACTATACAGATCAACGAATTATTGAAGAAAATGAAGTTATATACAAAGTTCAAGAATATACCTATAGTCAAATGGAAGGTAAAAAAGAGTATAGTTATGAGATTAAGAAAGAGATTTTAAACTGAATATCGAAAAACTCCCAATCAACCCACCGCAAAGATTTGACCGAAACCCTATTCGAGCCTTTTAGCAGCCAACGCCGGTCGTTATAGACGAGCGTTATTCTCAAACTATACCAATATTACTCCAAAATTTATCTATTAAATTGTTCACTAAAAAGCAACTAAGTACATATCTTAAGAACGTGTGTGAGTTTGCCTTCTTTTTACAAAGATTTTACACTGGTTATCTTGAGAATTAACATTATTCCTATAAAATTGATTTAGGCAATCCGTCTAACCTCTTTTAGAAAACCCCATTCCAATAATTGTTTAAGATAAGGAGGAACTATGTTTCTACATTCCTGTAAAGAACTATCCCAATTATCACATGAAATTGATCGACTTTGGGTACCCGAATTACGCGCTGCCAGTGATAAGCTGACATTTAGCGCTATTAAGGGAAGAATTCTGGAAATCCTGGGAGATTTATATGGTGAAAACTCCAGGGAATTTAGAGTAGTCAAGCTGACTAATTCGCCGGCCACCGTTGTTAAAGTAGTAAACCATATTGTTGAGCGAAACAACCAGAGCTCACCCCATATTAATGTAGTTAACATGTAAGTTATACGAATAATTCATGGAGTATCAGGAATTAGAAAGCGTTCTCCTCTCACTGTTGTCAAAGTGGGAGGGGAGCGCTTCTGTTTTATTGTATTGCGGCATCATAAAATTCAGCAGCTGCTTCACAGTTACTATTCCAAGACGAAACCTTGCCTTTCCTGCCAATGTATGGCTTGGTTGAAGTATCGCTAATCAAAATCTTCTATATGTCTCAAGTATTTGGAGAGTATACCAGACACCTGAGCCTAAACCGGCAAGTAAACCAAAGTAGAGAACTGCAAAAATATTCCGTGTTTCAGGCGATACTTCATAGAACTCTTTATCGGTTCCTTTCCAGTGTTTATAGATTTGAATGCCCCCTAAGATGATGATCAAAACGAGAATTGGATTGAAAGAGGTAATGGTAAAATATATCAAGATCGGTATTCCGATCAACCATAAATAAGGCGAAATTGCAGTAGTTACCCGGCCTCCATCCAGTGGATGAACCGGTATCAGATTAAACAGGTTAAGAAGAAACCCCGTATAAGACAGTGCTAAAACAAGTTTAGAGCCGGTGGCTAGGTAGAAAAGGAATAATAGTCCCGCAGCCAAGGAACCTGCAAAAGGCCCTGCATAGCCAACTTGAGCATCCATTTTAGCATTGACAGGTGGTTCTTTAAGCTGTATTAAAGCACCGACAAAGGGAATAAAAATTGGGCCTGAGACCGGCAGTCCTACCCATTTGGCCATAATGTAATGGCCCATTTCGTGGGCAAAAAGTAAGGCGACAAAACCTACGGCATACATCCAGCCAAATGTCCAGGCATAGATCACTATTGTAATAAGCATTGAAAAAGCAGTTGTCCCAAATTTACCAAGCTTTAATAAAACAAAGACAAATTTAAGCTTTGGTAAAACCAATAATAATCCTGCTTTGAATTTCACCAATAGACCTATGATGACAGCAATTACACCGGCTAAACCTTTTTTCTTTTTGGGAGATAATTCCGGAGGTACATAATTTTGATGTTCAGCATGTACATTGTTATCCATCTT
Source organism: Desulfosporosinus sp. FKA (assembly GCF_002196785.1). NCBI lineage: Bacteria > Bacillati > Bacillota > Clostridia > Eubacteriales > Desulfitobacteriaceae > Desulfosporosinus > Desulfosporosinus sp. FKA. The sequence continues at coordinate 132,501 of NZ_NAHZ01000025.1, read as the reverse complement.
CTTCTCCACCTCTCTGCGAAGCGAAACAGATCCACCAAGCAATGATTCTCAAAAGCCCCAATCATGTATAACCCATGGAGAATCTTCAGTTTCTTTAATCAAAATATAATCCCAATCCTTTTTATTAGTTCCTTCTTTAAAAATCACATGAAGACACATGGATTTATAGGGGTCTTTTCCGTAATTAGATTTATAACTACTTGGGGGGATATGAGCATTAAGATATTTACCAGGGTACTCAATAGTTTCAATTTCAAGGTCAAAACTACCAATGTTGTCTTTATTATAAATTCCTTGTTTATATTTGCCTAATGTTTTTTCTAAATTTCCCAAATCCCTACTTTTCAAGGCGTTAACATAATCTTTAATCACTTGTTTTCCTTCACTAATATCTTCAGTTGTAACTTTCTGAGCAGAAACGGAAGTTGTAGGCATTAATCTATTATCACTTTCAGTATTTCCCTGAAATTGAGAACATCCAATTACGTTGAACAATAAAATTAGCAGGAATGTTATGGATAAAATCCTTTTCATGATTATTATCAATTCCTTTCAAAAATATATTAATGGGAATGGAATTGTTATATGCATGTGCCAATTCCGTTCCCAATTAATATATTTTTAATTAGCTGATAAAGAAGCATTGTTAAAGGACATCTTCCTTATATAACAGTTATTTCCACCCCATGATGTAATAAGCTCCCACAAGTTTCTATTATAAAGATCGTCTGAGTGCTGAGATACCAACACTTGATTATATTCCGTTGTAGAAGAATCTAAACTATACGTTACAAAGACCCTATGGCAAATGCGCCTATTCTAATCATATTGAGCTTCAATCACTTTTATCCGCCTATAAAGTTCTTGATTAACCGGCGTTGCTACACCGTATTTTACCCCTAATTCCAAAACTGCTCCCGAAAACAGTTCCACCTCGCTGAAACGTCTGGCTTCCATGTCCTGCCGCATGGATGGTTTGCCTTCCGGATTTAAGGTATCTAAGAGATTCAGCCAATAGGTTAGATCCGTCTCTGTCAAATTAATGCCTTCCTTTTCGGAAAGAACCATAACTTCTCTCATAGCGGCAATCATTGTATCTCTCGCCGCACCCTCTTTTTGAATCCCGCCATAGTTGCTCTCATACATTGCAACAGTTTGGTTGACACCGACATTGAGCATAAATTTGCCCCACATACGCCGGTTCATATCCGTTACCGCTTCAAAGGGCACGGCCATACTTTCCAGAAATTGAGCAACCCGTTTCACTCGTTCTGAGATGAGCCCCGGTTCCCCTTCGCCAAAGACCAGCATTCCCATATGGGCATAAGTTAATTGATTGCCAACTTTTACAGCATCCATGCCCTGGGCTACGCAGTAGAGAATTTTGTCCATCCCGTAAGTCTGTCCGATAATTCTTTCGCTGCTGATTCCATTCAGCGCCGAAAAGATGATCGTATGTTCCCCGACCTGATTTTTAACGGCTTTGACAGCGTCCTGCAAACCATTATACTTAACAGCAAAGATCAACAGATCGGCTGGCTCCCCTTTGTCTTCAGGTGTCAGATAATTGAATTGGCAGCGCTCACCATTACAATAAAGAGAATCCCTCTGATACCTTCGAATTCTTTCTTGGTCAGCAATAATACTTAAATCCCCTTGGGGCATTCTCTTGCTCAAATGATGGCCAAACAAAATTCCTAAGGCGCCTAAACCGATAATTGATACCTTTTTTATCTCCATAACACATTAACCTTTCTCTCTATTAATATTGCATGTATAGTTCCCAATACTTCAATCGACTAAAAATTGCCCAAACAAGCATAGATTACTTTCCCCTTGTTACTTTCATCATCCTTCCTTTTTCGCCAGATCTTCTCAAGTTCCCTCCCACCAATCGCTAATTTTTTGAAATAACAAAATGGAACGCCATTATTAGTTAAATGGCGTCCCATTTGTTATTTCTATCCGTTAAGTTCTATCCGAAGGATTAAGTTCTTGCAAAAAGATAAGTTCTTACAGATGATTATTGATGAAAGAATTATTTTTTCCCTTTATGCAGAAGTCCAAATGAAATGGGTTGCTCATTATTGATTACTGACTAATCCCTTAAATTTAGCTCCTTGCTAAGCGAACTCCCATGTCAAAAGCTTTCTGGCAATCAATGGGGAATCGTTCGGCTTTCACTTGAGCCTTGTGTTTAACATCAAACATAGATGCCTCATACTTGGAATATTCATCAAATTGGTAGGTATCAGCAGAGATCATGAATTCAGAGTGTCCTCCAAGTAATTGCAGCATGTTTTTGTTAGGCTGAAAGACATTTTCTTCGTATTTAACTTGTTGCAAAATTTCCTCGGGAACATTCATGGTATAGATAAAACCCGATGCTAACTTCCCTTGGAAAACAGATCGATGTCCTTCATTATAGGAAAGATTGGAGAATAACAGGCGTTCTAAAAAAGCACGTATCTCGGCGGTAACATTCCCAAAATAGATGGGGGAACCGATGAGGAGGACGTCGGCTGCTAAGACTTTCTCCAGAACAATTTTCAAATCATCTTGTACGGCACAATGTCCGGCGTTCTTAGTATTTTTCCGTTTACAGGCAAAACAGCTGATACAGCCTTTAAAATTCAAGTCATATAAATGTACGATCTCCGTTTGGGCTCCGACCGATTCAGCACCTTCAAGAGCTTTATGCAATAGCGTAGCAGTATTCCATGTTTTTCTTGGACTTCCATTGACAGCAATTACTTTCATGGTATCTAGTCACACCCTCTGTTGATTATTTTAGTTAGTTAATTATACTCTCAAACAATCAATTGACAAAATGGTCCTGCCGCTGATTTGTCTATTTGCTTCTCGTTCCTTGATATTTTTCAAGCTTAGTCTATAATTGGTTTATTATTTAAATCTGAAGTCAGTTAGAGAGGAGCGCTGGTATTGTCTGATAAAAAGGTTCACCTTTTAATGGTGCTGACATCTATTTTTTGGTCGGGTGCTTTTATTACCGGTAAAATAGCCGTAGGAGAGAAGCAAAAAGCAAGTATGCAGCAAGCTCAAAGAGCAGTTCTAAAAGTATAGCCTAATTGAATTTAGGATTCTTGTAAAGTTAAAGCTTTCCTAAAACATTAAATAGAACTATGAGAGAGATTAAAAATGGAACAATTATTAGCCGGAGCCCTTAAAATCAGCTTTCTAGAATTAATTAGTCTTGTCGGTCCGCTGCTTGTCATCGGACTGATATTAGGCATCCTGGAGCGTAAAGCAAACCAAAATTTCTTCGCTGCCTTTGGTTATAAAGGAATTTTGGCGACTGCCTGGCTGGGCACTCCGGTGCACGAACTGGGACATGCCTTAATGTGCCTTATTTTTGGTCATAAAATTACCGACCTGAAATTACTAAAAATTAATCGGTCAAATGGCACCCTTGGGTATGTCTCTCACTCTTATAACCGGAGGAGTATCTATCAATCAGTTGGCAATTTCTTCATTGGCATAGCACCTCTCCTCAGTGGGATTGGCGTTCTGTTTCTTTGTCTGCACTTTTTCTTACCAAATTCGTTTAAGGCCTTTGAACTTTATTGGAAAACAAGTGGACTGTCTCAACCTTCCGACCTGACTTTCTTCAAAGAATTTTTCAAGGGCACTCTTGTTCTATTGAAGAGTCTTTTTACCCTAAATCATGTATTCAGTCTAAATTTCTGGTTTTTTTTGTTCTTAGCCATTTGCATTTCATCTCACATGGCCTTAAGTTGGGCAGACATTGAAGGAGCAACTCAGGGACTCGTTGTTCTTTACTTAATACTTTTTATGCTTTCAATTCTCGGAACCTCTCTGGGAGTTAATACCTACGGTTATATCGAGAAGGTAACCCATTACACTACCTATATAGTCGCTCTCTCAGAATTGGCTTTAATCGGTTCTTTGTTGACTTTGGGCTTAAGTTTTATTCTGTCTGCCGCAGGGAAAATTAAGTTTTGAACATCACGAAAGATATTTAAAAACAGATTTTAACCTTCCGGCCGCAGCATTTAGTGAACTCGTTCAGCTAAAGCTGAACCATAACAAATTCTATCGCGCTGAAGGATGGATCCTACCCCTACCGAAGCAAGGTATGGGAATTACTCCCACTTACAAAAGTGAGAGTCTTACGATTAGATAAATCTATTCAAACAAGGAAGAGAAATCCGGCTTCTTCAAATCTGAGCGGCTTTGAAGTGATTGTTTGTACTTTACCAGAGAAAAGCATTTAACAGATGGTCATAATTTCTGATCGGACAAAAGAGCCGTTGAAGAATGAACGTTTCGTTCGTACTTTAACGGCCCTTTCTATTATTTATAAACCCGGTCATGGAATTCTCTCTATTCAATTCTCTTTATATTAACTATCTTTACTTAACTCTATCTATGGCTTTCAGGATTCCATAGATAATTGCCTGCGGTCTCGGCGGGCATCCCGGGATATAGACATCCACAGGTACCAGAGCATCAATGCCGTTATTTGTGGCATAGGTATCTCTGAAAATTCCTCCGCTGCAGGCACAGGCACCTACGGCGACAACAAGCTTGGGATCAGGCGTTGCTTCATACGTTTTAACCAAGGCCTGCTGCATATTTCTGGTTCCGGTTCCTGTTACCAACAACATATCGGCATGCCTCGGCGAGGCAACAAAGCTTATCCCGAGCCTTTCCAGATCGTTAAAAGGATTATTCAAAGCATTAATTTCGTAATCACAGCCATTACAAGATCCGGCATCGACCTCCCTGATTTGGAGACTTCGGCCAAAAATCTTCTTGACAGTTGCTTGTAGATCGCTGCAAATAGTTTCGTAGGAGGTGTTTGGGTTTTCTTCATTAATTACAGCAGTCTTATAAAAAGATTCACCGTTACTCTTATTGCTTAAAGGCGTATCTCTTAAGGCATTAGCACATAAAGCGTGATTATTCAGCGTTACCTTATCCCTTACAGCCAGTTCAAATTTATTGGTCGTTTGGACTGCACCAACCTGGCAAATCTCCTCGCACAGAATACAAAAGATACACTTTGCGTAGTCGATGCCTATGCTCCGGGCACTTTTATCCAGAACAATGGCCTGAGAAGGGCAATGTAAGGCACATTCTCCGCAGAAATTACATTTCGCCGTATCAATCTCCGTTTGGCCCAGAAACGAAGCGGGAGTAAGGCTTCTATTGGGATAATCCTGCGTCAGCCTTGGATATTTAATAATTTTTTTCAAAGTATCGAACATATCTATCTTCCTTGCTTTGTATAAAATTCCCTCGTTAGCAAAATTACTATAAATCATTTCCGGCATAGGAAAGATTGAAACTCTTATTAATCAGAGGAAAATCCGGGACAATATTTCCCTTAACAGCGTGGCAGAGAGCAGGCCAGTTGCAGAAGGAAGGAGTTCTGATTTTATAACGGTAAAGGGTATTATTCTCTCCGGTCATCACCCAGTGAATATTTTCACCCCGCGGAGCTTCGGTTAACCCGAAAGCGAAACGATAAGGCTTGACCTCCGCGATTGGTTCACAAACCTTCCCCACAGGCATCCCTTCAATAGCCTGAATCATTAAGTCGATCGCTTCAAAGCTCTCTTCAATTTTAGTATTCATTCTACAGTTAATATCTCCATTGTTGTGTTCAGGGACCTTAAAATTCAAATTTGGATAAGCCGCATAGGGGAACGCTTTGCGAACATCGTAACGTATCCCTGACGCTCGTCCTCCCGGTCCTACAGCATTTAGATCAACAGCTATCTTGGGCTCCAGAATACCTGTATTTTCAACTCTATCGATAAACATACTGTTCGATTTAACAATATTCACGGTGTCTTCAAGTTCGGAACGAATATTTAACAGCAGTTCAATTAGCTTAGCTTCCTTACCGGAGACGAAATCCTTTCTGACTCCGCCCAATTTATTGACACTTCTTAAAAACCGTATCCCGCAGAGTTCATCGGCAACGGAATAAGCCCAACCTCTCATCATTTGAAACTGGAAGTTGGCAAAACCGTAACCTGCGTCAAGACAAATTCCGCCAAGGTCACCTAAGTGGCTGGTGAGTCTCTCCAGTTCAGCAAAGAGAACTCTGGTATAGGCTGCTCTGGCAGGAACTTTCGATCCGGCAATTTTTTCAATCGCCTGACAGTAGGCCAGCGAATTGGCAAAAGTCTCATCCCCTGAGATCCGTTCGGCAATGAACAGGCACTTTTCAAGGCTTTGACCTTCAGCTAATTTTTCAATCCCTTTATGAACGTAATACAACTGCGCTTCAAGATTAATAATCGGTTCACCCGCGACACTAAACCGGAAGTGACCGGGCTCGATAATCCCGGCGTGAACCGGGCCAACGGGGATCTCATAAACACCTTCGCCCACAACCTCCTGAAAGCGGATTTTTTCTTGAGCAAAATCCGGCTTTTGCCCGACAGCAAAATCCTTGCGCAAAGGATACACTCCTTGAGGCCAATTGCCGTGAAAGACGAGTCGTTTAGCATCGGGATGCCCAACCGGCACAAGTCCGAACAAGTCCTGAATTTCACGTTCATAACCTGAGGCAGCGTGAACATGATTGCTAATAGAAGGGATCTCCATACTTTCCGAGTCTGCCTTGGTTTTGATCACTACGAGCATACCTTCTTCTCTAACCGCAAAAACATAATAAACAGCATAGCCTGCTTGAAAGTTCCGCTCATCATTGGCAAACATTAAGACGAGAGGACAGCCAAGTTCTTGAATATAACAGCAAATCTCTTTGACCTTTGCCAAAGGCGCTTCAAGATAATAGACATTATCTTGTTCCTGCCAAAATTTATCATCGTGATCGCTGAAGCTGACATGCTGCGAATTGTCTTTATCAGAAGCCAAAGTAGCTTGAGAATTATTATTTACTTGTTTTACTGCCAGCGGAAAGGCTGTCTCTGAAAATTCCTTACCAGAAAAAACCTTGAGAGCAAATTTACTCTCAAGATTCCCTTTTAAGTTCGATGTCATCACTATTCGTGCCCTCCTCTTCCCCTCATACGCCTATGTTCCAAGAATAATACCTTGCGCCTTTGTGATAAGTTCTTTTAAATCTCCCGGCAGATAAAGGCCGCTGACTGTAATGCCCACCAGCAGAATGACCAGGCAAACGGTTCCCGGAAGATTTACTTCACCGGCCTGCAAGCTCTCATCACCCGGTTCACCGTAAAAGATCTTCAGTAACGTTACGGCAATCCCAGCAAATACTGCGGCCAAAAGCAAGACAAAAATTACCCCAACCCATTTGTAAGGCCCGTCAAATACTGCAACCACAATGCTGAACTCACTGGCAAAGACACTGAAGGGCGGAGTTCCGGCAATAGCAAACAAGCCCAGCAAGAAGACCGTCCCCGTTACCGGCATTATTTTCAGGACTCCCTTGAGCTTGGAAATCTGTTTGGTATCATATTTCTGCAAAATATTACCCGACGAAAAAAACAGCATCGATTTGGTCAGAGAGTGGTTAATCATGTGCATGAGCCCTCCGAAGACAGCCAAAGGAGAGTACAGACCCATGGCAACAACAATAATTCCCATGTGTTCGATACTGGAATAGGCCAAGAGTCTTTTATAGTCTTTTTGGGTTAGAATGAAAACGGCCGCCGTGGCAATGGATAAGATTCCAATACCGATGAGGAGCCTTCCCGTAAAGCTGCTGCTTCCCTGATTACGATCGACAATGACTGCTGCACGAATAATCCCATACAGAGCGGTATTCAAGAGGACCCCGGACAACAGGGCACTGATTGGGGAAGGGGCTTGACTATGAGCATCGGGGAGCCAGTTATGCATCGGCGCAAGACCGGCTTTCGTGCCAAAACCAACCAGAATAAAAATAAAGGCCAGACGTAAAACAGAACTTTTCAGCGAAGACGCCTTAGCATATAGAGCAGTCCAATCCAAAAATGAGCTGCTGTTCAAAACACCGGCCGAGGAGAGATGAAGCAGGATAATCCCCAGTAGGGCAATGGCAATTCCCACCGAACAGAGAATCACATACTTCCAGGCGGCCTCCAAAGCATGTTTATCATTATAAAACCCGACCAGAAAGGCTGACGACAAGGATGTGGCCTCAATGGCAATCCACATCAGCCCCATATTTTTCACTGTTAACGCGAGCACCATCGTAAAAATAAAGGTATACATCAGGCTATAATAGAGGCCCAGTCTTTCCCTTTTAAGCTTGCCGTGCTTAATTTCTGCCTCTAAATAACCAAGCGAAAAAATGGCTGCCATAAAACCAATGATCAATACAATGTCTAAAACAATCATGCTTAAAGCATCAACATAGAAGAAACCACCGCAAGAAGCGTATTGAACACTACCGTGAAGCAGCACCTCACGATTCAGGCTTAAGGCCAGGATCAGCAGCAAACTTGAAGTCCCAACACTTATAGCATGCCGGAATTGGCTTTGTTTGACGGTTAATAACAACAGGACTGCAACTAAAGGTACGATTAGGAGTAAAATGCCCATCTTCTGTATCTTATCCTTTCAGGTTATTCAGTTGATCTGTATCAATGGACTCGAATTTTTCATTGATGCGAAACGTCATAACACCCATAATCAAAACAAAGGTAAGAAGGTCAATAAAGATCCCCAGGTCAACGATAAAGGGCATCTCTTGTGTTGAGTACATCGCGGTAATATAAAGACCGTTTTCGATGACCAAGAAGCCGATGATCTGGCCGATCGCTTTCTTACGGCTGATCATAAACAAAAGACCAATCCAGATCACAGAGACCGCGTTGACAAGCTGCAGGTTTAAAACGTCCTGACTAAGCCCGTCAACCCCTGTCAAGGTGAAGTAAGAAAACACAACGAGTCCGCAGCAGAGCAAGACGAGGATAGGAATATTTAAAATAAAGTCTTTTTCAACTTTGTAGCTGACATTCTTATAAGTTTTGTTCAACATGTTGGGAATATAAAGCACCTTGAAGATCATGATGAGCAGGCACACCACCAGAAAATCCCACCGCCCCTCGCTTATCAGACTTCGGAGCCCCATGATGCCGGCGGCTAAAGCGATCAGGAACGACTGAATCCGAAAGGTTTTAATGTAGGAATTGATTCTTTTACTAGCCATCAGGACGAAGGAAGATAATAGGATTAAGACCGATAGAGTTTCTAACAGATTAGAATTCACTGCCAAATTAGACATGCTTACCTCCCAGGATCAAAAACTGTAAAACACCTAAAAATGCAAGGATAAAGGACAGGGCGGCCAGATTGGGGATGCTGAAAAGTTTTAATTTTACCGTATTGACCTCAATAATTCCCATGACCAAAGCCAGCAAAATGACCTTTAGTAAATAAATGAGCAGCGAAAGGATCAGCGCCCCTAAACCTATTAGTCCAATCATCTGATCTTGAGGGATTAAAATATTCACAAACAAGGTCATAAAAACAAGCTGTTTTACTGCGGCACCGTATTCTAACAGAGCCAAATGTCTCCCGGAATACTCCAGAATCATTGCCTCATGAACCATCGTTAATTCCAGATGTGTTGACGGATCATCAACCGGTATGCGGCAGGTCTCGGCAAGAATAATAATTAATAAGGCCAGGCCCACCATGATATAGACCGGATGAGCTAAGGGAATTCCAACCTTCTGAACCGTTTCCATGATTTGAGGCAGCGACGTTGAGCGGGAAATAAGGGCAACCGTGAACATCGAGATCAGGATAGATGGTTCAATGAGCGCAGAGATCATGGCCTCCCTGCTGCTGCCCATTCCGCCAAAGGTACTTGCCGTATCCAGAGCTGCAATCATCAGAAAAAACCTGCCGAGGGCCAAGATGGAAACAACCATAATAAAGTCTCCTGGAATTTGCGGCGGCAGAATCTTCGTCGAAACAGGAACAAGCAAGGCCGCAGCCATAGCTGTCGCAAAGACAATATAGGGAGTCACATGAAAAATCCACGAAGAAACGTTCGAAACAACAGTTTTCTTTTTAACAAGTTTGTACAAATCAAAATACATCTGAAAAACTGAAGCACCTTTTCTTTTTTGGCTCAAGGCTTTAACCTTTTTGATCAATCCATTAACGAAAGGTGCAACGAGTAAAATGACTAATAATTGAACCAAGAGGTAAACAATATTGTTCATTGTGCAATCTCCCCTCTCTTTCTCTGCAAACTTATATCATTATGCAAAGCGGTTATATAACATTAACAACAAGACCAGCGCAAAAATGTAGAAAAGGTAGTTGTGAATACTGCCGGTCTGAACTCTAAACTTTGTTCTTCTGGAAAACCTGAGCAGCGCTCTGTAGACGGGCTCATACAGGTAATCTTCAAAAATTGAAGTAATGGTCGTGGAATAAATAATCGCTTCCGGATGATACTGCGAATCCCCTTCAACAATCGTTTTGCGGATCGGCCTGAATAAGGCCCTAAAGACAATCTTCATGGGTTTGGAGAAACCTGTAGCACTATATTGCGTACGGGAATTCAAAGCCTCAAACCCACAATCCCAAGTCCCGTATCTCCGTTCGATGTATTTTCCCCCCACAATTCTAATCACGATGAGCGCAAGAAGAATGATGGCACCCAAAGCGAGCATAAAAGTTAGGGGAGATATGCTGTTCACTGAGATCGTTAACGGGTAATAGGCCAGCAAAAACCCTCCTCGCAGCTGACCAGAGATGGAACCGCCGCCTACACTAAGAACGACCTTGTCCAAAAGCTTAATCATCGTTAATGGGAAAAGGCCAATGCCCAGGCAGAGGGCTGCAAGTATTCCCATCCCTATCATCATCGTTGCCGGAACGTCTTGGGCTTTAGCTGCTTGCTCACTTCTGGGCAAACCCAAAAAAGATATGCCAAAAAGTTTCACAAAGGCAGCGGCAGCCATAGCCCCTGTCAAAGCAAGGGCCGCGGCAGCTAAAACAGCTAAGAAATTCAATCCGATATGGCCAGGGAGAATAGTGGCAAAAAGCGACTGATAGGTCAGCCATTCACTGATAAAACCATTGAAAGGGACGATAGCCGATATGGCTAGAGAGAAGCAAAGAAAAAACAAGGCCGTAAGGGGCATTGTTTTAATAAGGCCGCCTAAATCTTCAATATTTTTAGTATGAGTTGCATATTGAATAGCACCTGCCCCGAGAAAAAGACCGCCTTTAAATAACGTATGGTTAAAGGTATGCAAAAGAGCAGCGGTCAACGCTAAACTGCCGATAATTTGATGATGCAGGGCAAAGGCAATAAAAGAAACGCCTAAGCCAATCAGGATAATTCCGATATTTTCTACACTGCAAAACGCTAAAAGCCGCTTAACATTATGCTCCATCGAGGTATAGGCAACGCCGAGAACAGCAGACAAAATACCAAGAATTAAGATCACAACTCCCCACCAAGTATTTTGGACACCCAGATAACAAAGCACAAAACGAACCAGTCCATAAATCGCTGTCTTAATCATGATGCCAGACATTAGTGCCGAAACATTGCTGGGGGCTGCTGGATGGGCGTGAGGCAGCCAAATGTGCAGAGGTATAATACCGGCCTTAGTTCCAAAACCGATCAAGAAAAGTATAAACACAATATTTTTGGCCATCGCGGGGATAGCCGCCGTATTTGCGCTTAAAGCAAAGGACTTTGTATAACTATAAATGATAATAAACCCAATGAGGAGCAGAGCCGTGGCAATATGGGTCATGACAATGTACACTGTTCCTGCTTTGGTGTTTTCCTCTTTCTCCGACTCGAAAACCACCAAAAAATAGGAAAGCAAGGACATCGCTTCCCAAAATATGTAGAAACAAACTGTATTGGCTGAAGTCAGGACACCAATCATCGCAAGAATAAACATTGTATATAACAAATTAAAAAGTCCAATATTTCTTTTTCCGTTGTAATGGGAAAGATAGCCGATAGAATAGAGGGAAACGCAGAACACTAAGACAGATAGGGCCAATACGAAATAGGCCGAAAGGTTATCCAGGTTCATCTCTAAAGATATGAACGGGATGGCGGACGATTGGTTAATCAGTTTTAGAGGATTAGCTGCCAACAAAATTTTAGCCGCAGAAGCGGCTCCTCCAAGACCGGAAGCAACAATACAGACGGCATTTACCATGAAGCTGCCGGTCATACTGGTTTTATACGGTTTTTTGAAAAAATAGATTAGAGCCGAAGCAGCGGCACCTAGTACATACAATAAAACAGACATCAAAAATAAATTGCGCAAATATAGCTCCATGAATTATTAGACCTCCAAAAATTTACGGATTTTCTCTTCGTACTTAGCAAATCCCCTTCCAAAAATTGTTCCAGATCCCTTCCAAATGGATTGTAACATTTTCAGCTTGATAGATAATGACGCTTGATAAGATACCATGAATCAAGGCCATATAGGAAGCAGCCACTGTTTCCGGGTCTTGATTGCGAATAATCCCCTCCTTCATATTGGCCCGAATGATATCTTTGACGATTTGGAAGCGCTCCTCAGATAAGATATGTATTTTGGCAATTAGCGTCTGCGCAAAGGCTTGAGGAGGAAACAAGAGCAGCCTTTTCCAAAAATACAGCTTCGTTTGTGATCTATCGTAATAATTGAAAATCATAAAAAACATACTTTTTAAATCCCGATAGTGCTCATTGATTTCCAAAAAATATTGATTGATCTCCCGATCAATCACTGCATACAACAGCTCTTCTTTACTGGCAAAATGAGCATAAATAGAAGCCTTTTGTATCCCGACTTCGCTTGCCACTTCGGATAAGGAAAACTCGTTTCCTTTATACGCAAACAATTTGAAGGCAGAATCCATAAGCTTTTTCTTTGTTTCCATCGCAGCAACACTCCTGACTGATTACCTACCGAACGTTAGGTAGCCTTGCAAAGTATAGTCTCTGATCTTTAGCCTGTCAATGTAGTCGTAATTAATTTTATTAATACTTAATCATACTTTGTTTAATAGCAATATCTTGATTTAAAGCCTTATCTAATAGTGTTATATAATTAATATGTTATTTAAAAAAATAATGGATACCCTATCCAACATTTGTTCTTGATTTTAGGAAATCGCAAAAAGATTCAGCCTTTATTATGGCTTCCTCCAATTTTGTGATAAACTAATTAAAATCCAAACACATAAAGGAGGCATTTTTATGTCACTACCTGTCTATCTGAAGTTTTTAGAAAGCAGTGATCCGGACTTTGCTCAGGCGATTGAAAAGGTTTTTGCATCTGCCATGACACCAGGGGCTTTGGATCAAAAGACAAAACTATTGATTGCTCTCGCTTTAGATGCTGCTCATGGAGCAAGTCAAGGCGTATCATCAATTGCCAAGCAACTAAGAGGTCAGGGAACTAGTGATGCTGAGATTGCCGAAGCTTTAAGAATCGCTTATTTCGCTTTTGGAAACTCTATTTTAGCGACATCATCAGCAGCGTTTGCTAACAATGATAAACCCTGAATTAACAAATTCGCTCAAATGATCCGAATGAGTAACTTTAAAAGCACCCCGTAATAGAAAAGAGGAAGATTAGATGACCTAGTCTTCCTCTTCAGCAATTTTTGAGACAACTTGAAAGTCCAACGAAAATCACCAGATCCATCGTGAACTTTTACGAGAAACCATTACTTAAGTTAGCTGAACATCAGGGCTTTAGATCCAATAATATCCAGTAGACATTATTGCCGAGCAGAAGTGGGGGTCTTAAAAACTGGATCAAATATTAGTTGCCTAAAGAGGCAATTTTAGTTAGTATTGAGGTTATTGATGACAGTAAATTTAATCTATGAAGGGGGTTAAATCCTTGCATGACTTTCTGAAATCAATTCAAAAAAGAGTTTTATTATATGATGGCTCTAAAGGAGTTATGCTCCAAAAGAAAGGCCTAACCGGACATGAAGCTTCCGAAGAGTGGAATTTATCACATCCGGACGTTGTGAAAAATCTCTATGCTGAATATCAGCAAGCCGGTTCAGACATAATTCAAACCAATACATTTCCGGGTAACAAAATAACTCTGGATAAACATAACCTGGGGGACGAAACCTCTGAACTTGTGGCAGCAGGCGTTAAATTAGCACGGGAGACTGTTGGCGGCCGAACCTATATAGCCGCATCGTTGGGCCCTACTGGTTCAATTATGGAACCTGCCGGTGATTTAAGTTTTGATGAGGCTTACAACGTCTTTCAAGAATCCTTAAAGGCCATCGAAAATGCCGGCGCAGACCTTGTGAACTTTGAGACCTTTATTGATTTAAATGAATTAAGGGCGGCCATTTTGGCAGCCAAAGAAACAACGGAACTTTCGATTATCGCCTCAGCGACCTTCGAAGCCAATGGCCGGACAACCTTTGGCAATTCGCCGGAAGCCTGCGCTATCGTCTGCCAGTCCCTCGGTGCTGCAATCGTTGGGGCTAATTGCTCAGGCGGCCCGGAAAGTTTAATTGAACCTATAAAACGAATGTATTCTGTGGCCTCCGTTCCTCTTTGCGTAAAACCTAACGCCGGCATGCCGGAACTCATCGAGGGAGCGCTGGTTTATCGTCAAACACCGGAACAATTCGCCTCATATACTAAAGATTATCTGGAAAATGGCGTCCGGCTTATTGGCGGATGCTGCGGAACTACCCCAGAATTTATTCGCGAACTAAGAAAATCTCTTACTAGCCTCCAGATCCCGGAAATCAACCTGAAATCCGTGCCGACCCTTGCGTCAGCCTTTAGCCATCTCATACTTTCCCCTGACCAGGAACACACAGTTAAAAAGCTTACCCCAGAAGCAATGGCTTCATTAATTGATGGCAGCTTCTCTGGCTTAGCCCACGAATGTCGATCCGATGCTTTTGATTACCTTCTGCTGGATTTTGGGGATATCCGAGAAACCTTTGATATTGTGGATTTCGCCGGCCAATTTGGATCATTTATTAGAAAGCCTGTAATGATTAAAGCCAAGTCTCCGGAAATTATCGAACAATTCCTAAGATATTATCCCGGGAGAGCAGGAGTTGTTCTTTCAGCAGACTCCAGCATCTCACTTTCTCGCTTGCAGCATTATGGTGCATTAATCGTTAATGACAGCTTAAAACCAACGAACGGATCTTTTTAGATCCGTTCGTTGGTTTTAAAGAAGATTTTTTCTCTCCCTGAACTTTTGCCAAGGGAGGCTATTTTTCACGGAGAAAATGCTCCATCACAAATTCTTTAAACCGTTTGGCGGCAGGAGAAAGGTATCGTCCCTCAATCCAGGCCATTCCTATGACCCGCTGGCATAAAGGCGCTGACACATGAACTTGGGATAGTCCGCTCATATCAAAGGCCTTGATCTTGGGAATAAGGGCAATCCCAAGTTTTGCCGCCACTAATCCCATAATCGTTCCAATCTCTTCACCCTCAAAAGTTACCTTGGGGGTAATTCCTGCTTCCTGAAAAAGTCGATCAATAATCTCTCCTAAGGATACATCTTTTTTAAAAGCAATGAAAAGTTCTTCCGCTAATTCGGCAAGCTTAACCGTCTTTCGTTGGGCTAGAGGATGTTCACAGGGAACAATAAGAATAATCTCTTCAGTAAACAACCGAATCCAATGAACATTTTCACGGGCTATCGGCCGGGCACAAAAGCAGAAATCAATATCCCCGGCTTCTAATTGATCTAAGATTTGACTCGTTAAATTTTGGTAAAGCATGAAGCGGACCTCTGGAAAGTTTTTGCGAAAGGCTCCCAGTAAGTCCGGGACAAGATTCGAACCCTGAGAATGGATGAATCCCAGAGAAACACTGCCTTGAAAAGGATCGATCAAATCCTCAATTTCTTGCTGTCCTAAAGTGATTTCCTGAATAGCACGGTTTACCCGATTGAGAAAGATTCTTCCATAGCTATTCAGAACTACTGTGCGCCCCTGACGTTCAAACAAGGGAACACCCAGTTCCTCTTCAAGTCTGGCAATCGAGCGGCTCAACGCCGGCTGGGAAATATTCAGAGCCTCTGCTGATCTTGTAAAATGCTGCAGTTGTGCAACAACTTGAAAGTATTGAAATTGTGTCCATTCCATGAAAATTACCTCTCCAGAATCATATAAATTACCGTCTTACTATTCATTACCTATAGTTATCAATTTGATGCAAATTATAAATTAGACGTAATAAGGTGTCAAGGTGTAGGATAATAAGCGAAATAATTATTGAGGTGAACGTTCATGAATGAAAAACCTTATATCAAGAAAGGAACGAAAACCTTTCGCCGAACAACCTTAGCCATGTTTTTCGGTGGTTTTAACACCTTTGCCATTATGTACAGTACACAACCACTACTGCCAGTGTTTTCACGGGAATTTCATATCTCCCCGGCAATTGCAAGTTTATCTCTTTCTTTAACAACCATGGCTCTGGCCATTAGTATGCTTTTTGTCGGATCCCTGTCAGAAGTCAAAGGACGTAAGCCGCTGATGATTTTTTCTTTAGTCTCAGCTTCGGTTTTAGCCATGTTCACCGCTTTCGTGCCAAATTATCATATGCTTCTTCTCTTTCGCGTTCTTCAGGGCATTGTTCTGGCAGGCTTGCCCGCTGTAGCCATGGCTTATCTCAGCGAGGAGATTGAACGTGGGGACTTAGGAATTGCCATGGGTCTCTATGTCAGCGGAATCTCAGTTGGTGGGATGAGCGGACGGATTATAATTGGAATCCTGACTGATCTCTTCAATTGGCGAGTGGCCCTTGGCGCCGTTGGGATTTTAAGCGTTCTGGCCAGTTTGCTTTTCTGCTATCTCTTGCCGCCATCAGAACATTTTCAACCACGCCCACTGGAAATTAAAATGCTGACAAAATCCATGATTGACCATCTGAAAGATCCCAGCCTTCTTTGTTTATATGGAATTGCCTTTTTTATTTTAGGAAGTTTTGTAACACTTTATAATTACATCGGCTTTCAATTAATGGCTCGACCCTATTCCCTGAGTCAAACAATCGTTGGCTTTATTTTCGTCTTATATATTGTCGGCACATTTAGTTCTACCTGGATGGGCCGTCAGGCAGATCTGCACGGCCGAAACAAAATGCTTTGGGTTGGATTATTGCTTATGGCTTTAGGAGCATGTCTCACCTTACAGACATCTCTAGCCATTAAAATTCTCGGGATTGCTTCCCTAACCTTCGGCTTTTTTGGCAGTCATTCCATCGCCAGCAGCTGGGTTGGCCACCAAGCCATTCGTGACAAAGCACAAGCCTCATCGCTTTATCTCTTTTTCTATTATGCAGGTTCAAGTACGGGAGGAACCGTCGGGGGTACCTTTTGGCAAGCATTTGGCTGGGGAGGCGTGATTAGTCTAATCTTAGGTTTCGTAAGCTGCGCTTTCCTGTTGTCGCTTTACCTGAACCACATTACTTGCAAACACCGGCGGCTAAAGACGAATCTTACTCCCGGAAAACAGACAGTTCATGTTTAAAAAGTAGTCCACACTTTGGAGCATACCAGAAAGAGAAATTGTGATCAGTCCGATTTATAAGGCTGGGCATAGCTTTCTTCAAATACACCATTGTTCTTAAGCTCCGCTCCCCAGTAATATTTATTGGCAAGCTTGACAAAGGATTTCATCATCATTCTCGAAAGCATCGTCTGAGTCTCAGGCTTGGAATATTGATCCAGAAGATCTCGACTGAACTTGCCTGTTTCTCCAAAGACCCTGCCGATGTCAGAGATCCCATCCAGCACTTTTTTAGTGTGGGAAGAATTTAATTCTTTCGCCAGTCCGTCACACCCGCCTTTAATAATGGTTCCTAAGTATTCCCCATTTAAGAGAGTAGTTACCTTCTCGAGATATTTCTCCAATGCCCGTGCGTGTATGGCCTCTCTAAACCCGAATTGCACTAAAAATCCTATCTTCTTATGGCCGCACTTTCCACATAAAGGTTCCAGTTCCTCGATCAATTCCTTAACCCCTGCCGGCATGGAATAAGAATACAAAGGAAAAGCCAAAAGTATATCCTCCGAGTCTTCAATTATGCTTACAGCTTCCTGTACAGATTTTAATTGATTAAGTTTAAACACCCTGGACCCATTACCCGGTGTCTTCTCAAAACCTCCAAGAAACCCATTCACCATCAGCTCCGTATTGCTTTTCCCAAGCTTTGGTGATCCGTTAAATACTGTTAATTGCATAAGCGACCTCCTCAGGACCATTGTTCATAGTTTTCGTAAAAAGAAACTTACGACTGTTACTGCTCCGGAAGACCTTTTCTATGATTTCGGCGCTGATCTGATCATAATCTTCCGAATGGTCAAGGAGCAAGGCGATTGCCGGATACTTCTCATACCTGGCTATATGCTGCATTCTATCGTTCTTAATATACAAAAACGGAAGCACCAAGGGTAAGCATCGTTCTTGGACACGTTTGAGCAAACTGCTGATAAAGCCCATAATAATAGGCGAAGCAAATAAAACAAAATCGGCTTGCAAATATTCCCTTAATATTGTGGGGCCATCATCGTTAAAAATACATCTGCCAGGGGTTTTGAGCCAACAAGAATAACAACCAATACAACGGTTTATTTCCATTTCCTTCAGATTTAACACAGTGGTATTATGACCATTCTTCTTTAGCTCAAGGACCAATTTTTGAATGTATTCCTCGAAGCTCTCGTTCTCTGCTTTTGGGTTTCCATTGAGTATCAGCACTTTCACAGCCTATACCCTCCTTTGATCTTATAATGTTTTTCTAAGTGTTGCTTCTTTTCCAATACCATCCCGGAAACCAAAAAGAAATAATAAGCAGCAATGGAGTGGAGATATTTCCATAAGCGGTACTTATAGCGTAATAAACATTTTTTGACACCGTGTATAGGAGGACAACTCTCAAGAGGGCCTGAGTTATACTCAGCACTCCCCAGGCAATCGTTAGTATGATCCAAGCCGATTTAAACTTCGGCTGTTTCCGTATTTCCTCTGAAAAACCTTGTTTTAGCGAATACTCGGCTAAAATCCGAATCAAGGGTTTCCCCAATATAACAGAACCCAAAAAGACGGCAGCGAGAATCAAATCTATGATAATCGGCGAAACAAGATAATAGATGGGATCCTTTGACAGAACAGTCCCTATAAGACCAATTGCAGCACAACCTGCGCCAATAGCCCCATAGATATTCACGTTCCGTCGGAAGCAGAATTGAAGCAAAAGGACGCCTAAAGACCAAACTCCGGCAGTGATTGTTCCAGTAAGAGTCCTGTCAAAATGATCAAAAGCAGAAAATAAAATAATGGGAATTACAACACTTAAAAAGAATTCCAGATTAAAAAAGTTCTCTGACAGTAATTTTTGCGTTACTGCCTGATTAGATTGTACTTCCTTAGATTTAATGGTATTCATGGTCAATCTCCTTCCTTAGCGAAGCCATTTGTCAAGGATCTTATCGTCTCCTGGCACCATTTAATCCTTGCCTCAGAATTATATCTTCCACAACTAAGGGTCGCGAGCCAAAGCGGAAAATCTTTACTGTTCTTCACCTGCTCATCTGCTTTCAGAAAAGCTTCCATCTGCAAATAATCAGCGACAAGTTTCTCATGCTTTACCTTTTCTTTCTCAAGCTTCTCAATGATATTTTCCAGAGGCACTTCAGAAGAAAAGAATAATTTCAGCAACAACTCGTTTCTCCCCATAACGCTTTGAACCGGTTCCAAAAGCCAGGCAGCCAATTCATGTTTACCTGCTTCAGTAATTGAATAAACGTTCTTCGAAGGCCTTCCTTCTGTATGTTCCGTTTCCTTAACTACCAGTCCTTCTTTCTCCATCTCCTTAAGTACGGGATATATCCGCGCATAATTTTCATTCCAAAAATGGGATATAGAAGAATCACAAAACTTTTTAATGTCATATCCCGAACAAGGCATTACGTTTAAAACTCCTAGAAGTGCATATTTAGTCTTATTAACAGTTGCCATAAATTGCTCACCTTACCCCGTAGTTTTATGCAAGTATAATATCATTATATATATAAATGTTATATATATAATGATATTATATATTGTAGGTATATTTTTTATGCGTGTCAATATAATCAAAGCGATTTTTTCTTATTGCTTAGTATGACCCTCTTAATACTTTCATTTCGCAAGGATAATATTAGCAAGGATTCAGGCAAGCCATCTATCAATAAACTTTATCCGGTTTTTAAGACCCCCACCCCGATATTCAGCTTTAGCTGAACGAGTTCACTATGGGCAAAAAAAAGCCCCTCATAGAGAGGGGAGTAAAGGAAGGACGACGGAAGAAAAGTGAGAATATGTTAACCGCTCAGCGGATAACAATCTTTTACTTGCTTCGGTTTTAAACCTTAAGCTCTTGCCTTTATCATAGATTATTTTTGTTATAGTTCCATGAACTTTAATTAAAAAATATGTTAAACCTAAAAAACATTCTCTACTCTTCTCTGAAAAATCCAGAGATTTCAGGAGTTATGAGCTTCACCCACAAGAGAGAAAACTCATTGCTAATTTCATTCTGCCGATGGTACCGTATTAACATCATGGGAGGTTAATAGGCAAAAAAAGCCCCCTCAGGATGGAGGGGTTAAAATGATGTGTGCTGTACCCTTATAATAGTCCTTGAAAGTTATCTTTCCATAAACGTACTGTAAAGAATAGTTTAAATCTAAAATCATCATGAATTCTCAGTAAACTCTACCCTCTGTTAAAACAGTCTAATCTTAGCCCAGATATTTTTTTACCGCTGCAGCTGTATCATACTTGTCATTGCCGCTCAGAAGCACTTCTTTGGGATGTCCCGTCGTAGGTCCGCCGACCACAATTAGTGTTGCTGCGCTCATCGCAGCCTTAGGGACAGAATGATCGCCCGGCCTCACAAATAAGGCACAATTTCCATTTTTAACAGCTACGTCATTTCCTGCCCAAAAGTCTTCCTTTGTATATAATAAGACCGCTATATCTAAGCCCATATTGTCACTCCTCTTCCATAAGCCTGCGTCTTCATTTACATAATCTTGATCGACAAACACGCTTGCCAAATAGATATTGTTATTATATTGATAAATATGATTTGGTGCTTTTTGGCCATTTGACCAGGCATAGGTTTGGAAATATTTATCTGCCTGAATTGCCTTCATAACCGCATAAGATCCATAGACCCCCGTTAAAAACTGTCCGCCTAATACATCCTTCACTCCAGTGAAATAGTCTTGGATAGTAATCATATCTCCGGCCTGAGCATCATAATCAACTGCAAAATAAATCGCAGTTCCATTGGGAACGTTTAGGAACTCAGCCTCCATAACAGCCTTTTTGGCATCAGCTGCTCCTTGAGCATAGCTGAAATAACTTTTCCTAATTGGATTGGACTCCCAAATAAGAAAGATGGCTAACCCGGCCGCTTGAATTAATCTAACTTCATCAGGAGTCAATGATTTTGCCCAGCCTTGTTTGTAGCCAAGGTATCGTCCGACCGCTAATATTCCCGCTATTTTTAAATTTTGAACATTGATTAAATTTAGCCTTGTAGCGCAGTCAATTCCATTCATCTTTCAACCCTCCTTTCTCTTTGATTAAAGCAAAAGGTTTCTGCACAGTAGGTTACGCTCGTTTAGAACCAATCGTTACAATTCCCAAGGCGGCAAAAGGAGACAAATACTTTAGTGAGCTATTGACAAAATGGGCTTCGTTGATAGTATTTATATAGAAAATCTTGGCAGAGAATTTTTAGACATCTGCAAATCCATTACATTAATTTTTTAATGGAATTTTAATTTTTATCAAATTATCCTTGAAGTTTTCAAGGTTAGAATACAAACATAGTCAGTCGCGGCACCGCGATATACATTGAAATTCTGCGAAGAGGTATTCTAACAGAAAACAAGGAGGAATTCTTAAAATGACAACCCTGGAACAAGTCGAAAAATTATGTACGATGGCAAATATCAGTTATGAAGAAGCCAAAGCTGCCCTCGATGCAGCAAATGGAGATTTGCTGGATGCCATTATCTATTTAGAAAAACAGGGAAAGGTTTCTGCCCCAACAGGAGGCGGTTATTACAGCAGTGAAAAAACAATTGACCCCAATGCCGAGACTTATCAAGACAATTGTTGGGGAAAACAGCATTATCACCAACATCATCATTGTCACAACGAAAAAACCTTTTTCTCCGTTATAAAAAAAATTGGGGAATTTTGCCTGAAAATTATTCGCAAGGGAAATTCCAATTCCTTTGAAGTGCTTAAGGGAGAAGAAGTCAAAGGCTCTTTCCCGGTTACGGTACTCGGCTTGCTCTTGATCTTCGCTTTCTGGGTTACTATTCCCCTTCTTGTCATCGGGCTTTTCTTTGGTTTACACTATCGCTTCAATGGGCCTGACTTAGGCAATAATACTGTCAATAGGGCAATGGATAGCGCGGCCGATGCTGCTGAAAATCTCAAGAAATCTATTAACATCTAATAACATCTAAGTTTGAAAAATTAGGGAAATGACGTGAGGTTTCATGAGTTCTAAAATATTGATTATCGAGGATGAGGAAAAAATTGCCCGCTTTATCGAACTGGAACTTGGTTATGAGGGTTATATCACAACAAAAGCCTTCGATGGCAGAACGGGGCTTGAACTCGCCGAAACAGGCGAGTTCGACCTTGTTTTGTTAGATGTTATGCTGCCCAAATTAAGCGGTATGGAGGTCCTGCGCAGACTTCGCCGAACCTCCTCTGTTCCAATCATTATGCTGACAGCTCGGGACAGCGTGATGGATAAAGTTTTCGGACTTGACAGCGGAGCGAGCGATTATATCACGAAACCCTTTGCTATTGAGGAGCTTTTGGCCCGAATCCGAACCGCCCTGCGCAAAACAACGATCGAAAACGCAGAAGTATTGTCCGCCTCCGGCCTGTTGCTGGATATCGGCCGGCACAAGGTTACAATGGAGGGGAAACCTATCGACCTGACAAAACGGGAATTTGATCTTCTGCACTATCTGCTTAAAAATAAGGGCATGGTCGTCTCGCGGGAAGCGCTGCTGGAGAATGTCTGGGGCTTTGATTTTACAGGGGAAACTAACGCTGTTGATGTTTACGTGCGTTTTCTGCGCGGTAAAATTGACGAGGTCTTCAATGTCAAGCTGATTCATACTGTGAGGGGCGTGGGATATGTGATTAAGGATGAAAAATGAACCTCTAAATGAGTCCCCAAATTCCTCCAGCAGTATTAGCAGCAGAATACGTTTTTCCATCGTCTGGAAGCTCAACATAACCTTGTTTTTTCGTATGCTGGGACTTTTTCTTGTCCTGGATTTGTTTTTATGTTTGCTGGCAGCTGCAGGCTTATTTATACGCTCCGAACAAACTGTGACATCGGCAGCACAACTAATCACCGAATCAGGTTTACCTGCTCCGGAGGCGGAGCAATGGCTTGCCATCAATGAATGCAGTATAACAACCCCAACGGAGGAACCTAAAGGTATCCAAATCCCCCCGCCTTTGAAGACTTACTTCTCAAAGCAAACTGCCTCAGGAATTCGGAGTATTGACCTGCCGAATCCCAAAAGCGTAAATGAATGGGGACGGTTTTTGGATATTACTTATAATGTGACTATTGAAACCGGTAATCAGTCTTATCGAATATCTTTCCACCTGCAAAAGACACTTCAGATCCTTGTTATAATGTTTGCCATTGTTATAACCTTTGAGCTTTTGATGCTCCTGCGCAGCATTTTTACAGGTGCAAGAATAATCCGCAATACCTTCCGACCAATTCAGGAATTAGCTCAAACAGCCCGAAACCTGAGTACTGAAGGCGTTTTTTCTCCCGGACAGTTGGAAGTTCTGGCCGGCAAATTAGATGATATTAATGCTACTCATCTCGACACCAGAATCTCTGTGGGAGATACACAAAGTGAGCTTAAAACCCTCGCAGCGGCCATCAATGGAATGCTGGACAGGATCAATGAATCCTATCGTTCCCAAGTACGATTTGTCTCCGATGCTTCCCATGAATTAAGGACACCAATTTCGGTTATTCAAGGGTATATCAATCTGCTGGATCGATGGGGAAAAAACGATGAAAAGACATTACAGGAATCAATTGATGCTATCAAAGATGAAACTGCGAATATGAAGGGCTTGGTAGAACAGCTTTTGTTTTTGGCTCGAGGCGACAATAACACTATGGCTTTGCAATTAGAATCCTTTGAAGTATCTGCTCTGGTCGAAGAAGTACTGAGGGAGACGCAGATGATTGATGAAGGACATGTTTATGATTCGAAAATTATGACTGTTTTCATTAATGCGGATAAAAGCCTTATTAAACAAGCTCTGAGGATACTGATAGATAATGCTATGAAATATACTTCCACGGGTAAAAAAATTACGATTTCAGTTTCCAATTCAGATCATCTTGCCCGTCTGACCATCCAAGATGAAGGAATTGGTATTGCCCCTGAAGCAGTCCCCAAAATCTTTGACCGCTTCTTTCGAACCGACGAATCCCGTGCCCGGGCCACCGGCGGAACGGGGCTGGGCTTATCGATTGCTAAGTGGATCACCGAACGTCATGGCGGACACATGGAAGTTTTAAGCAGACAAGATATCGGCACAAGGATTTCCATTGTCCTTCCGGCTGACCAGAAGGCTGATCCTACTATGAAAGAGAATAACAATATAAACTTAGCCAAAAAAGGGCCGCTGCAAAACGAACTAAAATAGTTCGCAAGCAACGGCCTTTTTCTACTAAAGTGAACAAAGGACCCACCCCCACTTATAGAAGTGGGGGCTTAAAAACTGGATAAAGCTGTGGCCCCCAAATAGGCCAAATTGTTAACTAAGAATTTAAACAAATTGGGTGAAAACCTCAATTAATTTTGACGCGTTACTATAAACTTCCAACTATCACCTTTGCCCAAATCTACTTCTTGTCCCACCGCCTGAATTCTTCGCTCAATACAATAACGGCAATCCTCGGGATGATCATCGCCGCAGATTTTATTTTCATAAAGTGCGTACTGTTTCCTTACCGATGTCGGGGTAATGATAGGCATAACAACATTGGCACCCGCTTGAAGGGCCATCTCCCTCCCAAGGGGGTGGAGCGTGCCCAAGGCTGTTGTGGCGGGAATAAGGCTGTCCGGAACAAGCAGTCGTGCCAAAGCCACCATCACTAAGGTATCGTCTACCGTTCCACCCTTCTCTTTTCCCAGAGGCGTCTCGCTGTGAGGAATGAAAGGTCCGATTCCAATCATGTCGGGATGAAGTTCTTTTAAATAATGAAGGTCTTCTGCCAAATCTGCTGGAGTCTGTCCGGGAAGTCCAACCATAAACCCTGCTCCCACCTGATACCCGATCGCTTTTAAAGCATTTAAACAAGCCCTGCGATTAGTAAAGCTCATTGTCGGATGCAGTGATTCATACAATCCCTCCGTGGCAGTTTCATGGCGCATCAAAAAGCGATCAGCCCCGGAAGCAAAAAGACTCTGATACGTTTCCGCTCCCCGCTCGCCGATGGATAGGGTGACGGCCACCTCTTGGTCATAGCGTTTCTTAATCTGACGAATCAGCTCACTAAGTATCTCAACGGTGTACCAAAGATCTTCACCGCTTTGCAAAACAAAGGTCCGATAACCTAATTCATAGCCTTTATCACAGCAAGCCAATATTTCCCCCGGTGTCAGCCGATATCGTTCCACCTTGGTGTTGGAAGCTCGAAGACCGCAATATAAGCAATCTTGACGGCAAATGTTAGAAAATTCAATCAACCCTCGCAAATAAACTTTGTTTCCATAATACTTTTGTTTTGTCTTAAGGGCACGTTTATAGAGAATTTCCCTTTCCTCAGGTTTGATAGTCTCTATGAGTGCAATTATTTCCTCTTTTGAGAGATCATTAGTCTGATAGGCTTTCTCGATTAAATTATGCATAGTCACTACTCATTTCCTCCATCAAGGGCAGCATTTTTTCTGCTTGAATCTCTCAAATTGCCAAATTGTCTCTATTAACCGAACTCTTCTTCCAAAACCATCTTGGCTAAGGGGAACGGTTCGAGAGCTCTGTTCATCAATCCCTGTACATAAGCAATCAAAATTCCATAGTTGACAATAGGGACGCCCAAAGCTTTAGCACTCGCTATTCTGCTGAGCATGCCGGTCCGGTTCATCATACAGGCTCCACAGTGAACGATCAGGGCATATTTCTTGACATCCTCGGTAAAGGTTACTCCGGATGTGAATTCAAACTCTATCTGTTTCCCTGTTCTTTGACGTATCCACCTGGGTATCTTCACACTGCCGATATCATCGGATTGCCGGTGATGGGTACAACCCTCGGCAATTAATACTTTGTCTCCATTCTGGAGGCGGTCAATGGCTTTCGCTCCTCGGATAAATTCGGTGAGATCTCCTTTTTGCCGGGCAAACAGGATTGAGAAGGAGGTCATTAAGATATCCTTAGGTGTATCTGCAGCAACCTTTAGGAACACTTGGGAATCCGTAATCACAAGTTTGGGTTTTTTAGCCAAATTGCTTAGGGTTTCTCTCAGTTCATATTCCTTGGTCACAATCGCCATGGCATCGCTCTCCAAGACATCGCGGATCGTCTGCTGTTGAGGCAGAATCAGACGTCCTTTAGGAGCAGCTTTATCGATAGGCGTAACCAGCACAACGAAATCGCCAGGATTAATCAAGTCTCCGACAATTTTGAAAGTATCCTCGTTCTCCGGAATAACCGAGGTAATTGCGCTTTTTAACTCTTTGATTCCTTGTTTCGTGAGAGCTGATAGGGCAACTACCGGAGTATTTAAAGTTTCCTGCAGTTGAGACGCTTTTTTTCCCGCCTCTGAATTGTCCAGAGTATCCATCTTGTTTAAGACAACAATGACCGGTTTTTTCTTATCTCTTAAGGTTTTAATAATTAAATTGTCATCGTCACTAATTCCAAGATTAATGTCTATGATCAGCAGGGCAACATCTGTCTTATCAAGAACCTCCAGGGTCTTTTTGATCCTTAGCTCTCCTAATTCTCCTACATCATCAAAGCCAGCCGTATCGATGATTACACAAGGCCCTATTGGTAAGATTTCTATCGCTTTGAAAACAGGGTCGGTGGTAGTTCCCTTTACCTCAGAAACAATAGCTGTCTCCTGTCCTGTCAGGGCATTGATCACGCTGGATTTTCCGGCATTTCTTTTACCAAAAAGCGCCAGGTGAACTCTCACCCCTCTTGGTGCATCATTTAAACTCATTAAAATTCCTCCGGCAAATCATTTTTCCAGTCCTCCCGGTATACCCGGTTTCGTGACTTCCCAAGGATTGAGAATTTCGGCAATCCGGGAGTCCGATAAGGTTGTTTCTTCTTTTAAGACGTCGCCTATGGATTTATTTTCCCTTAAGGCTTTTCCAGCGAGCTCAGAAGCCCGGTCATAACCGATATGATGAACAAGAGCCGCAGCTAATGCTGTTGACCTTTCAAGATTGGCTTGGCATTTTTCCTTCTGGGCCTGAATTCCCTCGATGCATTTTTCCCGGAAGATAATAACTCCCTGATTCAGCAATTCAAGGGATTCCAATAAGCTTTCTGCGATCAAGGGCATAAAAGCATTAAGTTCCAACTGTCCGGAAGAAGCCGCTAAAGTAATCGCATAATCATTCGCCATAACCTTCATGGCCACTTGACCAATCATTTCCGCAATGACAGGGTTTACTTTGCCGGGCATTATGGTCGAACCTGCTTGCCTTTGAGGAAGTTCTATTTCTCCCAAGCCCCCTTTAGGTCCGGAGGCCATTAGACGCAGGTCATTGGAAATTTTCAGCAAATTTGTACTGCAAGCTTTTAAAAGGCCGGATACTTCAACAAAAACATCATTATTTTGGGTTATGTCTATCGGATAGTCAGACCGGGCTAAGCCCAGTCCTGTCAGTTCCTGAATAGTATCTGTGATCATAAAAATATAGTCATGCGAAGCATTCATGCCGGTACCAATAGCGGTACCACCCAAGTTAATTTGCCTAAGCCGCTCTTCGCCTTTGTAAACTCTCCAGCGGTCCCTTTCGATACCCTTGGCATAGGCACCGAATTCCTGCCCCAACATCATTGGCAGAGCATCCATCAGCTCTGTCCGGCCAAGTTTAAGGACATCACTAAATTCGTTTTCCTTCTTCTGGAGGGCTTCCTGCAGATCCGCCAGAGAATAGCTTAACCTTCGCAGCAGACGTATGGCTGCAATTCGCAAGGCAGTAGGGTAAACGTCATTCGTTGATTGAGACATATTTACATCGTTTAAGGGGTGGATAAGATGATAATCTCCTTTTTTTCCGCCAAGAATCTCGATGGCTCTGTTGGCGGCGACCTCATTGACATTCATATTCGTGGAAGTTCCCGCTCCCCCTTGCAAAGCATTGACGACAAATTCCTGATCAAATTTACCCTCAATGATTTCTTCGCAGGCTTTAATGATAGCTTGTGCCTTGTCCTTCGTCAATTTCTTTAAACGATGATTGACCATTGCTGCTGCTTTTTTAATTAAGGCTATTTCATAGATCAGCTTTCGATTAACACTTCTCGTCCCTAAATCGAAGTTTTCAAGAGCCCGTTTCGTATTAACTCCGTAATAACTTAATTCTGGAATTTCCCGTTCACCGATATTGTCCTTTTCTATTCTAACGTTCACGTTACATCCTCCAGGAGTTAGAAGCGGAAATCTCGCTTTCCATCCTTAATTTCGTTCAAATGCGTTGAAGCAATTGCCCGAACCTTTTCATTAGGTATATTGGGAATTTCTTTTTCAATGACTGCCTCACCCTTTTTCTTGGTATCCGGCGAAGCATAATCCTCCAGATATTCTTTGAGAGTCATTAAAGCATTGGGCTGGCAGCAGTTGGCAATCTGCCCGGACTTAACAAGTTTCATAAACCGATCCCCTGTACGCCCTTCACGATAACACGCCGTACAGAAGCTGGGGATATACCCCATTCCAAGGAGCCAGTTTAAAATCTGATCCAAGGTACGGGTATCATTAACTTCAAATTGTGCTGAATTATCATCCTCTGTTTCCGGCTCAACATATCCGCCAACACTGGTGCTTGAGCCTCCGCTTATCTGGGATATGCCCAAGCCCAGTACACGCTCACGGGTTGCTTGCGATTCACGGGTGGAAATAATCATTCCCGTATAAGGGGTGGCAATACGAATTACGGCTACAATCTTTGCAAAAATACCATCTGAGATGGCATTGGAAAAGTTCTTGGGATCGATATCATCGGCAGGGCGGATGCGCGGAACGCTGATAGTATGCGGACCCACGCCCATTGCTGCCTCTAAATGCTCAGCATGCATGAGTAGACCTACAAAGTCATAACGATACATATTTAAGCCGAACAAAACTCCGATTCCCACATCATCAATACCGCCCTCCATAGCACGATCCATTGCTTCAGTATGATAGGCGTAGTCGTGCTTTGGTCCGGTGGGATGCAGTTCCTCATAGCTTTTTTTGTTATAGGTTTCCTGGAACAGAATATACGTACCAATACCTGCTTCTTTCAGCTTGCGATAGTTTTCCACGGTTGTTGCAGCAATATTAACATTAACTCGACGAATAGCTCCGTTTTTATGCTTAATACTATAAATAGTCTTGATACTATCCAAAACATATTCAATGGGATTGTTCACAGGATCTTCTCCTGTTTCTAAAGCCAAGCGCTTGTGTCCCATATCCTGTAAAGCGATGACCTCTCGCTCAATATCCTCCTGCGATAGTTTTTTACGAGATATATTTTTATTTTTATGGTGGTAAGGGCAATACACACAGCCGTTTACACAGTAGTTTGAAAGATAGAGCGGAGCAAACATGACAATACGGTTGCCATAAAGCTTTTGCTTAATCTCCTTGGCAAGTTTAAACATTTTTTCATTCTCATCTTCCAGATCACATTCCAGCAGAACGGCAGCCTCTCGATGAGTTAAGCCCTTGCAGTCCTTGGCACGTTCTATCAGGGCATCAATCAGTTCACGATTTCTTTTGTTTTCCTGCGCATAGGCAAGAGTGGCCAGAATCTCACCGTCATCTATAAACTCCGTTGCAATTTTTGACTTACAATCATACATAGTCTTTACTCCTTTTTAATTATCTTATATATCAACACTTAACTGAGATTCAGATGGGGGCCAAACTCAACTTGTATCAAGTTTCCCTTTACTCCCCCGACTTTTTAGTTAAAGCTGATTTGACGTTAACTCCTTTAATTTTTCCAAGCCTTCCTGTGAGAGCACTAATTTCATCTGTAGTGCCTTCGACAATCAAAGAAATAATCGCTATTCCTCGCTCCTTACGTGGAATCCCCATTCTCCCAACGATTATACTCGCTAACTCATGCAGCGTTTCGTTGACCAGATTTGCGCTTTCAAATTCTTCAATAACGATCCCTACCACTCCGATTCTACTATCCATGCTTTCAATTCCTCCAAATAAAGAAAGCCTTCTTCAAAAGTAAGAAGGCTTTCTAACATTAGCTTTAATTTCACCCTTCTCCTCTTGCTCAGATCAATCTTCACAATTAGATCATTGTTGTTATGAATCCACTGCGGCGGGAAACTCCCAACACAGTCGATGATTAATATGAAATTAGTCTTAGTTCTATGGAGTATTATGCCAATAACAAGCTGAAAGCACTCCTAGACATGGCATGATCGGGGACAACATTAGATTTTTCTGCGTGCCGTATAACTGGTATGCAGTAATTTATGAGCCCTCTCTCCGTAGGGTTCGCCCAAGTAATCCTTATACAAAGCGACTATTGCCAGGTTTTCATGGGATTTACGTAATGGCTTAGCACGGTCTTCGCGGTAAATAGCAGCTGCACGGGATTTAAGAATTTCCATATTGCCATGATGATAGGGCTGACCGCCGCCGCCGATACATCCTCCCGGACAAGCCATGATCTCAATTACATCATAATCGCTTTCACCGGCCCGTATTTTCTCCAGCACAGTGCGAGCATTGCCCAGACCATGAATAACAGCGATTCGATAGTCTTGCCCTGCAATAGGGATAACAGCTTCTTTAATTCCATCCATGCCTCTAAGGGCTTCAAACTCTACTTTTTCCAGAGCTTCTCCTGTCAGCATTTCATAGGCTGTTCTCAGGGCCGCTTCCAGAACTCCGCCTGTTGTTCCAAAAATAATGGCTGCACCTGTTGATTCCCCTAACGGGTGATCAAACTCTTCATCCTTAAGATGATCAAAATGGATGCTAGCTTCGCGGACCATGCGAGCAAGTTCGCGAGTTGTGATAACAATGTCCACATCAGCAGTTTCGGCACTTTGAGCTAGTTCCGGACGAGCCGCTTCATATTTTTTAGCGACACAGGGCATTACGGAAACAACCGTGATGGATTTGGGATCAATGCCCAACGTTTTAGCATAATAGCTCTTAATCAAACTTCCCATCATTTGATGCGGAGATTTACACGTTGAAGGGATGTCTAAGAGATCTGGGAATTGATGTTCAAAGAATTTAACCCAGGCCGGGCAGCAGCTTGTCAGCAATGGTAAACGGCCGCCATGTTTTATGCGGTGTACAAGTTCGCTGGCTTCTTCCATAATCGTCAAGTCTGCCGCGAAATCCGTATCGAAAACTCGATTAAATCCAAGGCGTCGCAGGGAAGCTACCATTTTGCCTGTAACAATCGACCCCGGTTCCATACCAAATTCCTCTCCCAGAGCAACCCGTACAGCCGGTGCAGTTTGAACAACCACAAATTGATTAGGATCGTTGAGAGCTTTCCAAACTTTATCCACTTGGTCCACTTCAGTCAGAGCACCAGTCGGACAGACCGCCAAACACTGTCCGCAGAACGTACAGGCCGTTTGGCTGAGGGGTAAATCAAACGCAGTTTTGATCACTGTCTCGAAGCCACGCCCCATTGCCGAGTATACTCCAACGGTCTGAACTTCATTACACATTGTTTCACAGCGGCGGCAGCGAATACATTTATTTGGATCACGGACAATTGATGAACTGGATTGATCAATTTCAAACTCGGATTCTACCCCTTCATAGCTGATGGCACGCACACCTAATTCTGCAGCCAGTTTTCTCAGATCACAATCCATGTTCTTGGCACAGGTTAAACAAGACTTCGGATGGTCCGAAAGCAGCAGCTCAACCATGGCTCTTCGAGCCTGAATAGCCCGCAAGGAATCAGTTTTTACGACCATTCCCTCCATCACAGGAGTTGAACAAGAAGAGGCTAAATTGCGTCGGCCTTCAATCTCCACAACACAGACTCGGCAAGAAGCTATGTTATTATTATAATGCATTTCGTGGAGTTTCATATGACATAATGTCGGAATATCTATATTTATGGTTCGTGCTGCTTCTAAAATTGTCGTTCCTTCGGGAACAGTTAGGGGTATATCATTAATAGTTAGATGTATATCCACAGGGAGTCCTCCTTTACGGGCCTTAGTGACGAATAATGGCGCCATCGACTCGGCATTGTTCCATACAGGCCCCACACTTTAGGCAACGTTCTTGATCAATAACATGACGTTTTTTCGGTGAACCGCTAATGGCGCGCGTGGGACATTGTTTGGCACAACGGCCGCAGCCAACGCATTTCTCGGTGATTTCGTATTTTAACAAACTCTTACATACGCCCGCTGGGCAGGTTTTATCAACAATATGAGCAATATATTCATCCCGGAAATATTTCAGGGTTGAAAGAATTGGGTTTGGAGCACTTTGCCCCAAGCCGCAAAGGGCAGTATCCTTGATGATATTGCACAGTTTTTCTAAGTTTTCCAGATCCTCCAGGGTGCCGCGGCCTTCGGTAATTTTTTGTAAAATTTCATGCAGTCGTTTTGTTCCCACACGGCAAGCTGTGCAGCGTCCGCAGGATTCATCCATGGTAAATTCCAGGAAAAACTTGGCAATTTCCACCATGCAGTCATCTTCATCTAAAACAATAAGCCCGCCGGAACCCATCATGGATCCAATGGCCATTAATGATTCATAATCTATGGGAGAGTCCAAATATTTTGTCGGAATACATCCGCCGGAAGGGCCTCCGGTTTGAGCTGCTTTAAATGTTTTATGGCGTTTAATCCCCCCGCCAATGCCAAAAATAATTTCGCGCAGGGTTGTTCCCATAGGAACTTCCACTAAGCCAACATTATTTACTTTTCCGGCCAGAGCAAATACTTTTGTTCCTTTGCTTTTTTCAGTCCCGATGTTAGCGAACCATTCCGCACCCCTCAAAATAATGGGCGGAATATTAGCTAACGTTTCCACATTGTTGACACAAGTAGGCTTACCCCACAGTCCCTTTTGGGCAGGGAATGGAGGTTTGACTGTAGGTTCTCCCCTTGATCCCTCAATAGAATGAATAAGTGCCGTTTCTTCACCGCAGACAAAAGCACCGGCTCCGTATTTAAGTTCAATGTCAAAGTCAAAATCGCTGCCCAAAATCTGTTTGCCAAGCAAGCCGTACTCACGTGCTTGTTCAATAGCGATTTTTAAACGATGGATAGCGGCAGGGTATTCTGCCCGAACATAAATATATCCCTGTGAAGATCCAATCGCTGCACCTGCAATAAGCATTGCCTCAAGAACACTATGAGGGTCCCCTTCCAAAACTGAGCGATCCATAAAAGCACCCGGATCACCTTCGTCGGCGTTGCAGATAATATAGCGTTGATCTGCTTCGCTCCTGCGAGTGAATTCCCACTTCACTCCTGTTGGGAATCCAGCCCCGCCGCGCCCTCGCAGCCCGCTGACTTTAAGAGTATCGATAACTTCCAGAGGAGTCATGTGAAAAAGAACTTTGGCTAATGCTTGATAACCATCTGCAGCAATATATTCCAGAATATTTTCCGGCGCAATGTAGCCAACGTTGCGCAAGGCAATGCGCAGTTGGTTATTATAAAAGGGAATGTTCGCAGCAAAACGTTCTTTTGTGTTGGGATCCATAAATAGAAGGCGTTCTACTTGCTTCCCTTCAATTAAGTGTTCTTGCACAATAGTAGAGACATCCTCAGGAGAAACTTCACAATACGTAACATTATCAGGATGAATCTGGATCATAGGACCTTTTTCACAGAATCCAAAACAACCGGGTTCAAAAACCTTTATTTGATCCGCTAATCCTGCACGATCAAGTTCTTCTCCTAAAACTTCAGCAATTCGCGGACTGCCTGAGGAATGACACCCCGGTCCCCCACAGACCAATATATGTCTGACTAAACCGGCGGCATTTTTAGTATCCACCCCTTCTTTGGCTTGGCGGGCTTCAATAAGCTTGAGACTTTGAGCTTTCAAAACATTTAATTCTTCGGTATCTTTAAGTTTCATTTGGTTTCCCTTCCTTCGATGACGCTTCTCACACATCCATCTACTTTGTCAGCATATATTTATTTACCTTCCGGACGGTACTTCGCCAGAACCTCATTAATTTCTTGGGGCTCATGCATTTTTCCATGGACTTCTCCATCAACGATCATGACAGGGGCAAGGCCACAGGCTCCAACGCAGCGCAAAGTCTCTAACGTAAAGAGATTATCCGGAGTAGTTTCGCCGGCTTTAATCTTTAATTGATTTTCTAGTTCATTTTTTAATTTTTCTGCTCCACGTACGAAGCAGGCTGTGCCCATACATACGTTAACAACATGTTCTCCTCGAGGTTTCATAGTGAAATATGAATAAAAGCTCACCACTCCGTAAACCTTGGCCGAGGGTATGTCGAGCTTTTGAGCAATATGCCACTGAACGTTATCTGGCAACCAGCCATATATTTCCTGAGCATAATGGAGAATTGCAATCAAATTTTCCTTTTTATTAGGCAAGCTGTCAATATAATTATCTAACTTTTGCGCGAACTCATTTGGCGAATCGCTGTTGCACATTTAAATCCTCCTCCTCTTAAATTTATTTCAAAACAAAGTAGTGCTGTCCTTCATCTTCCTCCCCTAATCACTTTTTAGTTACTTGTTTTTCGCCCTTCGAGCAACCAGTCAATAGATTGAAATTACTGAAAAGTTCCGCTGTATACATAGTTTAGCGTGATTAGTTTGAATTGTCTTGTTTGTTAACATAATTAAAATAATTAAAATGCTTTATTAAAGTGAGCTTAATTATTAAAGTCAATAAGACTTATATAATTCATCCAGTTTTTAAGACCCCAACTTCTACAAGTGGGGGTAGAGTCCCGATGTTCAGTTCAATCCACAAATAAAAAGACGAGTAAAAATAAACTCGTCTTTTATTTCATAATAAAATAACCAGTTCTTTTGAGTCAATGCCTCCCTAAATTCTCCACAATGATTTTGTGCTCTATTTTTAAAGAGGGATGAAAATTTTCACAGGTCGTCCGACCGTCCCGCATTTCTGTTCAGATCTTAAAGCTCCACACTGTTCTAAAAATTCGAGGTAACGGCGTACGGTAACTCGAGTCAGCTTAACCCCTTCTGCTACTTCTTCTGTAGAAATCGGCCGACGATTTTTTTCCAGATAGTGAACGATCTGGTTAAGAGTTGCTTTGTTCAGCCCTTTGGGCAAAGCATCTGCTCCACTGTTCCAGGGAGTATCCAGTCCAAATAATGGTTCATACTCTTGAGAGATAGTTTCAGTTGAGGAAAATTCATTACTTGGTTCAAAATCTTTGAGTTGCTCAAGCATAGTATTGAGGCTCCCTTTTGGCGGGCTGCTTTCATGAATGGTAGCTGTTGACTTATTGATTTCACCTGTTAAGGTTTGAATTTGCTCAGCCATCTGGATAAGAGCATCTTCAAGTTTCTCGATCTCCGCAGCACCAGGAGAACTGGATGGATTTTGCCCAGCGGCAGCTTCCTGCAGCGGCCTGTCTATGTCCTCCGGGGAAGAAGAGTGAATTAGTTTACGAAGAAAAAGTCCAGCAAAGAGCGCTATTAAGGCCGTTAAGGCCAGTCCTATCCCCCCCAGTGTTACCAAGGATCTTTTAAGAGATTCCTGCTCTGAAGCTTGAGAAATCCCAACATAGAGCATCCCAATAATCACGCCATTTTCCGCTCGTAAGGGAGCATAAGCTGATTGGTACGGCTGGCCAATAACATCAGCATTCCCAAGATACACCTGACCATTTTTAAGAACTTTCGTAACTACATTATCTGAAGCCTTAGTTCCAATGGCTCGTTCACCATTGGAACTGCGAAGTGTAGTCGCCGCTCGTGTATCTCCTAAGAAGACTGTGACAGTATCCCCCGTTATCTGGGAGATATGATCTACAATATCGCTGTTGAGACTCATTTTGGTAGTCCCTTTATACAGCTCGCCGTCTCTTACGACCCATGAACCGGGATATTTCAAGTCAATAAATTCCTTACATATTGTCAAATCTGATTGAGCTTTTGAAGAACTTTCAACTGTTAAACGGTCCTTCATATACCAGCCAAAAATCATGACTAAGCTCGCTGCCAAAATAATAAGTGAAACCAGCTGCAAGATTGACAGTTTATGTCTGAGCGAACGCAAGTGGGTGCACCTCTTTCGTTGAACCTAAAAAACTTTATACTTTATACAATATATTCACGAATTAATCAGAAAAACCTCTTTTTTTGAGAAATCAATAAATAATTTTATAGAGGGACAACTATTATTTAAGATTTGTCTCAAATTTCATACGCCCTACTTGATTCAAAGATCACTTCGCTATCCGCATCATTCCGCTAATCACACAAAAGGGCAGGAACACTGCTTAATTTAAACAGTATACTCGCCCTTTACCATGACCAGCAAACATATTGACCGACTACTTTTAACCTATAAGCCCTGTTGGAAGTTATTTAGTCTTATGATTGGATAGGTCTTGCAATACCTTTAGTACCTCTTCATCATCTTCAAGTCCGATAACATTGTTCATAAGATGCTGATATCCCAGTGATGATTTAGATTGGTTTTCACTTCTGCTAAGAACCGTCCCTTCAGTAAACAACGCCTCCAGAGAAAAGGAATCCACTTTGGAATCTACCTGAGAATAATCTTCCTCAATCCCTTTGGAGTCGTAATGCTCATGAATACCGTGGTTCTCGGGATGTTGCAGAACATCGCCGCTTTTCATCATGGCCGACTGTGGCAGAAATCTCTTCGCAGCGTGACAACATTTGAACATCATACACAAGGCCTCTTTAATAAAATCATTTCGCAAATCCGGCTCAATTTGTTGCAAATCCTGCCAAAGTTCCGTGTCAGCCTCATTAAAATTCAGTAGAATAGAGGACGGTAAAGGCGTTATCATACTGTAGAATTTTCCTTCTTAGTTAATGAGTTGATTAAGGTCGAAGC
This sequence comes from Desulfosporosinus sp. FKA, assembly GCF_002196785.1. Classification (NCBI taxonomy): domain Bacteria; kingdom Bacillati; phylum Bacillota; class Clostridia; order Eubacteriales; family Desulfitobacteriaceae; genus Desulfosporosinus; species Desulfosporosinus sp. FKA. Next base: position 95,222 of record NZ_NAHZ01000025.1, on the reverse strand, counting down.
CATTATTCTAAATCCCGCAGCATTCCCAAACTGTGGATTTTCAATTAAGGTTTTATTTTCTATTTGAATATGTGCAAATACCTTTTCGCCAACATTTCCGGCAACGAGAACCGTGTGTATTTTGCCAAGCATTGGTTTTAGGGTCTTCTTCACTTCTCGGGTAATATCTGCTCCCAGTTGAGCTAACATAGTTTGCATAATTGGATTAAGATTTAAGGAGCCATTATTCCATGGATATTGTCCTTGATTGACACGGAAAATTTTATCCAGTTCTTTATCATCCGTCTCAATGGGATTGGCGTGAGAACTTGTCATTTCTTTAAGCTTTTCCGCCACACCAGTGTACGCCCATTTCAAGCCTTTCTCAATACTGAAGGAGTTCGGAGGATCAAGCATAACACCGTCATAAAAAGTTGCGATATCCGTTGTTCGAAAACCGACATCGATGACAACAACATAGCCGTTAAAAAGCTTCTCATTCGTCGGAAGTCCGTATTCATCGAGAGTTTCTTTTATAAACACGCCATAACTCTGCGGGAGCACTCGTGAGCGAAGAATATTTAGATGACGTGTCGTTCCTTCTAAAGGACCGGAGAGGAACTTTACAGAAAAGGATCCCTTTAACTCAGCTTCATACTTTTCCTTCAAGCTCGAATAGTATTTTACCGGTACACCTGTCCCCAGATAGACATTAACCTTTGGATTTTGTTGAGCTAGGGCTAAAGCAACTACTAATAATGAAGTAGCCTCCTCATCAGAAGATTTATCTTCATCCCAACAATAGTGAGCTTCATTAGGGTTTAAGCTTTCCGCTAAACTCCCCATAAAATAATGGTTTTCTACACCTGTTGAATTATTCTTAACAATTACATCAAGCGAAGAGACTTGGGTTTCAATGTCTGAACCCTTATCCATTATAACGTTCCCTAAGGTTGAGAAAATCCGTTCATTGCCTTTACAGATTACCGCAGGAAATAAGATCTTCGTATCGCGGGTGTCCAGTTTAATTGCTCCAAATCCCGGATCAGCTCCGGCTATGAGAATATCACTGTCAAGCACACTCGTTCCTCCTCGCCAAGATTCTATTAAAATCCACATTATCTTTGTCAAACTACTAATACTTACCATTATATATGAATTTTTGACGCTTGTAAAAATGCATGTATTTAATTTTGTAATCATTAAAGAATGTATTAAAATAGTATTGAAAATATAGTTTTTGAGGTGACTGAGGATGAAAAAAATAGCAACGTTTATTCTTCTTTTTCTTCTGGTAGTTGGATTAACCGCCTGTAATTCAAAAACGCCATCTGACACTTCTCAAAATACGGTTACCTATACGAAAGAATTCTCATATTTTCCGGCTTATAACAATATGCAGTATCAGGGCTTAACCCAAACCGATCAGAGTCAAACCTCCAGGTACCTAATTAAAAATACAACCGTCGATAAAGTATTAACGGGATATGGGGATATCCTCAAAAACGATGGCTGGACTCTAAGCTGGAGTTATACGAAAGACAAAAAGCCCGCAAGCCTCGTTGCCCAGAAAAACAATCATACCATCGCCTTACTGCCGCGCCAAACGAATAAAGACGTTTTATTAATGATTTCGGGTCCTAAGTAAAAACAAGATCAAACATGCCCACGACAAAGCATCTTCGTCGTGGGCATGTTTGATCTTGTTTTTAAGGCCCCCACTTCTATAAGTGGGGGTGGATCCTTTGTAAACTCTCTAATATTATTCCTTATAAAGATCTCTCAATAGGGCTATCTCATGAGCGTAACCGTCTGTATCGTTTGGTGTTTCAAGGAAAAAGGGCAGATGACGGAGTTGGGGATGATTGATAACTCGAGTTATGGCTTCCAGACCAATCGACCCTTCACCAATTTTGGCATGGCGATCTTTATGGCTGCTCTTTGGATTCATACTATCATTAAGATGAATGGCATACAGCCTCTCCAAACCGATAACTTTGTCAAAGGAAGTAAGCACACCGTCAAGGTCATTGACAATATCGTACCCGGCATCATAAACATGACAAGTATCTAAGCAAACACCCATCTTTTCAGAGAGTGTTACACCTTCTAAAATCTGCTTGATCTCCTCAAAAGTTCGGCCCACCTCTGTGCCTTTGCCCGCCATGGTTTCCAGCAGTACTGTAGTTGTCTGCTCTGGCTTTAGGAGATTATTAAGTTGGTCAATTATTTGTTGAATACCAATGTCACTACCTTGTCCTCCATGGCTGCCCGGATGAAAATTGTACAGGTTGCCCGGTATATATTCCATTCGCATCAGATCGTCAGCCATTACTTCTGACGCAAATTCTCTCACTCTTCCTTCCGGCGAGCAGGCATTAAGAGTGTAAGGAGCGTGAGCCAAAATTGGCGCAAATTGATTTTCCAGGATTATCTTAAGTAATCCCTCAACATCTCCGGGATCAATTTCTTTGGCTTTGCTCCCTCTTGGATTACGGGTGAAAAATTGAAAGGTATTAGCGTTGATTTTAAGTGCCTCATTTCCAATCGCCTTAAATCCTTTGGAAATTGAAAGATGGCAGCCAATGTTCAGCATAGTTATCCTTCTTTCTTATGTTTGGTTAGACCGCGATAAATCCCTGTCTTTAATTCCTTAATGTATTCCTGTTTCTCAGGCATGTCGGTTAATCCAGCCTGGTTAACAGCCAGATCGATATCATACGGTACTCTTACAAGAGCTATAGTAAATGAGGATGGATGTTTGCTATTTAATATTCCTTCGATTATGCCATAAGAAGCTTGGGTTATATCAAGAGGATTACCCACACTTCCAACATTAAAAATTGTCTTTCCTGCGAAATAATCGACGTGAGCACCATGAATATCTCCATATCCAACTACATCTGCTTCGATATCAAGGGTAGGCGTGGCTTCAAATAGTTTTAGTCGTTCCCGGCGCTTCGTAGAAAGATAAACTCTATGAAAAAGATCATTAGGGGAAGCATGACAGAGCCTTAGGAGCTTACCGCTAATATAAAATTCTTTGTACATCGGCAAGTCTCTCAGATACTTTAAACGTTCTGCTCCCAGCCTGCTCTGATGCCAGGTTAATACTTCCTGCCCTTTTTGTTCAGTTAAAAAATGATCCCAGTTGCCTTTAATGACGACTTCGCAGTTTTCCCTAATAGTATCGACTGCTTCTGCCGGGTTAGGTCCCTTCCCCGCTAAATCACCCAGGCAGTAAATGATCTGAATATTCTTATTCTTGATATCAGCCAAAACCGCTTCTAAAGCAGGCATATTACCATGAATATCCGATATTATTGCAATTCTATCCATATTGTCTCCTTGCATCATCTTTTATACTACTTACTTTACACCTTTTTATAGTTACATAGAAGTATTTGGGATAACAAAACGTGGGGACAGGCATTACTGCTGTGAACAATAAGCCATCCCCACATTTTTTCTTCGTTTGCCAATTTTCTTTTCTCCAGGAATATATTTTATTCTTAACTATACAATGATTAATAAGGGCTTTAGGTGCTCCCTTTTTTATTATTGTTATGTCATATCGCTGAAAATAAACGGGATAGATTAGGCATTAAATTCGGTGGAGGTGGAAATTATTCCAGAGCTTTCAAGAAAAACATTTGTCTCAGTTAATTCCCTTGTCTATAATTTTGGCGAAAGACAGTCATTCATCTCCACGTTAAATGATCTTTCCCTCGGAAAAAAGGTTCTCTTCGCCTGTATAGGTACGGACCGAGCAACGGGTGATTGTCTGGGACCACTGGTCGGCACAAATTTAAAGCGTTTAGGGTATACAGTATTAGGGACATTAGCCGAACCCCTGCACGCACAAAATTTAATTTCAGAAATCAATAACGTTCTGGCGATTCAGCGGCCCGATATAGTTATTGCTATTGATGCCTGCCTCGGTAAGACTGAAGATATTGGCATGATCACCCTCGCTGATTTTCCCTTAACCCCTGGTTCTGCAGTACACAAAAATTTGCCCTCAGTAGGTGATATTTCTATTTTGGGGGTTGTGAATGTCGGGGGTTTTTTTGAATTTCAAGTTTTGCAAGGAACCCGTCTACATACGGTTATGAAACTCGCTGCTGATATTACCCATTTAATTTGGCGGGCAATACCCTGCTCAATGTCAATGGGGTGATTTATAAACCCGAAACTGACTGTAAGATATTAACCCTTTCTTCGAGCTCTTTACTGTATCTGAATCTATCTAATAGTTCCGATTCTAAGCCAAGTTGATCCAGCGTTGATTTCCCTCGCAGGAACCAATAGATGCATCTGCAGTCTTGAACTTTGCAGCCCATTTCTAAAAGCTTTGAGCCTTCTTCAATCAAATTTTTTAGATCCTCTGTCTGAATCTCCATTCTTATCCTCCTTAGTTTACTTAAACTAAATGCTAAGTAAACAGTCAAATAGAACTAACTTAAAATAATTTATTGAACCTGAACTTGTTTTAAGCCACTTAAGAAGTAAGAAGGCCGTAAATTCTGATTTCATCTCAGAGTACTGGCCCTTTAAGCATACTTAAATTTATGGATCTTGAGAAGTGACTAATGGCACAAAAACAGTATGCCAAAAGCACAATTTTGTAGGGTTAAAGAAAAATTATATTACACATTGTCGTATATTGAGGTATACTAAAATTAAATCGCTAAAAAGGAGTGTCTTTATGAACTCCCCCTGTAGGTACGATCTTAAAGGTTTTTCAGATGAGCTTGGACTTCCTTTAAAAGATACAGCCGAGCTTTTCTCTGAGTTTATTAAAGAAATCAAAGATGAATTGTCTAAAGCAGAAAACGTTTTAATAAACAATAACGTTGAGGAACTTCAACGGATTAACCATAACATCAAGGGAATATCAGCAAACTTTAAGATTTTAGACCTATATGAACAAACTTGCAAAATAAGTAAGACCTTAAAGAACAGCTGCGATATTCTATCTCTGCAATCCCAATTAAATGATCTTTTTATCATTTATGAAAATGCTGTTCAGGAAATAACAGCTTTCTTTGCGTATCACGGTATCGATATCAGATAATAATTCTATGGCTAACCTATTTCAATTTGGAAAAATTGATTATCTTGATACATATAAAGAGGTAATAATGTTGAAAGTTTTAATAGCAGATGATCAAAAGCTCTTAAGGGAAAGCTTCAAAACGATTATCGAAAAAAATAGCGAGATGCAGGTTGTAGCATGTGCTGCTAATGGCAAAGAGGCCATCGAATTATGTGCTAAACTTAAACCGGATGTTGTACTTATGGACATCTCGATGCCTTTATACAATGGAACCGAAGCAACTAAATTAATCAAATCTAAATATCCCAGCATAAAAGTTCTAATAGTTACTGCCTCTGACGACGAAAACGATGTTTCACAAGCTATAATGAATGGGGCAGACGGTTATATTCTCAAAACAGTTGGAACTGAAGAATTAATTCTTTCGATAAAAAGTACATATCTTGGCCTGCAAATTATTCACAAGGATGTTTTTAAACCCGAAACATTCGCCGGCTCTTCAGGAGAAACCAATATGCTACGACACAACCAAGTAACCATTGAGGGAATTGATATAAAGCTAACAGATCGAGAATTAGATATTGTCCAAATGATTGTTGAGGGAAAAGATAACAAAGAAATAAGCGCCTCCCTGTTCATTGCTGAAGGGACCGTTAAAAATATAATTACCACGATAATCTCTAAACTTCACCTTAAGGATAGAACACAACTCGCAGTATTCGCTCTCAAAAATTTATCCGGCTTTTAAGACCCCCACGTCTATAAGTGAGGCCACTGAAAAACTTTATCTTCGAGAAGGTCAGTACCATATATAGTGCTGACTTTCTATTTTACCTACGGCATATGGTGGCTTTGGATACCCAAGCAATAGATTTTCCTAGATTTTCAGTGGCCTCCTATAAGTGGGGGTGGGTCCCTCGTTAACTTCAGGTGAGGTAGAGTCCTCCTTCGCCGCTGAGTATTCCTATTGGGAAAGGCGGCTTGGCAATAATGTCCACTGGACATTATTGTATCTAAAGCCCCGATGTTCAGCTTTAGCGTAAGCGAGTTCACTAGTTTGACACTCCCACGGCTAAAGCCGATGGGATTCTTGGGTGATTAAACCGAAGTACATTTCTGCTATCGGAGTATGACCCCAAGTTCAGGGCTATGCCATTAGCCCATCCTAGAGCAGTACACAATGGTACTCTAGGCTGATAGCCTGTTACCAGCTACCACAGTTTCTTTGAAAACGATCGTTTTAACGTCTTTTTCTTGACGACACATAGAGTTTTACCTGATAGACGCATTAGCTATCAGAACCTCTTACTCTATCCAGTTTTCAAAGATCAAACTAATTCTAGTTTATCATAGTGCTAAGACATTTACATGAAATTACGAAGCCGCCTTCATCCCACGATTAAAACCGTGGGCTTTTGGCTACGTTTCTGTAATCCTAAAGTTGAACAAAAAGGAGTAATTCAATTATCTTCGGCTTGTAAATACTTGTTAATTTTCTCCTTGAGCATAACTAGAGTAATTGGTTTACTGATATAATCATTCATTCCTGCCGCAAGGCATTTTTCTCGATCGCCTCCCATAGCATGGGCGGTCATTGCAATAACAGGAGAGTCCTTGTTAAATAAACTCAATTTTCTTATTTTATTTGTTGCTTCGTAGCCATCCATTACAGGCATTTGACAATCCATAAGAATGATATTGTATTTTTTAGTATCACATAGTTCTACGGCCTGCTTCCCATTGCTTGCTAAATCTGCGGAAAAGCCAAGCTTATTCAGCATAATCATTTCCAACCGTTGATTGATCACCTTATCCTCGACAAGCAGGATGGAAATATCTGAAGCTTGTTGCCGGTCTTCCATGATAGTATAGGGCCTAACTTGCTCCTCCTTCGCTGCGGCAGCTTTTGGAAAGGCAAAACCAGAAATTGCATCAAGCAGCTCCAGCTTTCGGACAGGCTTGGAAATATAGCCATAAAAGCCCATTGTCTTGGTTAATCTTGCTTCACCTTGCAGAACAGCAGAATTAAGTAAAATCAGCTTGATATGGCTGAACTTTTTATCTCCCATCACCTGTTGGCCAAATTCAAGGCCATTCATTCCGGGCATCATATAATCAACAAGAATAAACTGAGGTAATAAATTCTCATCATCCAGCCCCTGAAGAAACTCAAGACCCTCTCTACCATTTGTAACACTTATGATCTCACAACCGAATTCTTTCAAGTATTCCCTAAAGATCATTCTATTGCTCTCATTGTCATCAACAATCATGATCTTTAATCCCTTTAAGCTGGTGTACAGAAGTTGGTGCTTTTCATTCCCAATGATGATTTTACTTTTTTTCATCTCGAGAGTTATGGTAAAGGTGCTGCCTTTGTTGATCTGACTATCTACTGAAATGCTCCCACCTATAAGGTCCATGATCCTACGGGATATAGCAAGCCCAAGCCCGGTTCCTTCGTACTTTCTTGTTGTGGAAGCATCAGCCTGAGTGAATACTTGGAATAACCGCTGCATATCCTCCTCAGAAATGCCTATGCCGGTATCCTGAACATCAATTTGCAAAAGGACCTTATCGTCATCTTCCTTGAGCGCTCTTGCTTTGAGAGTCACTTCGCCCTGGTCAGTAAATTTAACAGCATTACCGATAATATTATTCATGACTTGCCGCAATCTGGCCGGATCTCCTTGAACTTGACTGGGAACTCCTGCCGCAATAAAGGATAGAATTTCAATTCCTTTACCATGGGCTTTCGGCGAAAATAAAGAAACGGCGTCTTCGATTAGTCTGTGCAAGTTAAAGGGAATGTTGTCAATCAACATTTTACCGGCTTCGATCTTCGAGTAATCCAAAATATCATTTACCAGCACAAGAAGCGCGTCCGTTGACGCTTTAACCTCAGCTATATAACTTGCCTGTTCTCTTTCCAAAGGCATGGCGGAGAGGAGCTCAATATAACCAATAATCCCATTCATAGGAGTCCTTATTTCGTGGGACATATTGGCTAGAAACTGACTTTTAGCTCTGTTCGCTGCTTCAGCAACTTCCTTGGCCTTGACCAATTCTTCTTCCGTCTTTTGTTTTTGTTCGAGACTTTCCAAAAATACATTAAACCATCTATACAATTCTCCCATTTCGTCGCCTAATGTAACAGGTAAGCGAGTTTTAAAATCAATGCTGCCTTCTTGGATTTCCTTAAAATAATTCGTTACTTTCTTAATGCGACTGACAAATATCCTGCCAATAAGGAAAGCAGAAAGGAATACAAGAATTATAGAAATGCCGAAAAGCATTCCCAAACTTGTATCTTTTATTTTGTTAATAATGCTTTGTTCCGAGATCAGTGACAGAAGGATCCAGGAGTTCCTCTTTGATTTTTCATAAAGGACCACCTTATCATCGCCATCAACATATGTTTTAAAACTTCCGGAATCAGCATTAACACTTCGCAATAAATCCCCATTCATCTTACTGCCGATTTTTGACTTATTTGAGCTGTAAACGATCCTGTTGTCCTTATCCAGAATCAAATACTCCGTATTATTATAAGTGCTCGTAAAATGATTGTAGAAAACATCAATATTATAATTCAGCACAAGCAGACCGACGGGCTTTTCTTTGAGGGAATTTGGATCAATTGTTTTAAGAATTGTCCCGATAATAATTACTTTTTTAGAGCTTGATTGGAGGTTAATATTATCTTCAATGCCCTGCCAAAGAATCGGGGTTTTAGAGTTCAAGACCTTTTGATATAAAGCGGCCAAAGCATTTTGATTAATTTTTTGTCCGCCCAAAATATCCCCGGCATGATAATGCTGGCCGTTTAACGAGAAAAGATCAATCGAAACGAGACCTTTAAGATTGGTAAAGCTGCCAAGAATAGAATTTATCATGATTCGTGTCCCTTGTCTCTCCTGCTCAGAGACTTTTTTTTCATCCTTCGCCAACACTCTTTTGACAAAGTCAATGCTTGATATGTTAGCGAACAGCCCTTCAATATTATCTGTCAGAACATCCAAACTGCGCTGTTTCTCGGTCATCAAGTTTTGTGCAGACATAGTCATTTCGTTTGTCATAGCTGCTTTCGTTTTCACATAAGACATCCTGCCTAAAAGAGCCATAGGAAGTACACAGGACAATACTAAAAAAATAGCGAGCTTTTGAGTAATGTTTAGTCTAATTGGTTTTTTTAACATAGACTTATCCTTTCACTCCTATTACCACAAAGGCATAGGTGGTACCTCTGTCAATTCTGCGTTTTTCTAATATTTCCTGCAAGATTTTCATGGTATCACCCTGGTAAATTGCTTTCAAAACCAGATTCGCCACGCCCACAAGTATCTAAATTGGACAGTGGTAAATAATAGAGATTAACAAATACTGAAAATTAGGGTGTGAAGAATGGAATCGAAAACGATGTTTGGAACCGAGGAACTTGGCCGGTTGAGAAAAGTCTTGCTCCATAACCCCATCGAATCCCTCTCTGCAATTTCTGAAGAGAATTACAAGTATCATTTGTTCAATTTTGTTCCCAAGGTTGATCAATACCTGAAAGAACATGAACAATATGTTCAAATGTTGCGAGAACACGATGTCAAAGTCCTGTTTGTGAGAGATTTTGTCCGACAAACTAAAGACCTGTTGGCAAAACTTCCTAATTTGCCCTATCTCCACGATACCGCTGTCATCACAAGCAAAGGTGCTATTTTATCTGAAATGTGTCCCGGCACCCGGGCCGGAGAGGAACAGGTCGTTAAAGAGGCCCTCACGAATATCGGCATACCTATCTTTCATGAATTTAATACCCAGGAACAGTTTGAAGGTTGTTTAATACTATCTCCCACAACCTTAATCATCGTAAATACCGAACGATCAAACTCCAATACAATTGAAGGTTTTTTTAGCAAAGCCCTGACGATTTTTGCGGAAGTCATTTATATTGAGGCACCACAAGCCCGCCGGTATATGCATGCAGATATGATTTTTAACAGAATTAGTGAAGACTTGGCGCTGTATTTTCCCCCGGCATTTCTTCATACCTACTTAATTAATCGGCAGACGAGAAAAGAAATTAACTTTAAGAACTACTTAAGGGGGAAGTCTATAGAACTGATACCAATCAGTGATGAAGAACAAAGAAATTGGGGTTGCAGCTTTGTCTCTTTAGAACCTAAAAAACTAATTCACTATGATCTAGCTTTAACTATTAAGACAAAAAAGTTGTTGAAGGAACGCGGTGTTCAGATCCATGAATTTCATCCCGCTGCTCTTTTAGCCGGCGGCGGCAGTCTTCGCTGTCTGACCTTAAGGCTATGGAGAACCCCTTGTAAACAGTGAGGCCAAACTATTCATTCTTCGCCAAACAGTATATAATGAAAAAAAAACATGACACTCGTCCATCCACGGCCAGCGGCAGGTTAGCAACAGTTATGATAGAGGAAAGCAGGCAACCGAAAGTTAGACTTTATATAATATAAAATAGTCGAGAATGATCCTTAGTTAAGGTGGTTGATAGTCATGCACCCAATCGATAGGTCAATAGTACAACCGGCGCTGGACCGTTTTCTCAATCGGGAGGTTTACCTCCACCTTGAGACAACCAATGGGGCCTATGCCGCACATAGACAAGAGAGCAAGATGACAGTAGGGGCCTACATCCGCAATGGCCGTATTTCTTTTATCCGGGGAACCATCACGGGTGAAGGACCCTATCGGGTGGGACTGAAGATGCAAGACGGCTGGGTTTACGCCGAAGGGCTGACCGATTTTGATCTGGGACAAGAAGGAAAACTTTTGCTCGCCGGTCATGATGAAGAGGGGCGGCTGGCTGTAGCTCTGGAACTCAGTATGGAGCCCTTTGAGTTGTAACTTTCAAAAGTATACAAATTGTTTTTGGGGGTAGAACCTTCGATGCTGTAATTAATTAGTAAATTAACATGGGAGGAACATTCTTTGGGCCAACACATTCTAGTAGTTTTTCCTCATCCAGACGATGAAACCTTTGGATGCGGCGGAACTTTAGCACTCTTTGCCAAATCAGGAATTCCGATCACATATATATGCGGAACCTTAGGGCAAATGGGGCGAAACATGGGAAACCCTTTTTTCGCTAACCGAGAGACATTGCCTAAAATTCGGGAAGCAGAGTTGGAGGAAGCTTGCAAAGCCATTGGGATTCAACATTTGATCAAGCTTGGCTTACGCGATAAAACCATTGAGTTTGAGGACCCTGAACCTATCGTCACCCGAATTGAACAGATTCTCCGGGAAGTTCAGCCATCTCTGGTGCTTACTCATTATCCCGGATATGCGGTACATCCGGATCACAATGCCCTGGGGGAATTGACCATCAAGGCAGTATCTCATCTTTCTACGCAAGATCGCCCTACCATCTATGCCCATGCTTTTGCCCGAAACTGTCAAGACGTGATTGGTCCGCCAGATATCGTCAACGATATTTCAGCAGTTGCTGATGTCAAATACGCTGCCATCCTGGCGCACCGCTCGCAATCCCAGGTGATGTTTCCCCGTGCTTATAGTCACATGCTCCAGCGAGAATCTTTTTGGACCTATCGGTGTTTTTGAAAACGCCTTCAAAGGACTCAGCCGTGCAGCAACGACTGAGTCTCTTCTGTAGATTGCAGTGAAATACCTATACCTTGAGAGGAGAACCTGCCGCATTTATGGATATCTTCAAACAATTCATTGGCTATTATAAGCCTCATAAATTCCTTCTGTTTACTGATTTATTCTGCGCACTCATTGTATCGATCATTGATCTGGCTTTTCCGCAAATACTCAATTACCTGACTAAAACTCTCTTTACTCAGGATGCACCTGCGATTCTACATGCCTTACCTTTTATCGGAATAGCCTTAGTAGCAATGTATGTTTGCAAATATTTCTGCCAGTATTTCATCATTTCCTGGGGACATGTCATGGGAGCAAGGATGGAGAACGCAATGAGGAACGATCTCTTCGATCATTATCAGCGTCTATCCTTCTCCTATTATGACAAAAATAATACCGGTGAAATGATGTCTAAACTTGTCTCGGACCTATTCGATATTTCTGAATTAGCGCACCACGGTCCGGAGAACCTCTTTATCTCCGCTCTGAAAATCCTTGGTTCCTTTATCCTCTTAATGCTGATCAACAGCAAAATGACGCTGATTTTATTAATTGTAACGGTAATTATGGTGCTCTACACTGTCCATAACAATATAAAAATGGCTCCTATCTTTACAGATAACCGTGTGAAAATTGCCACCGTTAATTCCAGCGTTCAGGACAGCCTTTCGGGGATCAGAGTCGTTAAATCCTTCGCTAATGAAGACGTAGAACGCGAAAAATTTCGCCAAAGTAATCAGGGATACTTAGTCTCCAAAATCAGAACCTACAAAACTATGGGCAAATTTTTTGCTTGGGATTCTTTTTTTGAGGGATTACTCTATGTTGTCGTCATTGTCTCAGGCGGCTTATTTATCGCCCGAGGATCGCTCAAAATCACGGATCTGGCGATCTATGTTCTTTACATTAACATTTTTATTAACCCTATTGATGTCTTAATAAACTTCACCGAACAGTTTCAAAAAGGATACGCAGGTTTTAAACGTTTTGTCGAAGTATTGGAAACCCAGCCGGACATCTCTGATAAACCAACGGCTAAGCCTCTTACCAAGGTCTTTGGGAATATTGAATATAAAGACGTATCCTTCCGCTATAATGATGACTATAATGTTTTAAATCATGTCAGCCTGTCAATAAAAGCAGGTAAAACGGTTGCTCTAGTGGGGCCTTCCGGTGGCGGCAAGACAACCTTATGTTCACTTTTGCCGAGATTTTATGATGTAACCTCAGGTTCTATAACGATCGACGGAAAGGACATTAGAGATATTACTCTAAAATCTTTAAGAAATGCTATTGGCATTGTGCAGCAGGATGTCTATTTATTTGACGGCTCCATTAAAAAGAACATTGCTTACGGGAAAATGGATGCAACGGATGCTGAAATAATAGAGGCAGCGAAAAACGCCAATATTCATGAGTTTATCATGTCACTTGAAGAAGGCTATGACACTTATGTCGGAGAACGGGGTGTCAGGCTTTCGGGCGGGCAAAAACAAAGACTTTCTATTGCTCGGGTGTTTTTAAAAAACCCTCCGATCTTGATCCTAGATGAAGCTACCTCAGCACTCGACAATGAAAGTGAACTCTATATTCAAAAATCGCTGGAAAAACTTTCAATTAACAGAACTACTGTTGTGATTGCTCACAGATTAAGCACCATCAAAAATTCAGACGAGATTATCGTTGTTACCGATGAAGGTATTCAAGAAAGGGGCAGTCATAGGAAGTTAATTGAAAAGAATGGAATTTACGCTCATTACTATAATATGCAGTTTGAAGGTCTGGAACCGCTGGCAACATAGTTTACAAAAGGCCGAACTGTACCCATAAAGGGCGTGTTTTGTGACACCTCTTATATTCATTAAGCCTAATTAACAAAAAGACATGCAGAATAATAAAATTGCATGCCTTTTTCTTTTGCACTTTTTCGCCTGGCTTCAAGAATTATCGACTTATTTAAATGGGGTATATAAAACAGCCTAATTGACATATGTTCAATATTTAGTATAATTAATCCGAAAAGGACATATGCCTATAACTAAAAAGGAGGTTTAACTTTATTTCTTTGTTACTTTATTAGCTTATTGCACCTAATTGCCTTATATTATTTACTTTACTTTATACCTTAATTCACATTCACATTAGGTATTTAATGATTACATAGTCCCGCCAGATTATAGACTGTGGGAACCTCACCATGAGTTTTTGAACGTTAACATTGTGGAAGAGGAGAGTCGAGTATGATAGATCACAAAAATTTACGCCCCAAGGATATGGGGAGAGCGGATGAACAACTGGTCAGAGTGAATCCCAGGCAGCTCATGCCTTTATTGCCGCCTTATAATCTACCGGGGATGGAACCTCCGCTTACGGATCCTAAACCTGCCTGGAGAGAAAAATTCTGTACTTCTTTGGATGGCTACGTAGGCATTGACACCTTAACACGCCCAAAAACTAAAGAAGAAGAGGACAAATTCGTTCAGACGTTTCTCAACGGCTTAGAGAAAAGTTTTTCGGATGGTAACAATGGGGCGCTTCAACCCTTCTTATTGTCCTTTGAATATTGTGCCAAGTGTGATACCTGTTCCTCAGCTTGTCATATCTACGAAGCATCAGGGAAAAATGAACTATATCGTCCAATTTTCCGTTCCGAGGTTCTAAGAAAAATCGTAAAAAAATATTTTACCAAAAGTGGGAAATTGTTAGGAGGTTTTGTCGGTGCAGATATCGATGTGAACTGGGAAACCATAGCCCGGCTCGGCGAATTAGCTTATCGCTGCAATCTTTGCCGCCGTTGTGCCCAAACCTGCCCCCTTGGTTTAGACAATTCTATTCTTACCAAAGAGATTCGTAAAATCTTCAGCCAAGAAATGGGCATTGCACCTCTGCCTCTCCACACTAAAGGTACTGTCCTGCAGCTTAAAACAGGCTCATCGACAGGAATTACCAAGCCTGCTTTTTTAGATACCATCGAATTTATGGAAGAGGATATCAAGGAAAAGTATGGTTATAAAATCAAATTCCCCATTGACAAAAAAGGTGCCGATATTCTTCTCATCCACAATGCTGGCGAATATATGGCTTGGCCTGAAAACCCTATTGCTTTTGCCATTCTTTTTGAAGAAGCGGGTATAGACTGGACACTTAGCAGCGAAATTGCGGGCTATGATAATGTAAACTACGGTATTTGGTATGATGATTTTCAGGCCAAGAAGCTTGCCTTGCTGCAAATGAAAGTTGCCAAAGAACTGGGAGTCAATCGAATTGTTATTGCGGAATGCGGTCATGCTCATAAAGCTGCCATGATTGTAGGCGATCGCATGACTTACGGTGATGACAAGATTCCGGTGGAAAGCTGCCTGCCTCTGCTTTGGAATATGGTGAAGGACAAACGTTTAAAGTTGGACCCTAGCAGAAATAATTTCCCGGTGACCCTTCATGACCCCTGTAATTATGTTCGGGGCATGGGAATTGTTGAGCCACAGCGCAATGTCCTGAAGGAGATTTGCCCTCAGTTTAGAGAAATGACACCTCACGGAGTAAATAATTATTGCTGCGGCGGGGGCGGCGGCTTTGCCATTACAAATTCCGTCAACTTCAGCGAATGGAGAAATAAAGTAAGCTCGCGCATGAAGTTTAATCAGATCCTTGGAGCCTTTCAGGATACAATGGCGGACTCCAATCAGCCTAAATATGTATGTGCTCCTTGTTCTAACTGCAAAGGAGCAATTAGAGATATTCTGGAGTTTTATGAAGCAACGGCAAAATTCAATGTTCAGTATGGTGGTTTAGTAGAATTAATGGTCAATGCTCTTGTGAGTATGAAAAAGCCGTTTATGGAGTTTTTAGAAGAATAATTTCAACGTTTTCCGGCGGACTATTTAAGGAACTATTTAAACAAACGCCTTCTGGAGCAGATTACTCGAATCGACTCCAGAAGGCGTTTTAATCTTTATCCTATTGAATTGCATGTTAGCCGCATACCTAGCGTGTACCATATGTGAAGCAAAAAATCAAGACTATGCCCTTTTTAGATTAAGCTTTTACAGCAAACTTATTGTCTGAGCAAAAATATCCTTGACGGCACGCCCCGAAGCACAATCCATCTCGACAATACTCTTTCCCTCATTGATTGCTTTGACAGCGGCAGGATCAAAGGGTATTTTTCCTACGATAGGAAGTCTAAGTCTTTGACAGAACGATTCAATTTTTTCGGTATTATCCTGACTTACATCAAATTTATTAATACAAATTGCGATTCGCGTTTGAAATTTCTCAGCGGTTTTAATGATTCGTTCCATATCACTAATGCCTGAGATAGAGGGTTCTGCCACAATCAGTACCATATCAACACCATTCAATGAGGCGATCACTGGACAGCCAATCCCCGGTGATCCATCAATGATCGCCAGGTCGGCGTTTATTGCTGTATACTTCATATACCTTTTTACTTCGGTTACCAGCATCCCCGAATTCCCGCTTCCCATTTTCAGCCGCGCAGTGGAAAACACTCTATCACCAGAATAAAGCATAAGTTCGCCTGCTACGGAAGGTTGATAGGATATAGCCTTTACAGGGCAGATCGCTTCACAGACACCACATCCTTCGCAGGCGAAGCTATCAACGTTATAAGGATTACCTGCCTGAATTGCCTCAAAATGACAATACTGCTGACACAAACCACATTGCACACATAATTCCGGATCAATCGCTGCTTTGGACATGCCGTAGAAGTTGGCTCGTCTGGCTTCCGAAGATTGATGTAAAATCAAATGCAAATTGGGAGCATCGACGTCACAATCTGCAAAAGCCCTGGCTTCAGATAGCTTAATAAAGGCGCTGGCAACCGTTGTTTTACCGGTACCGCCTTTGCCGCTAAGGATGAGTAGTTGCTTCATTTTGCACCCCCTTAGACACTATTTGAAGCATCGAAGAGAAGAATTCCCGATACGTTTCATTTTTTCTAACGGCAATATGCCCTTGCGCATTTAGCGTTCCCAACTCATTTTCAAAAGGGATCTTGCCTATGATATTGATACCCTTTTCCAAACAAAATTCTTCCGCCGGATTGTCTCCTTCCTGGCACTTATTGAGGACCACACCGTGTGGCTTACCAAACAAAGTCACCAGCTCATGAACCATATTTAGATTGTGAACCCCAAATAACGTAGGTTCAGCCACCAGTAGGCAATAGTCCGCGTCCTTAATACTTTCCATAACTGTGCAGGCGCTGCCGGGAGGACAATCAATAACTGTGAATTTCTCATTCCCCTGGAGATTCTCTAAAAGTGTCTTTATAATCGGAACGCCCGATTCTTTCCCAGTATGTAATATTCCTGTAATAACTTCAACATTCCCGGAAACACCTCTTTGAACCTCGCCAACAGCATAATCTTTCTCCGACAGAGCCTTTTCCGGGCAGAAGAGCACACAGCCGCCGCAGAAATGACAAACGTCGTCAAATATAAGCAAATTATTCTTGATATAGGCTAAGGCGTTAAACCTGCAAAAATCGATACATTTCCGACATCCGCTGCAGAGTTTATTATCCACACTAGGAATTTTGACAGAAACGTTCTCCGTTTTTATATCCTTGGGGTTAAAAAAAAGATGCCCGTTAGGCTCTTCAACATCGCAGTCGATATAACAGGAATCTATAGCAGAAGCTGCCAAATTAACGGATACCAGTGTTTTGCCTGTGCCGCCTTTGCCACTGAGCACAGCGATCTTCATCTTAGGTTCCTCCATGGCCATGAAATCCAGCATGAATCTCTTCTAATAAAGCTAACTTTCCTTCAACGAAAGCTATAAGATTATCCTTAATTGAGTCGTTAATCGTTTTAAATAGTTTAATATTAGCTGCTTGAATAATTTCTGCTGCATTTTCACCACATCGTGGAGTAATCAGAGCGTTCACCCTATTATCCACAACAATTTGTGCAGCCTTTATCCCTGCACCGCCTTGACTGGCAATTGCACTATTATCAAGAAATACACTTTCCTTTGACTCGGTATCATAAATCAAATAATAGGGTGTCCGTCCAAAGGATTCACTTACACTTGCTTCCATTGACTTGTCATTAACCGGAATTGCAACTTTCATAAAAGAATCCTCCCAAATTGCGCATTTAGAATACTTTGTTTAAAATGGCATACACTAGTTTCTTGAGCAATTTTATTTTTCCTGAAAAGCTCGGTTACATCGATGTTTCTGACAGCCGCCACAACCACAGTACGGTTCAAGGCCGTCACAAAGTTGATAATCTCCGCCTTCAATCCTTAGCACTTTCCCTTTGACTAACGACTCTGCAAGCTTTTTCCGAGCATCATTATAAATACGCTGAACTGTTGTACGTGCTATCTTCATTTGATCTGCAGACTCTTCCTGAGTAAATCCTTCCAAATCAATCAACCGTATCGTTTCATACTCATCAACAGTCATAGTCAGAAAATGTTCTTGATTAATAGGAACGTTAAGCGGCCCAAATTGGTTACTTTCCGGCAAACAACATACTTTTCTCCATTTTCTTGGTCTTGGCATAATTCGTTCTCCTCTGCTTGTGACGTAAGGAACAGAAGCGTTCTCCTGCTTCTTTATCTTATATCATTATTTTACGATTATGTCATCCCCTTGCCAGATATAGAAACAATTTCGCCGAAAAACTATGCCCCTTCGATTATGCACTACGACCCATTAACCTCCATCACTGATAGTCTCCTTTCAGATTATTGACATATGCCTTTTTCAAGCTTAATTATACATCATTAAAAACATATGTCAATAATTACGATTCTAACTGAAATGCTGTTCTCTAGAAAGTGCGTAAGAGTGAGTAAGTGAACTCGTTCAGCTAAAGCTGAACATCGGATAAAAAGCCTTCTGATAAATTGTTATATACAATCTCTCAGAAGGCTGGATGAAAAGCCTTATTGCATTCATAGACTAGGTTACTGAATAGGATAGGCTCCTCTGCTGCTAAGATAATTAAATAAGTCTTCGCCATGCTGCTGCTCTTCCTTTTGGATATGATTTAGGGCCTGGCGAATATTATGATCTTGGCACTCGAAGATAACCGTATCATAGGCGCCCGAGATATACTTCTCTGTTACAAGCATATCTTTGGTCAAGGCGACATCATTAGGGTTTACAGTTTGTCCGGCAGGATTTGTTTGCGCTGCTTGATTCTGCCCTCCGGTCTGCTGACCTTGGCCTTGACCGCTTATGGTTGGCGTTTGGCCGTTTAAAATTTGGTTGAGAGTGTTAAAATGTTGTTTTTCATGAGAAGCATGGTCATTGAATAACTGTTTGAGTTGTTGATCTTGAGCCTCATTAGCATATTTTGTGTATTTTTGAACACACATTTCTTCATGGCTTTTCTGATCTTGAAGCATCATCCGTTCTTTTTGACTGATCATGGGGAACCACCTTCCTATGTAAACGTATAGGCGCACCTACCTGACCTATAGTATTTACTTGGTCGGATGGAACTATGTATTGTATTCAGACCCTAAAGCGGTAACCTGCACCCCATACAGTTTCTATGTATTGAGAATTGGAGGGATCGCTTTCGATTTTCTCCCGTACTCTTGCAATATGTACCGTTACTGTCGATGAGTCCCCTAAGGCCTCTAAACCCCAAACACGCTCAAATAACTCTTCGCGTCCGAACACACGATTGGGATTTTGGGCCAGATATAAAAGTAAACTAAATTCTTTCTGAGCTAAACATACTTCCCGGCCGAGCACAAAAACTCTATGAGATTCTTGATCGATCTTCAGCCCACGAATCGTCAACGTATTCCCCTTTTTGACACTGTCTCGGAATCTCTGTTTTAATCGTTCATAATTCTCTAGATGAGCTTTTACTCTAGCGACTAATTCGCCGGGACTGAAGGGTTTGGTAATATAATCATCGGCACCCAGGGTGAGGCCTTTAATCTTATCAATTTCTTCCTTTTTGGCAGAGACTAAAAGAACAGGAATATCTTTATCCACTTTCATGCTCTTTAAAATTTCCAAGCCATCCATTCCCGGGAGCATGATATCCAAAATCAACAAATCAATATCGTTTTCCTGAAAGATTCTTAAACCCTCTGAGCCGTCTGCGCACACAAGAACCTCAAAATCGGCAACTTCAAGATAGTCTCTTTGTAATTCAGCGATACTCAAATCATCTTCAATTATCAAAATCTTTTTCTTCATTATAACCTTCTCAGTATTATGATTTTCTTAAAGAAATCATAATACTCGTTCCCTCCTCTCCATGGCTAATAGCCCAAATTCTTCCTTCATGGCCTTCGATGATTTGCTTAGCTATTGCCAATCCCAGACCGCTTCCTTTACTTCGGGCCCTATCAGATCTATAGAATCGGTCAAAAATATAGGGCAAATCCCCTTCGCTGATACCTGAACCATTATCCCGCAGTTCAATAATAATACTGGTGGGCGTATCTCTGAGAAGAATTTCAATTTCACCTTGCTCTTTATTCATGTATTTACGAGAGTTATCCAGAATGTTCACGATGACTCGTTTCATTCTCGCACGATCTAGAAAAACAAATTGCTTTTGGCGCAGATCATTTCGCAAAGAAACCTTGATCTGACTCCTTTCCAATTCCGGCTCACTTTCAAGCAGGCAGAGTTTAAGATAATCCTCAATATCCGTTTTTTCAAAATCAAAAGGAATTTGGTTTAAATCTAGTTTAGCATAAAGAAGTAAATCATCAATCATTTGGTCAACTTGATGAGCCTTCAAAGAGATTGTTTTGAGATAACGTTCCCTTTTCTCGGGTGTATTGGCAATCCCGTCTAAAATCCCTTCAATATATCCTTTGATAGAGGTTACAGGGGTCTTTAAATCGTGAGATATACTTGAAATTAACATTTTTCGATTATCCTCATACTTCAGTTGCGTATGAACAGAATCCTTTAGTCTGAGGCGCATAACTTCAAGGTCGCGGCATAAGGCCTGAATTTCTTGATCCCCTTCTTCAACAATGGCCTGCTCGAGATTTCCTCGGCTAATTTCCGCAGCGGCACTTTGTAAATTACGAAGCGGTTTAAGAATTGTGCGCGAAAAATGATACGATACAAGACTATTCGTTAACATAAAGACAAGCACAAAGGTTACTCCAATGATGATTATAAATCTCGTAAAGTTTATTGCCGCTTGATCTAAAGGTGCTAACAACAAGACGTTTCCCTTCGTACCATCCTTGAACTGCAGGCTTATCGATTGAACGGTATAAGTGTTGTCTCCAATAACAACGGGTTCTGTTCTCTTCATATTCCCTGCATCCAAAGCCTTTTCTATATCAATTTTACTTAGATTGAGGGAAGAAAAGATTACCTTTTCATCTTTTATAACCACAAGCTGCCCATGAATCTCTGCCAGCCGTTCTTGTAGATGTTTTTGAACCCCCCCGTCTTCTATAAGTTCTGGAGTTTGTTGAAGAACATTGGTTTCGGTATTTAAAAGCTCAAACTTAATTTCCGACAAACGTTGATAATTTTTGAAGGATAGATCATCGCCGGAAAGCTTGCCGTAAATAAAAAGAAAAGCCACGGCAATAAAAACAGTAATCACCGTTGGAATGATGACTGTTGAAGCGTTGGCTAAAATCATTCGTTTTTTGAGGTCCATTAATCGTCACCCTATAATTCCTTTTTATCAAATAAATAGAATCCCGCTGTAAATAACATAATGCTTGACCCCAGCATAATCAAGAACTGCCGCATAATTTTTGCTAAGGGAAAGGATTTCATAAGAAATAAATTATACCAGTCCAGTTGCGTAGTCATCAAGATACTTGAATATTGTGAAAAGAACACTCCCAATACTTTTAAGCCTAAAAAGATTAAGATTGATACAAAGAAAACAGAAATTCCACTCCTAAGTAAATTTGTCAAGAGAACAATTCCTAAAGCTAAAACAATCATAGGAAACAAGCTAACGAGATAAGAAAATACAGTTCTAACAAAGGAATCCAGAGTTGCTGAATTGGTATTGAAAATAAAACCCGCCATGATCGAAAAAAATAGCAGCAAGAGCAGAGTTGCTAAAATGAATAGACTGATAGCCGTAATTTTAGCTGCGAAGATTTTTAAACGGCTCACGGGCCGGGTTAACGTTATACGCATATTATTATGAGCAAACTCTCCTGAGAAACTATCAATAGTTACTAATGCAGTAAACAGGGGCAAGATAGTGTTAACAACAACCGACAATACAAGCATGGGAAATTCCATGCTGCCTGCTGTTCTAAGTCCAAAGCCGCTCCTTACCCCTACAATAATAATTTGACCTATAACAATCACAGCCATAGAAAGCAAAAGGGCAGCCAAAGCCTTTTTCTTTTTATAGAGCTTCTCTAGTTCATTAACCAACGCTGCTTGAAAGACGGCCATTTCGTTCTACCTCACTTACAAAATAGTTCTCAAGTGTCGCATAGTTTCTCAAAATTGTCTTAGTGCTCTCAACATTAAGTATTTCGCCATTATAAATCACACCGATACGATTACACGTCAACTCGACATCATGAATTAAATGGCTGGAAATAAAAAATGTAGTCTTTTCTTCATCGGCTAATTTCTGAATCAGCTTACGGATATCAATCATTCCCTCGACGTCAAGACCATTTAACGGTTCATCCAGTATAACGACTTTAGGTCGGGATAAAATAGCTGCCGCTAAACCAAGTCGCTGCTTCATTCCTAAGGAGAATTTCTTCGGTTTTTCATGTTTATATTTAGCCATACCCGTTAGTTCCAGAACTTCATCAATACGTTGATAATCCACATCCGGGTAAAATCTTGCCAACTGTTTCAAGTTATCAAAAGCACTAAGAAAAGCATAAGCTTCGGCGATTTCGATCAGACAGCCGACTTTAGCCATTGCTTTTTCATAGTCTTCCGTTATGCTGTGCCCGAAGATTTTTACGTCCCCATAATCAGGGTGAATGAGTCCTGTCATAAGTTTCATGGCGGTGGTCTTTCCGGCACCGTTCGGCCCAAGGAAGCCAAAAATATCTCCTTCAAAGATTTCTAAGTTAATATTCTTAATTCCCCGCCCATTTTCATATTGTTTTGTTAAATTCTTGATCTCTATAATCGGTTCCATACCTGCCTCCTTCAATGGTAAGAGGACTGCCGGAATAACCGGCAGTCATAGCTATTTTTCACAGTATTTTAAGGCAAATGGACTATTCCAAATCCGGGCTGAAGGTAGAATCGAGGATAATGCCGCCCTCAGAGGATGTAGTGCTTTCATTTAAATATATTTTCCCGGCATGTTCGTCGAGGAAGAAAGCTTCATTAACTCCAGCATCTGTTCTGAACTTATAGTCTGGAGAATTTTTAGCCTTCGACTTCGTGGCCTTAAAACTAAAATCCCGTTTCGTTGTAGCATATTGCTCAAATCCCGGTTTATACACCTCATAATATCGTCCGGTTGCCGATGT
This sequence comes from Desulfosporosinus sp. FKA, assembly GCF_002196785.1. Classification (NCBI taxonomy): domain Bacteria; kingdom Bacillati; phylum Bacillota; class Clostridia; order Eubacteriales; family Desulfitobacteriaceae; genus Desulfosporosinus; species Desulfosporosinus sp. FKA. The sequence continues at coordinate 72,091 of NZ_NAHZ01000025.1, read as the reverse complement.
TTGATCAATCTGTGTGATCTCAATGATTCGTTCCCCAACTTTAACAAACTTACCGTCCTTGGTGATCAGAATGTCATTTTTAAACTTACCCATAAATTCTTGGGGATTTGAAATTTCGGGCCCCGAATTTTCATTTTTAACAACATCTTTGACCACTTTCTTCCCACTCAGATCGGGCTTAGTTACTACTGTGGAGTTTACATCGGTCAGCTTTGCTAAAATCTCAATCGTTATGTCATGAACGGTCCCCTTCTCATCCTTCCCGGAGACCACAGCAGACCCCAAAATGCTCTCCATTACGCCATCTTTATTAACCTTCGCCGTTCCGTCAATAGTTTTGACAAAAACATCCTTGCTGAGGTGAGGCACATTATCTTGCCCGTCTTGCCCATTAAATCGTTGTTTCATTTCAAAGGAAGCAAGTGCATTGATCAATGAAGGTATCTGTACTTCTGTGAGTGAGCCGGAAAGTACTTTGCTTCCGTCCGGGTTCTCCGTGACCACAACATTATCCTTCAGATTTCCGACAATAGCATCCGCTATTTTTTCAGCATCTTCGGCACTGTTTTCTTTGAAAGGATCAGAAAATGCGTTGTTTTTACGTACTTGGGTAAACTCCGTAACATAATAGGTGGGATCATCATTAGACACTCTAATCATTGTTGACTGGTCAGAATAGGTATGATTACTGTATTTATTTCCATTAATAGTTTGTTCGGATGAAATTTCGTCTCTTGCATTCTTGGTTCTATCGCACTTCTCGGTTTGATTCATGTTAGCTATTGTTTTCCCATTATCTTTTACATCATAAGATATATCCATTGTGAAGCTGTTTAAATTATCACTGCATTGAGCAGCCGTAACTTTAAGAGCATCTTTCAATTGATCGTATCCGCTCTTGGCTGCGATATCGGCCAGAGCCGTCGTAGCAAGCAGCATCGCCCCCAGGGTAAAGCTCAAAACCATGGTCGTTTTCTTGGTTAATTTCATGGACCCAACTCCTTATCCGTTTTCTAGAAGCTTCCGTAACTTTATTTTAACAGTTCGCCCTTGAATTTCTCTAAACGATTTATTAACAAATTATTAACTGTTCATGCCAATATCAAACGATACCCCAGAACCCCTTTTGGAAAATTATATCATAGGATTTGATCAACTGATCAATTCAATTTCTTGCATGACTATTATGATTAGAGATATAATGAGAATAGTAGGAGCATGATGTGCTGCTAACACATCATGCTCCCTGTAATATCAATACCATTAACGTTGCGAACGCGATCATCAATGACATCACATGATAATCATCCATTGGCCTCACCTCCTTTCCGTCGGAGGCTTGACCGCCCACCCTTTGCCCTATTCATTGTACTATTAATATTATACTATTAACTCAAGGATATATCATTATAGAGAAACTGTCATACCTCTAATAAAGAAGGAATGGCAGTTTTTTTATATAAAATTTTCTTTTCTTTCCAATCATTAAAATAATAATTAAGTCCTTTAGAGGCTCATAATCCTTGAAATTGCTTAAATTTTCCCTTTATATTAATTTAGCTGTTATTTATAAGAAATATTTCACAAAAGCTTGTGAATAAATAGATTTTGAACAACTATGAATCTTATGCTATATTAAAATCAATCGGTCTGATGGTCTGACCACATACTAATTTTCACAAACTTTCTTTCCTTCCCTTATCTCTCGATCTCAACCATCTTAAATCAAACAGGGAGGTTTTACTCATGGAAATTCTCGTATGTATTAAGCAAGTTCCAGGAACCTCAAAAATTGACGTAGACCCAATTACAGGTGTCTTGAAGCGCGACGGCGTTGACTCCAAAATGAATCCTTATGATCTATTCGCCCTTGAAACTGCCTTAAGACTTAAAGAACAACATGGCGGAACTATTAAAGTCATTAGCATGGGACCGCCACAGGCTAAAGACGTTATCAGAGAAGCTTATATGATGGGCGTTGACGAAGGGGCTTTAGTTTCAGACCGGAAATTTGCGGGAGCTGATGTTTTGGCCACCTCTTATACAATTTCTCAAGGAGTTCGTCAACTTGGCAGCTTCGATCTCATACTTTGCGGCAAGCAGACAACGGATGGAGATACAGCCCAAGTTGGCCCGGAAATGGCTGAATACTTGGGCATCCCCCATATAGCTAATGTCTTAAATATTATTGAAGTCAATGATACTTCCCTCCTTGTCGAAATGGATATGGCTAATACCATAGAAGTTGCCGAAATTAACTTCCCTTGCCTCTTAACTGTAGAAAAGGATATTTTTCAGCCCAGACTTCCTTCCTATAAGAGAAAATTGAGCACGAAGGACAGGGAAATTAAAATTATCTCCTTTAAGGATTTTGAAGATCAAAATGAGCATAGGTATGGACTCGCAGGTTCCCCCACTCAAGTAGAACGCATATTCCCGCCGTCCGCTAACACTGACAGAGAAACCTGGACAGGCACTCCAGAAGAGTTAAGATCTCAAATTGTCAATAAACTTAGACAGTTTAAGTTTGTTTAGGGGGGGAAGATTTATGAGTAAATTAATTTGCCATCAAGAAAATCTGGACGAATCCAAAATTCAAGAATTAGTGGCTATTTGCCCTTTTGGAGCTCTTGAAGCTAACAACGGGACCCTTGAAATCACAGCCGGATGTAAAATGTGTAAGTTATGCGTCAAAAAAGGTCCAAAAGGGGTTATGGAATTCATCGAAGAAGCTGTGCCTTCCGTCGATAAAAGTTTATGGAAGGGTATTGCAGTCTACGTTGATCATATCGAAGGAGAAATTCATCCCGTAACCCTGGAACTAATCGGTAAGGCCAGGGAACTTGCCTCTGTCGTCAATTTTCCGGTTTATTGCATTTTTATCGGTTGTAACATTAAAGATAAAGCTCAAGAATTACTTCATTATGGTGTTGACGAAGTATTTGTCTATGATTATGAAGAATTAAAACATTTTCGTATTGAACCTTACACCGCAGCCTTTGCAGACTTTATTCAAAAAGTAAAACCATCGTCTTTGCTCGTCGGCGCAACTACCATCGGGCGTTCTCTGGCTCCCAGAGTAGCGGCAAGATTTCGAACCGGATTAACCGCTGATTGCACAACCCTGGAAATGAAGGAAAATACTGATCTGGTGCAGATCAGGCCCGCTTTTGGCGGCAACATTATGGCTCAGATCATTTGCCCTAATACAAGACCTCAAATGGCAACGGTTCGCTATAAAGTTATGACTGCTCCGGAAAAGCAAGATGAGCCCAGCGGTAAGGTTACGCTTTGTGATTTAGATCCAGAAAAATTAGCGTCTGGAATTAAAGTTTTAAAGGTAACACGCAAAGAGGCTGAAGAAAATATCTCTGATGCTGAGGTAATTATCGCTGTCGGACGAGCCCTCAAATCCGAAAAAGATCTGAAGATGGTTGAAGAATTAGCTCAATTATTAGACGCCCAAATTGCAGGCACCCGCCCCTTAGTTGAAGCAGGTTGGTTAAACGCCAAACGTCAAATCGGCTTATCTGGACGAACTGTCAAACCCAAGCTGATCATTACCCTCGGAATTTCGGGTGCTGTCCAGTTTACTGCCGGCATGAACGGTTCAGACCAAATTTTCGCTATCAATAAAGACCCCCAAGCGTCAATTTTCAATATTGCTCATTATGGAATCATTGGCGATATCTATGAGATTGTTCCTCAATTAGTTGAAAATCTAAAAAGATCCGAGACTCCGGCTTGTGCGCGCTAAGAAATAAAGCCGGTAAACTCAAGAAAAAACTATACGGACCGCCTCTTCTCGCCATCCCTGACTTCAGAGATACTCAGGCAATCCACTCTTGAAGAACTATACGTAATGAGCTGCTCATGCCGATAAGCCCGTCCGCTTACCGGCATGAGCAGGAGTTGTTGTACTTTCGGAAAGTAAAAACGCGGAGGTATTTTCATGAATAACTATAAAACGCTGAATACTAATGATAGAGAGTTTTTAGTCTCATTATTAGGTGAAGAACGAGTTTTCACGGGTGAAGCAATTAGTGATGATTTCAGCCATGATGAATTAGGAGGCATTAGTAAACTTCCGGAGGCTTTAGTCAACGTTTTGACCACCGATGAAGTCTCTAAAATTATGCGCTATGCCTATGATAACAATATTCCTGTTGTAGCACGTGGTTCGGGAACAGGTCTTGTTGGGGCTTCAGTTCCTATCTTCGGAGGGATCATGCTGAATATGTCCGGCATGAACAAGATCCTGGAACTGGACGAAGAAAACTTAACCCTCACCTTAGAACCCGGAGTACTCTTAATGGAAATCAGCAAATATGTTGAAGATCATGATTTGTTTTACCCGCCGGATCCTGGTGAAAAGTCAGCTACCATTGGGGGAAACATTAATACTAATGCCGGCGGCATGAGAGCCGTTAAATATGGTGTAACCAGAGACTATATTCGCGGTCTGGAGATTGTCCTGCCTAACGGCAGCGTTATTAATGTCGGCGGAAAAGTTGTCAAAAACTCATCCGGTTACAGCATAAAAGATTTAATATGTGGATCAGAAGGAACACTGGGCATTGTGACCAAGGCAACCTTGAAGTTAATCCCGCTGCCGAAAAAATCAATTTCTCTCTTAATACCCTTTCCTGATCTTGATAAAGCCATTAGTACTGTTCCAAAGATTATTAAGTCCAAAAGTGTTCCTACGGCCATAGAGTTTATGCAGAGAGAAGTTATTCTTGCAGCTGAGGAGTTTCTGGGCAAAAAGTTCCCTGACAACTCTTCCGATGCCTATCTCTTGCTGACTTTTGATGGCAATAGCACCGAAGAATTAGAAAAGGACTACGAGAAAGTGGCGAATATTTGTCTCGAGGAAGGTGCTCTGGATGCCTTTATTATTGATACCGATGAGCGAAAAGAAGCTGTCTGGTCTGCCCGAGGCGCATTCCTAGAGGCAGTGAAAGCTTCAACCACTGACATGGATGAATGTGATGTTGTTGTTCCGCGTAATAAAGTTGCCGAGTTTATTAAATATACCCATCTCCTGCAAGAAGAATTTCAGGTTAGAATTAGAAGCTTTGGTCATGCCGGTGATGGCAACCTGCACGTCTATGTGTTAAAGGATGACCTTTCTGATGAGGCTTGGCCAAAGAAGCTTGCGGAAGTTTTTGACGCAATGTATCGAAAATCTCAGGAACTTCATGGACTGGTATCTGGAGAGCATGGCATTGGCTATGCCAAAAAGCAATATATGTTCGACCAATATGAACCTGAATTTGTGGAGCTCATGAAAAATATCAAATTAGCCTTTGACCCTAAAAATATTCTTAATCCCGGTAAAGTGTGCGAGTAAGGTTATAATATGATTGAAGAAGTTGCAGCAAATGACAAAATTGTTTGCTGCAACTCTTTTTATTGTTCACTAAGGATAAGTTTAGATTCCTTAATCTACACTTTGTTAACTACTGATTTTAGTGATTGGAGACTAGACTATTTGATCTTGTCCTAATGTACGAGAAACGGTCTAACATCTTCAAGGGCTTTTCTTAATTCTTCAAGGGCATGTTCATCCATTCTGCCGGAATTGCGCATTCTTTGAATTAAGTCATCAGGAGTAATTCCTTGCATTCGCATAGCTGAAATAATCTCTTTTTCGTCTTTCGTTAAATCCTTCCATTCTCGCACGGTAAGCACCTCCAAATAATTGAAACGGGTTGTCGTTTGAAATCTAGTCTTTGAATTGACGTTCGGTTCTATTCATAGATTTTAAAGTGAGTAAACTCAGGGCTGCAGCAAAACTTATTGGCACCCTCATTGAATCCCCATCGGGACTTCAGTGACGAAATTGCTTTCACAAATTCTTGACATTTTCTTAAAATTTTCTCCTCCGATATTGGGCATTCTAAACAATGTTCCAGTTAAATAATTACAAGGGGGAGTGCAAATTGTTAAGAAAGTTTGCAGTGGCTTCATTAACCGTAGCTTTTCTGGCTTTAGGTGCCGGAACCTGCTTAGCTGCTCCGGATCCTGCGAAACTTGATGAGCTTAAAGCCTTAAACCAGCAAATGTTCACGCTGAAAAAGCAAATGGTGGATAAACAATTGGAAGCTGGACTCCTTGATCAGGAAAAAGCGGCCAAAATCAAAACCTTCATTGAAGAGCGTCAAAAGCAGGTTGAAGAGGATTTTGCTAAAGGACAATATTCCGGCTTCGGAAAGAAACACGGTCATGGCTTTAGTAAAACAAGCCCTTCTCCAAGTAACAGTTAGTCTTAAGTAACCTTACAGATTATCAACTGGAACAGCCCCTCGGCTTATAAGCTGAGGGGCTTACTTAATTTATCCACTGGTAACAAAGAATATGGTTAACTTATTGCAAAAATGCCATAAAATGTAAGGTTCCATCGTAAGATAACCTAGGAGTATTTAGGAGGGATAAATGTGAGACATATTCTTGCCAGAAGCGAACTTTGCCTCGGATGCAAGAGCTGTGAGCTGGCTTGCGCCGTTGCCCATTCAACCAGCAAAACGTTGTTTCAGGCACTTGCTGAACCCAGGTTACCCCAAAAAAGAATCTTTGTCGAGTCCAATGGTGAACAAAATTTTCCCTTGCAATGCCGTCAGTGTTTAGATTCTCCTTGTGTTCATGCCTGTATGAGTGGAGCAATGCAAATTGACGTCAAGACTGAGCTTATCCAAATTGACAGCCAAAAGTGTGTTGGCTGTATGATGTGCGTCATGGTCTGTCCCTATGGAGTTATTGCTGAAATTCGATCAATCCGCCAAGTGGCGAAGTGCGACCGCTGCCTTGACTTAGATTATAATCCGGCCTGTGTCTCAGCTTGCCCCACGAAAGCTTTGCAATTTGTAGAGGTTCAGGAATTCACTCACAGCGGAAGACAGGCACTTTTAGAATTAATGAAGGGAGTTAATTAAGATGAAGTCTCCAAAATCAATCGATCCTGCCGTTAGAGAATTATTGTCTAAAGCCTCTCTAGATGGAGTTGAAACTGTTTGGGATCGTTACGAAGCTCAACAACCTCAGTGTGGCTTTGGAAGTTTAGGAGTTTGCTGCCGGCACTGTGTTCAAGGCCCTTGCCGGATCGATCCCTTTGGTAATGGCCCGAACAAAGGAATTTGCGGAGCTAGTGCGGAAACCATTGTAACACGCAATTTGCTGAGGCAAGTAGCCGGCGGGGCGGCAGCTCATGTCGACCATGCCTATGAGGCCGTTGAAGCGCTAGAGTTAGCCGCCAAAGGAACGATAAATTACTCTATCACGGATGAAATAAAACTAAAGCAGCTTGCCCAGGGTTTAGGTATAGATGTCTCAGATAAAGACAAGCGGGAGCTTGCCCTGGAGATCGTTGAAGTTGCTTATAGCGATTTGGCGAACCATGAAAATAAGCCTGTTCAATGGTTAATGGCTCATGCCCCCAGAGAAAGAATCGACGTTTGGAGAAATCTTGGAATTCTTCCACGCAACCCAGATCGGGAAATCCGTGAAGCCATGCACCAAACGACTATGGGAATGGATGCCGACCCCGTAAATCTCGTTTTAGCGACAGCTAAACAAGGTCTCGTAGATGGTTATTCCGGTTTAAAACTGGCAACAGACATGCAGGATATTCTCTTTGGAACTCCTACACCCGTTATCACTGAAGCTAATTTAGGAGTTCTCAAAGAAGACGTTGTCAATCTTGTCGTTCATGGGCATGTCCCCCTGCTTTCAGAAAAAATTGTTTATTGGTCGAAGAAACTTCAAGCAGAAGCTATTGCTGCCGGAGCTGAAGGAATTCAAGTCACGGGAATTTGCTGTTCAGGCAATGAAGTCTTAATGCGCAACGGCATTCCGCTTGCCACGAACTTCTTGGCCCAGGAATTAGCCATAGTTACAGGGGCAGTTGATGCCATAGTCGTCGACGTTCAATGTATTATGCCTTCTTTAACCCAAGTCGCTTCTTGTTATCATACGGAGATTATTACAACTATGCCGATTGTCAAAATACCCGGAGCGAGCCACATACCCTTTACTTTGGAAAATGCAGATCAGGCTGCTCAAGCAATTGTACGCAAGGCAATTACAGCTTATCGCGGAAGAGACAAGGGAAAAGTTAAAATTCCGAATCACAAATGTAAGATTATGGCTGGGTTTAGCGTGGAGGCTATCATCGGAACATTAAAAAGAATAGATCCCAAAGACCCGCTCAAACCCCTCGTGGATAATCTTGTTATGGGCAATATTTTAGGAGTGGTGGGCACAGTAGGCTGCAACAATGTCAAAGTTACTCAAGATCTGATGCATGTCAAACTTGTGAAGGAACTTGTGAAAAATAACGTTTTAGTCGTTGCCACGGGATGTTCTGCCCATGCCCTGGCGAAAGCAGGACTTATGAATTCTGAGGGAACGGAAAAGTATGCTGGTGAAGGCCTAAAGACAGTTCTAGCGGCCTTAGGGCAAGCCGCCGGTCTCAATGCTCCCCTTCCCCCGGTCCTGCATATGGGAAGCTGCGTTGATAACTCAAGAATCGGGGATTTAGTCACAGCTATTGCCGGTTACCTGAAAACGGATTCTGCCGAACTGCCTGTGGCTGCAAGCGCTCCCGAACTCCAACATGAAAAGGCCCTGAGTATTGGGACTTGGGCCGTAACCTTGGGACTCACAACTCACCTTGGTGTTGTTCCGCCTGTTCTCGGGAGTAAAATGGTAACCGAGTTGCTTACCAAGGGTCTCAGTGATGTCATTGGCGGAAAATTCTATGTCGAAACCGATCCCCTTAAAGCGGCCGAAGGACTTCTTGAGGATATCCGGGCCAAGCGGAAAAAGCTTGGACTTCCTGGTTAAGGAAGGTAGAACGTATGAGGTATATCGTAGTTGGCAACAGCGCTGCCGGCCTGTTTGCTGTCGAAGAAATTCGCAGACATGACACCCAGTCAGAACTCCTCGTTCTCACAGCTGAACAAAACTCAAGTTATTCCCGCTGCCTTACCACCTATTTTTTAGCAGGTGATATCCCCGCTTCTCGGCTTTACTTACGGAATGACGATTTTGCTGAGCAATTGAACATGAACATTATTTATGGAGTCAACATTAACAGGGTTGACTCTGTACGTCAGCTGGTTCAAAGCATAGACGGTCGGGAATGGCGTTATGATAAACTTTTGTTGGCTATGGGATCTTCGGCGAAAAAGCTCACCATTCCCGGTAAGAATCTTCCGGAAGTTTTTACTCTGCGTACCATGGAGGATGCGGAAGCTATTAATAAGGTCATTGAACGAGGATCAAAAAAGGCCGTTGTCGTCGGAGGAGGTTTAGTCAGTTTAAAATGTGCTTACGCCTTGAGAAAACGGGGACTTGAAGTCATTGTAGTAGTCTCTTCCAGACAAATCCTCTCTCAGATGCTTGATGACAAAGCTGCCGGTATCATCGAAAATCATTTAAGAGCAAATGGGATTCAATTTCTTTTCCAGACTGAGGTGATAACTGTTTCAGGAAAGGATCGTGTGCAAGTTGTCTTGCTCTCACCTCAAACAGAACTTGCCGCTGATCTCGTAATCGTCGGTAAAGGCGTATGTCCCAATGTTGGAGATTTACGGCATTGCGGCTTTAATATTGGCAAAGGGATTCAGGTAGATGCTTTGCTGGCCACCAACCTGCCCAATATTTACGCGGCCGGGGATATTGCCGAAACCTGGGATATAGTTCGCCAAAGGTTCACAGTAAACGCCACCTGGCCGAATGCAGCGACCCAAGGTAGAATTGCCGGAGCCAATATGTGCGGAGTCCATAACGTTTATTCGGGATCATTGAGCCAAAATTCGGTTGATTTTTTCGGTCTCTCAGCCATGTCTGCCGGTATTACCAAGCTTAATAAAACCATGGGAACAGGAGATTGGGAAGAAGAGCTAGCGCAGCGAATTATCGATGGCAGAACCATCTACCAAAAACTAATTTGGCAGGGGGACGTCCTTAAGGGCTTTATCCTCGTTGGTGACACCTCCCAGTGTGGTGTTTTGACAGCTTTAGTCAAATCAGGGCGGCCTTTAACCCGGGCCCAAAAGAACGTCGCACTGGGGAAACGGGGGACCTTAGCAACGGAACTGATACTATAAAACTATTAGCCGTTTAAGTCCGTTTTGGCTAATTAAAAACTATCTGCGAGCTCCTTCTTAGGAGTTCGCGATTCTATTTATTCAGTTTATAAGGCCCCCACTTCTATAAATGGGGGTGGGTCCTTCGTTAAGTTTACAAATTAAGCGGGAGAATCGGGAAACTCCTTGATTTTAGCGATTAGTTTCGTATAGACCTTATGCATATGAGGTTCGGTACTGTAGGTGTTGATTTCAGCTAAAGGAATCCATTTAACGCCGCTGTTTTCATCTTCTTTAACCCTAAGCAAATCCTTTTCATCCGCTTCGATTAAGAAAGCAACGGATAAATGCAAGTGAGGGGATACGTAAATTCCGCGTTTTATGTGCCCTAAAACGGTTAATATATCCAAGGAAAAAATATCGTTGGTAACTGGACGAATTGTCTTTACGCCCGTCTCCTCCCGCAGTTCTTTTATGGCTACAGCCAATAAATCTTCGTCCCCGTCAGCATGGCCTCCTATCCATGACCAGGAGTTATAAATATTATGATGGACCATAAGCACTTTATCTTTGCGGCCGTTGACCGTAAAGGCTGAACAGGTAATATGTGCCACTTCATTGTTCCTTGTCAAAATATCTTCAAATACTTCAGCACAGTATAAAAAGACCTCTTTATCCTTCGCTTCTTGTTCATTATAAGGAGAATATTGCTTTATTAATTCGAACATAGCCTCTCTCTTTCTCTATAACTTCTAATAACTTATTCTGATAATTAAATCAGATTAATCTTGCTTACCTAAAAATATCCCCTTATTTTTTCTTATCATAACACAAAGCGGTTTCAATTATATAGGCATTGTATTGTATTGCATTATATTACATCACTTTGCATTGACCACCGCAGCGAGACATTCGGTACGGCCGCGGCAGTCTCGCTGCCTTGCTCAGAAAGTTTAAATTTCCTGAAAGAAAGTAAAAGAGACCGGGATTAAACCCGGTCTTTGGCGACATCTTTTCCAATTTTATCAGAGTCGAAGGGCAGGGGAATCTTCTCTGTGTTATCTGGCTTCCGTGATTTATTGTTTGTTTTTTTAGCCATAACCAATTTACCCCCTTTAACATTTCACAAATAGGATTCTCTGAATAATAAATTCTATACATTCCTTTTTCCATTCAACAAATCCAACAAGTGTTTTTTAATGTTAATTGCTTCACCGGAAAGGAGAAGGTCCTGCTCACGAGGCCTGGAGAAGGGAACGTGGATCTTATCTAAGATTCGAGCAGGGCTATGGCTTAAAACAACAACTTCATCTGACAAAAGAATTGCTTCTTCAATATCATGGGTAATAAAAACAACCGTCGGGCGGCTCTGACTCCACACATTAAGAAGCCATTCCTGCATTTCTCGCCGGGTCAAAGCGTCCAGTGCTCCAAAAGGTTCGTCCAGGATCAAGGCGTTCTGTCCAAATAAGAAGGTTCTTAGAAGTGCCCCCCTTTGCCGCATTCCGCCGGATAATTGATGCGGGTAATGCTCTGCAAACTTACCCAAGCCGAAACGATCGAGCCAGTGGCGTGCTTTCTCCCTGGATTGACGTTTATCCTCACGCCGAATATCGCTGCCTAAGGCGACATTGTCCAACAAGGTGCGCCAAGGCAAGAGTAAATCTTTTTGGGGCATATATCCCACTTGACCAGGGATACCCTTAATGGATCGGCCTTCTAAGAAAATATCACCCTGAGCAGGCACCTCAACTCCGGCGATCAAATTACAAATCGAACTCTTTCCGCAACCGGAAGGACCAATCAGAGATACGAATTTTCCCGTTTCCACCTCAAGATTAATGTTTTTCAAAACATCCAGAACAGATTTCCCGCCGTCCTGATACGATAGCGACACATCTTTAAGTATTAGCATAATCTAAGCCTTGGGTAAGAAATCGTTTGTAAACGCTTTGTCCGTATCAATCATTTTATCCAGAAGCTTGTGTTCGAACATCCATTGGGCATAATTGTGCCAAACAGAGGCTTTCTGAACACCCCATTGCGAAGCATCTGCCTGATATTGCTTGCTAATCCAAGCTTGGCTTTTCTTAATAAGCTTCTGGTCCTCCTCCGGAGCATTTTTGATCAGGATATTTGCCGCATCATCGGGGTTTTTAATAGCATATTGGTATCCTTCACTGACGGCTTGAGTAAAGCGGCGAACGACATCGGGTTTTTCCTTAATCATTTTTTCACTGGTGACTAAAACCGGTGTGTAATCATCGAGAGCCGGATTAATATCTTTAATCCACATCATGTTCAGAGGCGTACCCGCCAGTTCGGCCTGAATCCCTTCCCAGCCATAGAAAATCCAGGTCAGATCGATAGAACCTTTTGACATACTGGCAATGGGATCAGCATCACCAATATTTATTATTTTAACCTTGTTAAAATCCGCATGTTCCTTTTCCATCAAGGCTTTAATGGTCTCTGTCTCCGACGGCAGACCCCAGCCGCCGTAAGTCTTGCCTTCAAAATCCTTCGCAGTTTGGATATTCTTACTCTTCAGGGAAGCAAAACCCGACGTGTTATGCTGTAGGATTGTGGCTATAGAAACTAAGGGCAGCCCTTGGACGCGGGCATCAGTGACTTGTTCCTGAGCGCTTATCCCGAAATCAGCTTTGCCAGTGGCCACCAACTGTTCCACCGTTCCTTGACTCGAAGGAGGAACAATTTGGACATCCAGGCCCTCCTTGCTAAAATAGCCTTTGTCTTTAGCCACATAGAGGCCCGTATGGTTAGTATTCGGTGTCCAGTCCAACATAATTGTCACTTTGTCAGGCTGAGCTGCCGGCTTTGTCTGCGCAGATTCTGCTGCTTTCTGCGTACTTGTGCTGCATCCGGTTAACAAAAGGAGGGCACATAAGCTTGCAGCCAGCGTTACACTTAATACTTTTTTAACATGCTTTATTTTCTTTCGTCCGTCGACAACTTCTGATTTAAACAATGGTTTAATCATGATTCCTACTCCTTTTCGCAACTTCCTTAAAACATAGTGATGTTCTATGGTTTTAGGTTTTACTCTTAGGTTTTTAATCTTCCTTAGTATGTAACCAAGGTAATGCAAGACGCCGAATCCCCGCGATTAAGACAAAGTAAAATAGACTTAATATCGTAATAGCGACAATTGCGGCAAATACCTGATCTGTTCGAAATGAATGAGACGAACGGGTTAAATATACTCCTAAACCGGAACTAGCTCCAAGCCACTCACCAATCACTGCTCCCATAACACTATAGGTTGCAGCTATCTTCAATCCCGCAAAAAATGATGGTAAAGCATTAGGCCAGCGAATCATATACAAGATTTGCCAGCGTGTTGCTCCCATACTCTTAAGCAGATTAAGCAGGTCATCATCACTGACCTCTAATCCCTCTATTAAACTCACGGCAATTGGAAAAAAACACACTAAGACAACAGTAACAATTTTAGGCAGCAGGCCATATCCCAGCCAGAGAATCAAAAGTGGGGCAACCGCGATAAGAGGCACTGTTTGGGACACAATCAGCAAGGGATAAAACAAACGCTTAATCAAAGGCGAAAGTACCATTGCCACCCCTGCCGCTAATCCTAAAGCTATTGCCAAAACGAACCCCGCAGTTGTTTCTAAAAGTGTTGTCAACGTGTGTGCCCAAAGCAACTCTCTAGTATTCCAAAAGGCTTTCAGTACATCTATAGGAGATGGAATCAGCCAGAGAGGCAATTTGAAATAGGAGACAATGATTTGCCAAAGGGCCAAACAGATTACTAGAAATACGATTGTCGGAATACTATCACGCCATTTTTTCTGGAACCGCCCTGATTTGAATGGCATTTCCTTACTTCTCCCGGTATTTTTTAATCTTTTCTTCGATGGTCGTTTTACCAGGATTATAGTCCATCTTAATATACGTCATAACCCGCCCCGCCCCGGCTTTTATACAAGCGTCCTGTGCCTTTCGTATAATCGCCCACAGTTCATCGGGTTCCCCCTCCATGGTAGTTTCCATCGGCCCAACCTCATAGGTCACACCACTGGCAGCCACAACAGCGATTGCTTCATCGACAACTTCAAAAAGCCGATCGTCTTCAACTTTTGGCAACACCTGAAATGCCATCATAATTTTAGCCACTCCAGACCACTCCTTTTAATTAGTATCATTTAGCAATCAGACTAAAACCTTCCCAGTACAGATTTCTTTTGGCATATCAACTAAGATACTTCCCATCCGAAAATTCTGCCCATTTTCTGGTGAAAATACGAAAACCGCACATGACATGCGCGGTTTACTTCTTCTCAACACATTTCCTCCGCTGGCATTATCCAGATCAGGTTCGGTCGGCAGTAACTCTAACCACCCTCTCAGCCTAATTTCTTAAGCTCCCGTTATATTCAGTTTATGCCTTTCTTCTAAAGTAGCACACATGGGGGTATTGTGCAAGCCTATTTAGTGACATACTCCCACCACCTACGCTCTTCAAACACTTTTAACATTTGCTCAACCATCCTCACATCTTAAGATGGTAAAATAGATCATATCTTCAAGGGTTTTAGCATTGACAAGACCTAACTCTTCATATAGACTAGTAAAAATTCTTCGATTGAAACCTTTAGAACAGGGAGTGTTTAAATTGGCTTATTATTATGAGGATGCGTCAAGAACGTTTAGCGAATATTTGCTCGTTCCAAATTTGACAAGGACAGATTGTGTTCCCAGTAATGTAAATCTCAAAACACCTTTGGTTAAATTTAAGCGCGGCGAAAAATCCCCGCTGCAGTTAAATATACCCTTTGTATCTGCAATCATGCAATCGGTCTCTAACGATAGTTTAGCCATTGCCTTAGCAAGATGCGGGGGGCTTTCCTTTATTTATTGTTCACAGTCGATAGAGGAAGAAGTCGAAATGATTAAGAAAGTCAAACGATTTAAAGCCGGTTTTGTGGTTAGTGATGCCAACCTTACACCTGAACATACACTGAAAGATGTTATCCAGCTTAAGAAGAAGACGGGCCATTCGACCATTGCCATTACTGAAGACGGCACTTCCTCGACAAGATTAATGGGACTCGTGACAACTCGGGACTATCGGATTAGCCGGGATGTTCTGGATAAGAAAGTTTCTGAGTTTATGACGCCGTTATCGAAACTAATCGTAGGTCAAGAGGGAATTAGTCTCAGTGAGGCAAATGATATTATATGGGAACACAAACTCAACAACCTGCCTATTATTGATAAAAATCAAAACCTGCTCTATTTTGTATTCCGAAAAGATTACGACGATCATAAAGAAAATCCTTATGAATTACTGGATTCGGAAAAACGCTTTGTCGTTGGAGCCGGAATTAATACCAGAGATTATGAAGAGAGGGTCCCCGAATTAGTGAAAGCCGGCGCCGACATTCTGTGTGTTGATTCCTCCGACGGGTTTAGCGAGTGGCAGGGGAGAACCATTTCCTATATTAAGAATAAATATCAGGGAAGCGTCAAGGTTGGCGGTGGCAATGTTGTTGATCGTGAGGGTTTCATGTATTTAGTAAACTCCGGAGCTGACTTCGTTAAAATTGGAATCGGCGGAGGCTCTATTTGCATTACCCGAGAACAAAAAGGCATCGGGAGAGGCCAAGCCACTGCAGTTATTGAAGTCGCCAAAGCACGTGATGACTATTATAAAGAAACAGGGATCTATGTCCCCCTATGTTCTGACGGCGGAATTGTTCACGATTATCATATTGTCTTAGCACTGGCCATGGGCGCAGACTTTGTGATGATGGGAAGATATTTTGCTCGTTTTGATGAAAGCCCTACCAAGAAGGTCAAACTCGGCAACAATTATGTCAAAGAATATTGGGGCGAAGGCTCTAATCGAGCCCGCAATTGGGAAAGGTATGACTTAGGAGAAGGGGATAAACTCCACTTTGAAGAGGGAGTTGACAGTTATGTTCCTTATGCGGGCAGATTACAAGATAATTTAGAGGGAACTTTAAGCAAAATCAAATCAACAATGTGCAGCTGCGGAGCAATCAGCATTGAGGAATTACAGCGAACAGCCCGTATGTCGTTAGTTTCCTCCACAAGTATTATTGAAGGCGGCGCCCATGATGTAATCCTAAAAGAGAACAATTATTAATGCTTCTTTTCTTGGAGAAAACTCAAAAGATCACTAAAACAAAAGACCAGGTTCAAGTCCTGGTCTTTTGTTTTAGCTTTGCGACCTTATTTCCAACCTCTCACTTAAAAAGGTAGAACCTAGGATCAAAACACCACCCATGATTTGCATAGGACTCATTTTTTCTCCCAGAAAGACAGCCGAGATGATCACTGCCGTGATGGGGTCAATATAGCTTAATGCGGCGATAGTCTGTCCTTTTAATTCTTTGATCGCTGTGAAATATAAGAAGTAAGCAATCCCTGTATGAAGAATACCTAGAATAAGGATGAAAACCATTGAGCGTAAGGTTAACCCAGAAAAGTCTACTGTATCACCCAAAACAATATAGGGCAGGAGCACCAAGCTTGATACCATCAATTGCACAAGGGTAGTCTCAAACCCTGTTAGGTTTTTAATAAATTTATTCATGATGATGACACCCGCATAGAGTACTGCTGCTGAAAGGCCATATGCTATACCGAGAAAATGATTACTACCACTGCCTGTATCGCCGCCTCCCAGGTTGATTAGAAACAATCCGGCCATGGCAATAATAATGCATCCGACCTTAGTGAATGTTAATCGTTCCTTAAGGAGAAAGGGAGCCATTATCATGACAAATATCGGAGCAAAATAATAACTTAAAGTTGCATTGGATATGGTCGTGTATTTATAGGCTTGAAACAAGAAAATCCAATTACATCCGATGGCGGCACCTGATAAGACTAAAAGTAACCCATTTTGTTTAATCGCCTTAAAGGATGGCCTTTGTTTAACAAGAATACTTGTCAAAATCAAAAAGGCGCTGCCAATAATTCCTCTAAGAAAGGCGATCTCACTGGAAGGCAAAGCAATATTGCGGACAAAGACCCCGATACTGCCGAATATCAACATGGTTGTCAGAATTTTTAATTTTCCCATCAACGTTCCACCCCTGTCTGATCTCTTTATGTCAAGCTGCTGAATCTATACTATTCTCTCTTTTTCAGCGGATACCTTTTTATCCAGTTTTTAAGACCCTCACTTCTATAAGTGGTGGGTGTTGATCCTTCGTTAACTTCAGGTGGGGTAGAGTCCTCCTTCGCCGCTAAGTATTCCTATTGAGAGAGGCGGCTCGGCAATAATGTCCACCGGACATTATTGTATCTGAAGCCCCGATGTTCAGCTTTAGCGTAAGCGAGTTCACTCCCGTTTTATCCAATCGTAAAACTCCCACCCCTACAAGTGGAGCGTTTCCCATACCTTGCCTCTCTTTTACTTACTCTCAAAGACTTCTCCTAGACTAAAAAACCTTTACACATAAAAAAGGCACCGGTGATTACACCGCTGCCAAAGCTCTTGCCTTAAGCTTAATGCTCATTTAGTCCTGAATAATGAGAATGACTTCTATAATTTAGAAGGACTAATTTCTTTCAATCAAATCCAGATACTTTTGTCGTCGCGCCACACTTTTATAAGCCGGACGGATAATTTTTCCGGCATTAACAATTTCCTCAATACGATGGGCACTCCAGCCTGCGATTCGAGCAATAGCAAACATGGGTGTATACATTTCAACAGGGATATTAAGCATTTTATAAACGAATCCGGAGTAAAAATCGATATTGGCACTGACTGTTTTATACATCCTATTAAACTTAGCGATTACTTGAGGAGCTAACCTTTCTACCGATGCGTAGAGTTTAAATTCATCATCCAGTCCCTTTTCCTGAGCTAGTTTGGCTGCATAATCCTTAAGAATAACGGCTCTCGGATCTGAAATGGAGTAAACAGCGTGGCCTATCCCATAGATCAAGCCAGACCGGTCAAAGGCATCTTTTGTCAAAATCCGAGTTAGATATTGCTCAATTTCTTCATCATCATTCCAATCCTTGAGCTGATTCTTCATATCTTCAAACATTTTAATTACTTTAATATTAGCTCCGCCATGCCGCGGCCCTTTAAGAGCACCTATAGCTGCCGACATCGCCGAATAAGTATCTGTGCCGGTAGAAGTTACGACATGAGTAACAAAGGTCGAATTATTTCCCCCGCCATGTTCAGCATGCAGCACCAAAGCGAGATCCAGGAGCGCAGCTTCAAGTTTGGTGTACTTACTGTCCGGTCTCAGCATTGTCAGAATGTTCTCGGCTGTGCTTAACTCCGGACGCGGGCTGTGAATAAAGAGACTTTGATTGCTGTAGTAATGGGATAAAGCGTGATAAGCATACACCGCTAAGGATGGAAAACAGGCTATCAGCAGCAAGCATTGTTTTAAAACATTGCTGATGGAAGGATCGTCAGGGTTATCGTCAAAAGAATATAAGGCAAGGACACTTCTGGCAAGAGCATTCATAATGTCTTTGCTGGAGGACTTCAAAATAAAATCGCGGGCAAAATCTTCTGGCAGCTTCTGATAACCAGCCAAAATTTGTTTGAAATCCTCTAGACCTTTCTGATCAGGGAGATGGCCAAAAAGCAATAAAAAGGCAGTCTCTTCGAAGCCGAATCGGCCATCTCGTGTGAATCCATTGACCAAATCGGAAATATCATAGCCACGATAAAGTAATCGGCCTGGAACTTGGATAATTTCACCTTCGTCCAGGATATAGGAGTGTACTTCACCAATTTCTGTCAGACCGACAAGGACACCTCTACCGTCAAGATCCCTGAGCCCCCGTTTGACTTGGTATCTGCTGTATAATTCAGGATTTATCAAACTGTTCTTTTCGGCAGTCTTGCTCAAAGTGACAAGCGTTTTCCCTTCGGTTAGTTCGTAATTCAGCATCATTTAGCCTCCCTCAAATAAAATAAAATAAAACCCCAGACACAATGTCTGGGGTCAGCTAAGTCGAAAAAGTAAAAGAATAATCAGGCGGGGCAATAAGAGCCTAGCCTATCGTTCTTCCCTTTCAACGCTTACGAAGTTAGCTGACGGATTCGGGTCGAAAGTAACCCTACCTCCCACAGGAAAAAATTCCTGTGGAGGATTCACCCCAGATAAATGGTTCCCCCGCTTCTAAAAAAGAATTAAGCGATTTAGGATATTTAGATGATCTTTAATGATCATCGTTTTAACCATGTTGCGAAATACATTTATTGGAATATATTATATCACATTTATAGATTATAATCAATTATATAAAATAGAGCTGTATTGATACTAACCTCCGGCCCTGGGGATATCTCAAGCAATAATATATACAATAATTTATACTTAGTATATATTATTGTATATATTAAGTAATTGTTATTAAAAAGGGATTAAGGCTAATTTGTGGAACTACTATTCATCCAGCTTTAGCTGAACGAATTCACTGATTAGTACGTATTAGAGTTATAAGGGCATTAGATATGATAGATGCAGAAAAGGAGTTAGCTTTGGATACAAATATTCCAGAGGTTTCCTTAAAGGAACTTCTTAAGCTAAAAAAGGTCTTCTTAAATTTCAATTATGTCTTTATCATTAATTCCTTAGATGGACGGACCCAGTACAGCAATCCAGTTTTGCCAATACTTCTTGGAATTACCCAAAAAACCATAAAAGATCTAACAGCGGCAGAGATCATCCGGAAATATGTTCATCCTGATGACCAAAAGTCTTCAATCCAAGCAATCACAGAAGCGATGAAGGGAAAGAGAATTCATGGTTTAACGAATCGCTACTGTCTTTCTAACGGAACCTATCAGCAATTTTCCTGGATGCTGATCCCCATTCCTACGGAGGAAGTTTTTTATGCGATTGCTTGCCCGACTGCTGACGGAATAATTCCTGACAATAAGGCTGCTGATAAACCGGATATCAGAATCCACAGCATCTTTCACAATATATCCGATTACTTTTATGTTCTCGATAATTCCTGGAAGTTTGTTTATGTCAACGGTTCAGCTGCCCAACTTTTCTTATCGTCAAAAAAAGAAAAAATTCTGGGGAAATATTACTGGGATATATTCCCAGAATCAGATGATCTGTACTTCCTAAAATTTACAGAGGCTAAACTTACCCAAAAACATATCTATTTTGAGGCTTTCTCAGTACTTTCATGCGGCTGGGTTAGAGTTAACGTTTACCCTTCTCCGGAAGGTCTCTCTGTCTACTTTCGAGATATTTCCGATCAGAAGTGCTTGGAGAAATCCCTGGCAGATGAGCAAAAACGTCTGCACGCTATTTTAGCTGGGCTTCCCGGTTTAGTTTATCTACGTACCTCTGAAGGAAACGTTGTTTTTGCTAATCATAAGTTTAAGGAGATTCAGGGCGAACCTGGTAATAAAAAATGTTTTGAACTCCTTTTTAATAGAAATCGTCCTTGTAAGGACTGTAATATGGAGTCGGAAACCCAAACCTCCAGCCCCCTACAATGGCAGTGCATTATCAAAGATGTTATTTACGAAGTATATCAGCTTCCTTTTGAGGATTTTGACGGAACTCAGTTATTTCTAATGCAGCTCCTGGATATTACCAAACGCAAACTTGCTGAAGAAGAAATAGGCCGTTTAGATCGATTGAACCTCGTTGGTGAGCTGGCAACAAGTATTGCCCATGAAGTAAGAAATCCCATGACAACCGTTCGCGGCTTTTTGCAACTCTTAAAAAGCAAAAACATTTCTCAGGAAAACGCTGAGTATTTTGACCTTATGATCAGCGAGTTAGATCGGGCTAACGGCATTCTTAATGAATTTTTATCTGTTGCTAAAATTAATGCCAAATTACGGACACCAGTCAAACTCAATAACTTAGTGGATTCTTTATACCCCTTAATTATGGCTGATGCAACCAATCAAAATAAACTTGTCGTCCTTGAGGCTGAGAATGTCCCTGAACTCATGTTGGATGAACGCGAAATGAGACAACTCGTCCTTAATCTCACAAGGAATGGCCTTGAAGCAATGAGCCCTAAGGGAACTCTAAATTTAAGGACCTATCAAACCAAAGATAGTATTGTTCTGGAGGTAGAAGACCAAGGCTCTGGCATCAGTCAGGAGATTCTGGAACGTTTGGGTACTCCTTTTCAAACAACGAAAAAAGGCGGAACGGGGATTGGCCTGTCTACGTGTTTCAATATTGCCGAAAGACATAATGCTAAAATTGAGGTGATAACTTCTCCTTCCGGCACGAAATTTATTGTGCGTTTTAAGGATCCCAACCTAAAGGAAATACCCTCTTAGTGATGAGAAAAATAAGAGCTCTAGTCTTAAACTTTACACAGGTTTGAATGCTTTCTTACTGGCTCCGCATAATGGACATCTCCAGGTATCCGGCAGTTCCTCAAAGGGCACACCGGCAGGTACTTTACCCTTTTTACAACCCTTTTCCGGATTATAGATGTACCCACAACTTTGCATTTGACATTGCCACATTTTGTTCTCTTCGCTCATCTTAACTCCCCCTTTTATCTTTATTTTACCATCAAATTATAATAATTTAAATATAATAGCAAAGCCTTATAAGTATTATTTTAAACCTTATTTGAAACTAAAAATATCTCCATTCAAGGACTAAGGGGCTGTGCAAATTGAATCTGCAACAGCCCCTATTGCTATAATCATTCTTATAAGTTGTAGCCTTTAAATCACCAGTCCAAGGGGATAAACCACTTAGTGTCTTATAGCCTACCTATGCCCGCGAAGCTTAAGCAAGCAATGCTGTGCCTAACGCAGCGGACAACTAACTTTGTATTCACTGAGCCGAAATCCAAGTCGGCTTGCCTCATACACGAATCATCTCAAGTAAAGCTTCTATCCGAGTTAACAGCTGACCTTGGTCTTCTTCAGAAAAATCGCTTTCCAGCCGCAGATATGGAATATGTTTTTTCTCCATTTCTTTGCCCACGAAATAACTTTCCACACCATAGGGCTGACAGAATTGAAGCGAAAAATCGATTACAGCATCCGCTTTTAAGTTTTCAGCCATGTGCACAATATCTTCGAATCGTCCTTGATTCGGGGTAAAGCAAGCGCAATTCACTTTTAAAGGCCGCTTGGCAATATTAGTAAGCATATCCCCGACGTTATCGGCACATTCAGTAATATCCTTATAATAACGTTCTCCGGTACAGGTTTCCTCCCCAACAACAACAGCCCCTGCCTGTTCAATTAAAGCATGAAGTTTCCATGCCGGTAAGGGCTGGGGAGTCCCCGTTACTAATATCCTCGGGGCATCGGCAGGTGCGGCACCAATGCCCTCTTTGACCCGCTGATCAAGTTCATCGCACAAGGTATTTACTTGTGCAGCAAAACGTACAGGATCATCAAAGAATGAGAGCTGATTAATTAAGAGGACATCCAAGCCGTGAATCGGTGCCGGGGTATGTTTTCTTAAGTCAGCCAATCTTTGCAGGGCAAGGCGTTTATTGTTAATCGTCTCAATTCCCTGAGCAAGATTCTCAGCAGTTAATTTCACCTTTGTTTCGCGTTCAATAAATGAGGCAAATTCCCGCACTTCTTCTTCCCAAAGGGAAACATCTTTGGTTTCCTTCTTTTGCGGCAGTTCCATGACGTATGTAGGGATATACTTGTTAAGAATTTCCCAGGCCTTCTTCTTTCCATCACAAGTCGTTTCCCCAATGACCCAATCAGAAACTTGGAAATAGGGGCATATACGGTCTAATTTGAAACCCATTGTTGATTTAATCAAAGGACATAGATTACGGGGCAGAACCTTTTCCCCCGAAGGAACAGTATAATGAGCCCCGGCACAGAGGCCAATGCTGGCACTCCCCGTCGCCACAATAATTTCCTCCGGCACATATACGCAAAAGGTTGAAAACACCTTCCCACCGGCTTGCTTCTTAGCATAAAGTTCATGAACACGAATTCCATGAACATCACCAACCACTGTATCAAAATATCCCATCCCTTTGGGGCGATTAGGCCGATCTAAAAATAAACTCGTAAAAACTGTGGGTATCGGTGCCAAAAAATCATCGTGTTTCTCTAAATCCATATCCAATGCTGTCCATAATTCTCGGTTATCCATTAATCTTTTCTCCTCCTCAATCTCCCTGATTAAATCCAGATATGTTCGATGGTATCTGAGTTGACAAAATAGGTAAACGACATTGCAGCCTTCTTCAGTCATAACTTTTTGCTTATTATATATTATCACTAAACATTCATGACTAGAAGAGTAGTTTTAAATATTAAAAGCCGGAGCGCATCAAAAATGTGTTCCGGCTTTTCTTTAGTGACAGAGCTGCCTATTTCTTATAGTTTTTGTAACAGTCAGGCATATTATCTCTCAGCCTTCATGCCTAAATGTTTTATGACTTCATATAAAGTGTTAAGCTCAATTATATCAAGATTCTTAAACCGGGAAGAATCGCGTACGGTATTTCTCGCCACGTAGACACGCCGGAATCCCATTCGGTCTATTTCTCGTATCCTCGCTTCAATAGCCGGAACTTTCTTTAGTTCTCCAGTCAGCCCAACGTCAGCTACGAACACTGTGTCATTAGGAATTGCTTTATCCATAACTGAAGAAACGATACACATAATAATTGCTAAATTAACCGCCTGTTCTTTGAGTTGAAGACCCCCTGTTGTTTTTATCACAACATTTTTATCGTAGAGGCTGATCTTTCCGCGTTGTTCCAGAATAGAAATAAGAGTATTGAGTTGGTCACGCCTTAAGCATTCAGCAATTCTGGAGGGATAGGGGGTAAAGGATTTTGAAACAAGACTTTCAACTTCCACGATAATTGGGCGTGTTCCTTCCTTTATAACGGCTAAAGCGCTTCCTGAAACCGTTTGGCCCTCTTCCCTCTGGGTCATGAAGAATTCTGAAGGATTATCGATGGATAACATTCCCTTTTCTGTCATAGAGAAAAAACCGATTTCTCCCGTACTCCCAAACCTGTTCTTCGAACACCAGGCTCCTCGTAATTCTTCCCCATTTTCCCCATTCAAGATCAAAACAGCATCAACTAGGTGCTCTAACGCTCGTAACCCGGCAATTTCATCATCCTTCGTCATCTGGCCAACCATAATCACTGCTCTGGGGCGTTCATTGTTTTTGGCAACTTTTAAAAGTTCATTGGCGCAACCCATAGTTTGAATGGGAGAACCAGGACGTGAATGGTGTTCTTCCAGCGTAAAGGTTTGGATACTGTCGATAATAACTAAATCCGGATCCAATTCATTGACTGTAAGAAGCACATGATCCATACTTGTATTAGAATATATCCAAATATCACCATTTATTCCTTTTAAAATTCGATCGGCTCTATTTTTAATTTGCGTATCGCTTTCTTCTGCCGATGCATAAAGCACCTTATATCCTTGAGATGCCACATCATCAGCTACTTGTAACAGCAAGGTTGACTTCCCGGCTCCCGGTCTTGCTGTGAGTATAATAATCGAGTCTTTGACGATGCCACCGCCTAGAACTCGGTTAAATTCAAGAATGCTGGTAACTATTCTGTCACTATTAGCAGATGAAACTTCTGATAACCTCTTGACAGAACCCGTCTGTTTTACTGTCGGACTCTGAGAAGATATTGGTTGATTAATAAGTTCTTCAAAGGTGTTCCATTCTTCACAGGTTGGACATTTTCCCATCCATTTTGGACTCTCACTGCCACAGTTTGAACAGCGATAAATGATCTTAACTTTCATATCAAACCCCATTTCATAATCCCTTAGGATGCTTACTAGTACCTCAGGGATATCACTGTTTCTATAATACTATCTATGGATTTTATGTCTCTCAGTTTTATCTTACTCTTATTATAATGCTTTACGAGAAAGAAAATAGTATCAGCTTAGAAAAGAGAGTGAACTCATTCAGCTAGAGCTGAACATCGAAAGCACTAGCCCACAACAAATTCTATCGCGCTGAATAATGGACTCTGCCACGATATTCATTATGCAACGGCCCCTCTTACGATTGAATCAAAAAAACAGGTAAGCTCTGTTGGCGCATTACAGATCTTACCCGGGGTTATTCAATAGACTTCAATAATTCGTTTTAAAGTTAATCAATGTAAATAGGTCTGTTTTTGATCCGTACTCAGACCATTTTCGATCAAGTATTGATAATCACCCTTCGTGTCAAACGTTGTTGGATTTATACGTTCGCGTTTTTCAAAAACACTTGAATCAGCCATCATTAACATAGCCTTAGCAGAAGTTATTCCGTAAATCAAATTATTGAACATCGCCGAATACTGAGACTTTGTTAGGTGGGTCTTTTTATATAAGCCTACTTTTTGACCACCCGTATATAAAACACCCCAGGTTATGATAGATGATACTAGCCCTTTGGCCACATAATGGTCTTTACCTGTCTTCTTTAAAATGTACATTAATGGAAGGCCAAAAATTGAACCTGTTGCCAAATGTAAAATTTGCCCTAGAATGAAATTCTTTTTCTGCTTCGTTCTGGTTGGACTTACAAACATCTGACCTGCCATTGTTGCATAACGACCTTCCGTTTTTCCGGCCCGATAGATTACTTCATTTGATATATCCATAAAGATAGTCCCAACCAGACCTCCCAATAATCCTGTCAAAATGGAATCTTGAGTTTTGCCCAGTCTATTGAATAAACTTATTGCTTTCATGAGCACTGATACCACCTCCTTATTAATTTTTAGTATGTTCACTTTTTTAATAATCATTTAGTAATAATCTGGTGTATTTAGATGCTGTTTTACATTTTCTCATGTTTTAAACATTAATTACTATTGAAGGGCCATTTATTCAGTTCTTAAGGCCCCTGCTTCTATAAATGGGGGTTGTTTTCCGGCTGATGTTTAAAAAACGAGGTTGTAATCAAAGTTACAACCCCGTTTCTCAAAATTCATTATTCCTTAATATCTGCCATTTAATACTTTTGCAGAAGTCCGCTATCAATTAGCAGTGCGAGAAGACTATTTTATCCTCATCTGCTCGTGCACAAATTTTGTCTCCAACTTTAAACTCACCTTGAAGGATCTTCTCAGACAATGCATCCTCAATTAAGCGTTGAATTGCCCTGCGTAAGGGTCGAGCTCCAAAGGTCGGATCATTGCCATCTTTGGCAATTAGCTCAATGGCACTTGGATCGATCTGAAGCTCCAGGCCAAACTCCTTCAGACGTTTATTCATCTGCAGAGTAAGAATTTCCGTAATTTTCGCCAGATGCTCTTTCTTCAGAGAATGGAAGACCACCAGTTCATCGATACGATTCAGGAACTCAGGACGGAAAGTACGTTTTAATTCTTCCATAACCTGACCACGCATATTTTTATATTCCGTTTTCTCATCCTTCTGAGCGGCAAAACCCATGGCTTCCTTACGCAAAAAAGATGAACCAACATTGGATGTCATGATGATGACTGTATTGCGGAAATCAACAGTTCTCCCTTTCGTATCCGTCAAACGCCCATCCTCAAGAACTTGAAGCAAAATATTGAACACCTCGGGATGTGCTTTTTCAATTTCATCTAACAAGACAACGCTGTAAGGCTTTCTTCTGACCGCTTCTGTAAGTTGTCCGCCTTCGTCATGCCCCACATAGCCGGGAGGAGCTCCCACTAAACGGGAAACAGCATGTTTCTCCATATATTCCGACATGTCAATGCGAATTAACGCTTTTTCATCCCCGAACATAGCTTCAGCTAGAGAACGACCAAGCTCTGTTTTTCCGACGCCTGTAGGTCCCAGGAAAATAAAGGAGCCAATTGGGCGTTTAGGGTCCTTTAAACCTGCCCGCGCCCGTCGAACTGCTCGTGCGACAGCAGTTACTGCATCGTCTTGTCCGATAACTCTCTGGTGAAGAATTTCCTCAAGGTTCAGAAGCCGTTCACTTTCCTCTTGAGCCAATTTTTTGACAGGGATTCCGGTCCAGCTGGCTACAATCTGCGCAATATCATCCTCTGTAACCGTTGAGTTTTCTTTCTGGCGCTTGCTTTCCCATTCTTCCCGTTGTTTGGCAAGCTCTTCCTTCAGTTTGTGTTCCCGATCCCTTAATTGAGCGGCCTTTTCGAATTCCTGACTCGTAACAGCAGACTCTTTTTCCTTCTTCAGTCGTTCAATTTCCTCTTCAAGCGTTTTTAAATCCGGGGGGGCGATATAACTGGTGAGCCTAACTTTTGACGCAGCCTCATCCATTAAGTCAATAGCCTTATCCGGCAAGAAACGATCTGATACGTAGCGATCAGACAGCCGTACTGCACTTTCAATGGCTTCATCGGTAATTTTTACCCTATGGTGGGCTTCATAACGATCTCGTAAGCCGCGCAGGATTAAGATTGCTTCCTCTACCGTGGGTTCACTGACCGTGATAGGTTGGAAACGGCGTTCCAAGGCTGAGTCCTTCTCAATATATTTACGATACTCTTCTAAAGTCGTGGCACCTATACACTGCAATTCTCCACGAGCTAGGGCCGGTTTTAAAATATTGGCCGCGTCAATGGCTCCCTCAGCTGCACCTGCTCCAATAAGAGTGTGCAATTCATCAATAAAGAGAATAATATTCCCGTCTGCCCGGATTTCTTCCATAACTTTTTTCAAACGTTCTTCAAATTCTCCTCTATACTTGCTGCCTGCAACCATAGCCGAAAGATCCAGCGTTATTACCCGCTTGCCGCTAAGAATCTCAGGTACTCGATTGTTGATAATTCCTTGTGCTAAACCTTCAGCAATCGCCGTCTTTCCTACCCCAGGCTCGCCAATTAACGCCGGATTGTTTTTTGTTCGTCGGCTTAAGACTTGGATTACTCGTTCTATTTCTTGCTCTCGGCCGATAACAGGATCCAGTCTGCCTTCACGGGCTTGCTGCGTTAGATCCCGCCCAAATTCATTTAAGGAAGGAGTATTGGCAGGCCCAGCATTTTTGCCGACTGGAACCGAGTTGGAAGGCGGAACAGCAGATTCATCTAATTCTCCGCCCAACAATTTAACCACTTGTTTCCAAACTCTTTCCGGATTAACATTTAGATTAGCCAAAATTCGAGCGGCAATTCCCTCTCCTTCCATGATAAGACCTAAAAGAAGGTGTTCTGTACCAATATAATTGACGTCTTGGCGATGAGCTTCCTCATTGGCCAACTCTAAGACTTTTTTTACCCGCGGTGTCAGTTCTACAGCTCCCACGTTGGGTTGACCTACACCTGTGACTTCTTCAACCATTTTCCGAATTTTTTCAAGATCCAGGCCCAAATTTTTCAAGGCTTGGGCAGCAATTCCCTCCCCTTCTTGAATAAGCCCCAGCAAAATATGTTCAGTGCCTACAACCTTGTGTCCCATGCGTTTAGCTTCGCTCTGGGCTATCATTAAAACCTTTTCTGCACGTTCTGTATAGCGTCCTTTCATTGCGTTCATCCTTTCCGTTAACATTTAAGAAGTAATTCTATTTAGTGTTTGTTTTCTCGCTTCCTGTTACATGCCTCGATCATGTTGTCTGTTCTCGAATCAAACAGGCTCTTTCACCATCTCGCTGGCTGGGATCCAATTCCCGATCAAGAATGTATTGCAAACATCCCGGACGGGTATTGACAAGCAGCGTTGCAAAACTCTCTTTGTTCTTAGGTAATATTCCCATATCTGTTCCCAAACGATCTTGGGATAATAACTGCATCGCATCCTCAGAAGTTAGTAGACGGGCATTTTTCAGAATTCCCCGGGCCCGCCAGACTTTATCCTCTAAGAATAAGGGCATCTGTCTGCGAAGATATTCACGGGCCTGAAGTTCATGTTCTAGAATTTGTCCGGTCACTGCTTCTAAATGGGTGAGAATATCCTCTTCGCTTTTTCCTAGGGTAATCTGATTAGAGACTTGGAATATCTGCCCATAAGCTTGAGATCCTTCCCCATACAATCCTCGGATAGCTAAGCCTAAATTCGTCAAAGCTCCCAAAACTTGCTGTACCTGTTTAGTCATTACTAAACCGGGCAAATGAACCATAACCGAAGCTCTTAGACCCGTTCCCACATTGGTCGGGCAGGCTGTGAGATATCCCTGGTTTTCCCGATAAGCGAAATCGAGTTTTTCCTCCAGAGCGTCATCTAAGGCCATTGCTAAACGATTGCACTCCAGCAATTGTCTTCCCGGCAAAAGAACTTGAATTCTTAAATGGTCTTCTTCATTGACCATCACGGCATATTTATGATCCTGAGCCAGAGCTACCCCGCTTGATCCGGAAGATTCCCCCAGACTTGGACTGATTAAATGCTTTTCAATCAACACCTGATGCTCAATGCTGGTCAGATTTGTCAGAGACATATACTGTAAAGAGTCCTGATCCAACTGAATCGTTGTAAGCGCCTGCGCCAAGATCTGTTCCAGCTGACTCGCCCCTTCTATATTTAAAACATGAGGGAAAGGATAGTTCTCAAGGTTACGGGCTAACCGTACACGACTGCTAATCACGACAGGGGAATCCGATTCAGCCATCCAAGCACTAGTTTGCAAAAGAAGTTCTTTACGTGTCATGGTTTTCCCCTCCCTTGAGCTGTTCGATCTCGCGAATTTGATCCCGAACCAAAGCTGCCTCTTCGAAATTTTCCTGCTGAATTAATAGCTGGAGTTTTTCTTTAAGCTTTCGCTCTTCCAAACGGTTTTTGATAGCACTTCCTCGCCTGACAGGAACTTTACCTACATTTTGCCCTCCGCCATGTATCCTGCGAAGCAATGGTTCAAGCTGCGTTTCGAAGGTTTCATAACAAGTGCTGCAGCCAAGCTTACCGGCCTGAGTTATTTTGGAGAAGGATATTCCGCACTTCGGGCAAACTTTCTCCGAAGGTTGTTCAGGTAATTTAGGATTTAAACCAAATAAAGCTTGAAGGAACTCGGGAACAATAACGGGATGGAAAATAAAACTGACTTCCTTAGTTTGTTTTGCACAAACTTCACAAAGATAAACTTCACGGGTCTCCCCATTTTCTGTCTTCATTATCTGTACTTTGGCTTCTCTTTGCTGACAATGTTGACAAAGCATATCAAATCCCCCTTTAAAGCAAATCATCCCTGCTCAACGTCGTTAAAATACTCTTCATTAGTTGAGCACGAAGTACATTCCAATCGGTAAATTCTCCGCTCAAAGCCCCTCCTGAGAGAATTCCTTTAATTAGAGCCGCTTCGCGAACCGTCACCAACTGTTCATCAAGCAATCGATCGACCAGTCCATTGCAACGCACCTGTGTAAGCTGCTCACCTATTAATTGACGCATAATCTGCTGATATTGACCTTCCATGCCTAATCCTAAGCGGACAATTCGCAAATATCCTCCGCCCCCTCGGCGGCTTTCCACTAAATAACCTCGTTCAACGGTAAACCGAGTATCCAATACATAGTTAATCTGAGATGGAACGCAGTCAAATTCTCCCGCCAGCTCGCTACGTTGTAATATAATATACCCATCTGGCGTTTGTTCCAGAATTCTTTTAAGATATTCTTCAATGCGATCCGCAAGATTTCCCATATTTGATGTACTCCTTGTCAAATAATCTTCGCCTAAGCCAGCCCCAGCAATCATTGACCTTCTCTGACCTTCTGCTTATATGATACCCATTTTCCTCAAAATTTGCAAAGGATTTTTCTCGAAAACTCTAAAATTCATAAAAAATTAAAATCTTATTAGTTTAATGGTCTGCCGAAAATAATTAAGACTGTCAATAGACAGTCCTTAAATAAACTTCATTGTTTAACAATTATTTCGAAAACAAGACAAAATAAAACCAAGATGATACCGTTAGCAAACCAATACTGCCAAGCAGCCAAACAACAGGCTGCCCTTCCAAGGGCTTATTTCCATCTGCGTTTTTATCCTCTATGTTCGTAAAAACTTTTGATTCGAGGATTTGAGCTGTTTCTTCGGGAACAGGTCTTGGCTCCCTAGCTAGTTCTTCTGACCTTCGCATTCCGATCCGAGACGTCGACGTGCGGCACGCAATATCCGCCCAAAATATGGAGCCATGCAACATCTGTTGGAGTTCTTCTTGACTCAGCCAAATATTATGCTCTTTCATGAACGTAAAGCGATAACCCTTTTCTTACAAAGGCCCCGCTTGGCACCTCCAAATCGTAAGTTAATTGCCCCAAGATCTGTGTATTACTTCTCTATCTCTGCTATTCGCCCTTAGACTAAAAATCCCTGCAATGAATGCAGGGATTTTGTCTTTCTTGCTCGCTATAAATCACGGAATTGCAGCATTGTTTGTGTCAAAGGTTTATAATACTTCCTAATTTCTATTTAATGATCAGGACCGGACACCCGGCTCTCTGAAGCACCCGTTGACTTACGCTTCCTAATACTGACCCGGTGATAGCTCCATAGCCATGACTTCCCATAATTATCAAATCGATTTCCTCATTTTTGATCTCATCGAGAATCACCGTCACGGGGTGACCTGATTTCAGCGTCTTCGTAATTACAACCTTTGAAGTATCGATACCCGTCAGAGTTGCCTCGAGAGCCAGGTCTCCGCTTTTGTCCAGTTGATCCTGAGTAACCGTAATACCATATGAAATCGTATACCCCCAAAACGCCTGGGGGGTAAAACTAACATGTAGAAGTTCTATCTCAGCCTGAACAGTTTGGGCTAAGTCTATGGCGGCCTTCAGAGCACGCCGCGAAAATTCAGAGGCATCCGTAGGGACGAGAATTTTTTTAAACAATCCTATCACTCCCTTACATAAAATGGACATCTTTCCTTTATTATATCCTATTCTCAATATTTCCAACACGACAACTATAATTTTCGATCATTAATTAATCATTTTACAACAACATTTCTACGCTCCTTATTTAACAAAATCCTGCATAATTAGTGGTTTAAATTCTCCACATATGCAGGATTTTATTTATAAAAGCAGACGGATATTCATTATCAACAGCCTCTCTAAAATTGCGGCTTACTGAGGATGGCCTGCCCGAAACCTCCGAGTAAAGGGTTTTTTTATTCGTTTGTCGAAGTAATTATATAAGCTCTTTGAAGGTGGTTTTTCATTTGAAGTTTAAACGTCCAGATATTCCCCAAGCCGTTGTGATCTTGATTATCGGAGGCTTCATCCAATCCATCGGGAATTCTCTGATGTGGCCGTTAAATAGTCTTTTTATGCATAATATTTTAGGTCGTACTCTAACGGAGGCAGGCAGCCTCTTAGCTCTCCAGTCAGCAGCCTCTCTGCTGGGACAATTCTTAAGCGGCTTTTTAGCGGATCGCTTTGGTTCTAAAAAAATTATGATTATCGGACTTATAGGTGCTGTTTTATCGATTGGGGCCATCGGAGTTTTCCCTGTCTGGAAAGTTTATATGCCCGGGTTTGTCCTTTTTGGCTTAGCCCAAGCATTTATTTTAGTCCCTTTAAACGCGCTCATTCATGCCGTCTGGCCTGAAGGCGGGCGACGCGGCTTTAATATGCTCTATGTTTCTAACAACGCCGGCGTAGCAATCGGTACTGCAATTGGAGGGATAATTGCTCAAGTATCATTCCGGCTTACTTTTTCCTTAAATGCCTCAGCCTTTTTCATTTACTTTCTTTTAGTGTCCTTTGGAATTTCAGAGCATAAGACATCGATTTCCTCAACGCCTGCGAAACGTCACTCAGGAAGTTTGTATAAAGACCGTGGCTTTAAAGTGCTCCTTACATTAGGAGGAGGTATTTTCTTTGTCTGGGGTGCTTACATCCAACTTGTATCTATTTTGCCGGTGGTCATGAATCAATTAGGTTTTTCCCTCTTTTCTTACAGCATTCTTTGGACGCTGAATGGCGTTTTTATCGTTACCTTACAACCCCTCATTAATTGGGTGATTAGAACTTATGCTCAGACCTTTCAGCGACAGTTTTATCTTTCGGCCATACTTTTATCGATTGGTTTTATTATTATCTGGGCGAGACTGCCCTATGTATCCTATATTATCGCAATGCTCATCTTAACACTGGGTGAAATGTTAATCTTACCGGCAGTTCCGGCAGCCTCTGCTCAACTCGCCCCGCAGGGAAAAACCGGTGTATATCAGGGCATTGTTGGAGGGGCTTCTGCCGGCGGGCGCATGATAGGCCCTTTCCTTGGAGGTGTCTTTTTCGACTACGGGGGAGGATCCTGCGTTTGGCTCCTTGCTCTCACATTCATGATGATCTCTATAGTCATGTTTTTCTTCTACGGTAAGTATATTCGTCCATTACTCATGGAACGCAGCAACAGCTCATTTTGACGGCTTTTTAATTCCGGTAATTAAATGCCTAAAGGCCATGAGAGGATGGGAAAACACCATTTTAGGTCCTGCATAACGCATAATCTTAACCATTCTTTCTCGCATCTCAGGTTTATAACAATGTACAGGGCATTTCCCGCAGGATGTTTTTTGATCTCCAAACCTGCAGTGGTCCAGACGAGTCATAGCATATCTCTCAAGCTCCTGACATTCCGGACAGAGACCCTCTTGAGCATGATGATGATCTTTACAATATAGTCTAAGCATTGTTCTTACTGTTTTCTTTTCCTGATCCAGCATTTTTGACATCATCCTCAACTCCTTGTTTAACCCATCCATTCCTTATATTAAGGGAGGCTCCATGCCGAATTTACTCCAATCCTCCCGCGCAGGGCCGTAAATACCCGGTACCTTTAAACCTGCTTGTCTCATCAAAACGGTCATTTGTCCGCGGTGATGAATCTGATGATTGACCAGGACGTTTAAAATCATGGCAATTGTCCAACTCTCCCCATACATGTTACGAACTTCTAAAAGTGTTTGGTCATTCCACTGATTTATAATTCCCATTTTCATGCTCTTACTTGCATTTTCATAATAGATGTTAATATCTTTAACTGAGCCTGGAACCGGAGCATCTTCCGAAAATCCTGCAAACGTCAGCCCCGTTTTGGACATCATCTCAGGGATTGTTATAGCTATATGCCATGCCAATCGTCCCAAGGTACGGTCCTCCTTCGTGACTCTTTGATCTAGTGAGTCATCCGTTAAAGACTTGAAAATCTGCAGGGTTAGTTCCGATTCTCTTTCCCACGTTGCCAGAAATGAAGCAATTGTC
This sequence comes from Desulfosporosinus sp. FKA, assembly GCF_002196785.1. Lineage (NCBI taxonomy): Bacteria > Bacillati > Bacillota > Clostridia > Eubacteriales > Desulfitobacteriaceae > Desulfosporosinus > Desulfosporosinus sp. FKA. Next base: position 37,871 of record NZ_NAHZ01000025.1, on the reverse strand, counting down.
GAAAACATACAATTTCCTCCCTTATTTATCCAGTTTTTAAGCCCCACTTCTATAAGTGGGGGTGGGTCTCCTTCGTAAACTTCAGGTGGGGTAGAGTCCCCATCTGAAGCCCCGATGTTCAGCTTTAGCTGAACGAGTTCACTACTTAATTTTCCCCATCTTATCAGTTAGCTATAGGTCGGTCAATAAATGAACTTAGAGAAGTGGGAGGCTTGCTTACAATTGGATAAACTTTAAAAGCGGGATCTGCAATCTAAGCAGATCCCGCTTGTTCTTCATAATTTAATGAAACATTAGAGGGTAACCTAACATTATTGAAATCACTATAGTTCAAAGTCTGAATTATTTACTTTCGTAATATTTACGCAGGTTGGCTGCGACTTGCTCTGGATCAACGTTGTGGGTTGCAACTCCCGTATCCATGGCTGCTTTGGCAACAGCAGCAGCAACGGCAGGTCCAACACGTAAATCAAAGGACTTAGGTATTACGTAATCGGCATTGAGTTCTTCGGCACTGACGATGCTGGCAATAGCATAAGCCGCTGCAACTTTCATTTCTTCATTGATCACTTTAGCACCGGCATCAATAGCACCACGGAAAATCCCCGGGAAAGCTAATACGTTATTGACTTGGTTCGGATAGTCAGAACGGCCTGTTCCTACAACTGCAGCACCTGCTTCTTTAGCATCAGCCGGCCAAATTTCCGGAACAGGATTTGCTTGAGCAAACACGATCGGATTCGGTGCCATGGATTTTACCATTTCTTTGGTGACAAGATTTGCACCAGATACGCCGATAAAGACATCAGCGCCTTTTAAGGCATCCGCTAAATCACCTTTAAGTAATTCACGGTTTGTTTTAGCAGCAATCTCTTCTTTGTACTTATTCATGCCTTCTTTACGGCCTTCGTATATCGTACCCTTTGTATCGAGCATAATGACATTTTGAAGTCCCATGCTCATTAAGAGTTTAACAATGGCCATACCAGCTGCGCCTGCGCCATTGGCCACGATCTTAACGTCCTTCAGTTCTTTCTTGACTACTTTCAGGGCATTGACCAATCCAGCCATAGTCACGACAGCTGTTCCGTGTTGATCATCATGGAAAATCGGTCCATCATAAATTTCTTTAAGTTTTTCTTCGATGTAAAAGCACTCAGGAGCCTTAATATCTTCCAGGTTAATAGCACCAAATGTTGGCTCGAGAAGCTTAACGGCTTCAACCACTTTGTCACTGTCTTGAGTATCTAAGCAAATGGGGAAAGCATCTACATTGCCGAAGGTCTTGAAGAGAATTCCCTTTCCTTCCATTACCGGCATGGCTGCGCGGGCGCCAATGTTTCCCAGACCTAAAACTGCAGAGCCAGTTGAGACAACAGCTGTTAAATTTTCACGATTTGTATAAACATTAACTACTGCAGGATCTTTAGCAATCTCCAAACAGGGTTCAGCAACTCCTGGGGAATAAGCGAGACTTAAATCTTCTCCATTGCGAACAGGTACTTTACTTACAACAGCAATTTTGCCTTTATTGTCTTTATGGAGCGCGAGAGCATCTTCACGAAGGCCCATATCTACACCAATCCTTTCAACATAAGATTATTTTTGATAACAAAACTTAACTGGCGAAGGAGGAACAGGTTAGCTGCATTTATGCTAAAGGAAAATATCAACCGTAGGCTATACTTTCTGATAGTATAAAGAAAAACCGGCTTCTCCGAGCCTTAGCGAAAGCGAAGTCGTTGTTGCATGCAATCTTAATAAATAACTTGTAAGAAAAAGCCTGGCCACTCAAATAAGTGACCAGGCTTCACTTACCTTAGGCTTTTTTGGATGCGTTTTTGGCATCGATCTCGGCTTGTGCTGCTAAGATATCTTTAGCATTGAGATAAACCGGGGTATCAACCATTTTGTTATTGTAAGAAACGGAAGCTTTGCCTTTGGCAATTCCTTCTTCTTCGAAGACTTTTACCACACCGCGAGCCCACTCTACGTCAGCCGGATCTGGTGCATACATACGGTTGGAAGGTTCGATTTGTCCTGGGTGGATAATCATACGGCCTTCATAACCCATTTGACGGCCTTCGGCAACGTTTTTCTCAAAGGCTTCGATATTTTTGAAATCTACGAAAGGAGCATCGATAGCGACGATTCCTGCTGCGCGGCAGGCAACGGCCATGTGAGCCCGAGCATATTGTTGCTCTACGGATTCATTGGTTAATTTTACGCGCATATCGCGGCAATAGTCTACAGCACCGAAGATAGCATTAACATTACGTTTACTGGCTAAGCAGCATTCTGCAGCATGTATAATCCCTTTAGCCGTTTCCAGAAGCATGGAGATTTTTACGCTTCCTACTTCTAATCCGCGACGACGCTCAAGTTCTTCAAGTTTCCAATCGAGACGTTGAACGTCTGCAGCACATCCGGTTTTAGCTAAGGTTACGCCTGCAAGTCCTTCATGAACGATAGCTTCGAGGTCATCGTTGGTTAATTCGGTTTCCCAGTTGTTAATGCGAACAAATACTTGTGCCCCGTTGGAGCCAGCATATTTGAGGTTTTCAGCAACTAATTTCCGGGCAGCTTCTTTTTCAGCTGGTGGTACGGAATCTTCGAGGTCAAGAGTAATGATGTCGGCAACAAACTCCGGAGCCTTTGCCACCATTTTTGGGTTGTTACCAGGAATATACAGAATTGATCTCATGATAGCCATAACGTATTATACCCCCTAATAAATATAATTTATTATTGATTCCCAGATGGTATCCAGGAAAGAGTAACACAGAAAATTAACCACGGTTATTTCCGCAATGTGCGACAGAATTTCAAACCGACCATTGCAATGTATAACAAGCAATGTCTTTGTAATTGTTAGTCGTCAGTCATTCGCGTTTCATTATTCAAAACTTGGTTTCATTATTATTTCTACTTCATTATCTTACGTATCTCCAGATTAGTCAACCTTTTAATTAGCTCTCCTACCAGGACTTACAATAAAATTAATTTATGGAATGAAACACGGTTTTATTCCTTTGTTTTAGGCAAACACCTGTCACAATCAGAATGGTCGTAGTAAATATGAAAGCAGGCGTTAGAATTTTTTTGACCAACATCCTGCTTTCACCAAAGTTCTATCCTATTCTATAAATGCGAATTACTTTTTAAGATTACCCTATTCAGTTTTGAATACCTTCCTTAGGCCATTACACTTCAAAGACCTTTCCTGGGTTAAAGCGAATGCTGGGGTCAAAGCTTCTTTTGATCTTTCTAAAAACATCCATAGCAACAGGTGTAAACTCCGAATCGAGATACTTTTTCTTAACAAGCCCAATTCCATGCTCTCCACTTACTGTACCATCAAGATCAAGAGCCATCATACAAAGTGCCTTTTCTGCAGCATGGACTGTTTCAACTTCCTCTTTATTCCGTTGGTCGAAAAGAACGAGAGGATGTAAATTCCCATCTCCGGCATGAGCCACAACTCCGATGGTGACACCATACTCTTTGGAAACTTTAAGAACTCCCTCAATGGCTTTGGGGAAATTGCTCCTCGGAACTGTAATATCATTAACACCATAGGATGGTCTGACACGAGCAACAGACCCGAAAGCACAGCGGCGGGAAGTCCAGATTTGATCAACCTCAGCTGCCGTTTGGGCAATTTTAAAGTCTTTGGCAATTCTATTGCAAATTTCACTAATTGTCTTGACTTGAGCGTCCATATCTTCAGGATATCCGTCAACCTCAATAATAAGAACCGCTCCGGCGTCACGGGGGAGCCCAGCATGACTAAAATCCTCAGTGGTATTAATAAGCAAATTATCCATCAATTCCAGGGTTGTAGGTATAATACCGGCAGCAACTATATCAGCAACCGTTTGCGAAGCGTCTTCAACTTTGTCGTAAATAGCCAGCATGGTTTTCTTAGCTCTGGGCAAGGGTATGATACGAACGAAGACTTTAGTGACCAATCCTAAAGTTCCTTCCGCGCCTACGATAATTCGGGTTAAATCATAACCCGGCTCACTTTGGAAATTACGCCCCCCCGTTTGAATGACTTTACCATTCGGGAGAACGACTTCCAGGCCCAAAATATAATCTCGTGTAACCCCGTACTTAAAACATTTCGGTCCGCCGGAACATTCGCCAACGTTTCCGCCTATTGTCGAAGCTTTATAGGACGACGGATCGGGAGGGAAATAACAATTTTGCTTTTCGAGTTCAACCTGAAGGTCAAAGTTGATCACTCCAGGCTCAACAACTGCCACAAAATTTTCAGTATCTATTTCATGAATTTTTGTCATTTTAGTAAAACTGATGACCACAGAATCTTGAGTTGGAATTGTACCGCCGCTCTCATTCGTCCCGGCACCTCGCGGCACAAGTTTAATATTATGCTCGTTCATCAATTTGACGATTTCAACAACTTCTTCCGTTGTATGCGGAGAAACGACTCCTAAGGCCTCACCAGATAATAACGTGCCGTCATAGCCATAGGTCAACAAGCCGACTTTGTCTGTAACTACATTTTTTTCTCCGACTATTTCCTTCAAGCGATTCACAACTGTTTGGCTTAACATATTCAGACCTCCTTCTTCTTAAGCCTCTAGACTTACCCCAGGACTAAGAATCCCTTTGGGGTCAAATTGTTGACGCAGTTCTTGGAGCAAGCCTATGGTTTGCTGCCACATTTCCGCATCATTGTAAGCTTCAGATTTGAGCTTGTGACCCAAGAGGCCCTTCACATTTCCGCCCAGGGACATTGCCAGTTTATTTACTTTAGCAGCTAAAGCAAGTTTATCAGTTCCCTCGGGCAGAGCCAAACAAACATATCCAAGAAGTCCTTCGACAACTACACCGGGGTAAGCTCCCAAATCTCCTGTAAGCGCTTCGAGCTGAGTTAAGGCTTGAGGCATTTTCGCCGGGCCAACCAGAAACTCCACAGTTCGCTCCGGTTTTCCATTGAGATCGGCACGGACCTTAAGCCAACCATTGACCACTTGATCATATTCAGCCTCATCCTCAATGATTTTGACATCAGTGCCTCCGCCCAAGGTGAGAACTGCAGCAATTTCATTAGCAATATTTTTACCCGACTCTTTAAAGCCCTGTAAATCAATAATTACCAGTTGCCCTTCCGTTCCAGGTATCGCATTTTGGGCAAGGGAGGCATTGAGGAGGTTCATGCGGGTCGGCTGTATATTCCGCTTAATCAACGTATTGAACGTCGCATTAGCTTTATGAATTGATGTAAATGTGCCAATTACTGCTCGTTTAGCTTCCTGTGCAGGCAAGAGCTTCACCAAAAGTTTGGTGAAAATTCCAAACGTTCCTTGGCTCCCTACAGCGAAGTGAATGAAGTCTAAACCTGAAACGTTCTTAATGCATTTATTTCCGATTTCCAGGATCTCCCCTGTCGGGAGCACCATTTCAAATCCCAAAAGAAACGTTCTGGTAGGACCATATTCGAAAGATTTTGAATCAGAATCCCCAACCGCAAAGCAGCCGCCAATAGAACTGGTTTCGACTTCATAGGGCTCAGGAGGAAAGTTTAAGCCGGCTTCCCCAACCTTAAGCAGAAATTCCTTATGAAGAAGTCCAGGTTCGACGTGCGCTACAAGGTTTAGATGATCCATTTCTAAAATGCGGTTCATCCGGGACATAACCATCGCAATTCCGCCGTTAAGACCCTTGGTCCCGACGCCTGCCCCGCCTACTGCTATTTTTACATTCTGTTCATTTGCCAGTTTAACGATGCTCGAAACTTCTGAAGTATTTCCTGGTAAGACAACGACTGCAGGCTTACCTTGACCTTTTAGGTATTTTGCCATTTCGGAAGGCGAATCAATGACATTATTATCACCGACAATCGCCTTCAGCTTACTGATATTGACGTTACTCATGACTACCCGCCCTTCCACTAATTTACTAGAACTTGCGGTCAGCATGTTCCGCAAATATACAAAGTCAATGTGATTCTTTTGGTTAATTAGTCTTTGTAAGCGTTGGCCATTAAATCGGCAACATGCATAACTTTTTGTTTTTGACCGGCTTTATTTATGCCGCCTTGAAGTCGCAACATGCAAGCAGGGCAACTTGTAGCCACCAAATCTGCATTCGTATCCTTGATGTTTTGTACCTTCTGATCCGTGATATTTGTCGATACCTCATGATAGAAAGCTTGGATTAAACCAGCAGCTCCGCAGCAGCGGCCTGCTTCAAACATTTCCTTAAATTCAACCCGTGGAATCATTTGCAGCAATTGCCGAGGCTGTTTTGTCACCTTAAGACCCCGGATCATGTGGCAAGGATCATGATAGGTAACTCTGACGGGGCTTGAATTATGAAGCTGATTTTGATCGACACCAATTTTTGCCATATATTCTGAAAACTCAACCACTTTTTCACAAAATAATTCAACTTTCGGAAGATATGATGGTTCATCAGCAAAGAGCTTTAAATAGTCGTGCTTGAGCATTGAAGCGCAGGAAGCACAAGCTGAAAGAACAACTTCGGCATCCTTATATTTATCTAAAAACGTATCAATAGTTTTGCGGGCATTCTTTTTCGCTGTTTCAAAGTCGCCATAGGCGTACTGTGGCAGGCCGCAGCACACTTGATCTTTAGGGATAATAACATCACAGTCATTTTTCGTTAACACTTTTACAACAGAATGAGCAGTTTGATCTAAAGAGTAATTTAGGAAACAGCCCACATAAAATCCGACTTTGTGTTTCGGATGCTGCACCGTAATCCTCTCTGGAACCTGCTCCAAAAATGGTTTTTTTGCTGTTGGGAAGTTGCGAATATCAATACCGCGAAAATAGTCCATTCCATCGATTTTATTAAGAACACTTTTGCCCATTCCTCCGAAAAGACTGAATCCCATTCCCAACCTTTTCGGGCTTGCTAATGTTTTTAAAGCAAAAGACTTAGCAAATGGTTTAATTCCTTTTCTTAATTTCAAGTCACGCCGCGCTGCCATAACAAGCTCATTACCTCGCACACCGTTTGCACAGGCTACTGCACATTCACCGCACAACAGACAGCTCATGATAGCATCTTCATACTCTTGATCAGGTTCCAATTTCCCATCGGCTACAGCTTTGATGAGCTGGATTCTTCCGCGTGCAACCATTGTTTCCTGGCCAGTCAGCTTATAGGTCTTACAGGCTGTATGACAGCCACCGCACTTATTACACGTGTTTAACATTTCGTATACTTCTGTCAAAACCCCCACTAATAGTTCCCCCTTCTCTGCCCGATTATCAGACCATATGACGGATAGACTGATACTTGCAATACCCTTGCTCTTAAGAATTATCTAGGACTTAACCACGTGTTTTTACAAATGAAACCATGTTTCATAATTTTATGACTCTATTATCTACCTGAGGTATAAAATCGTCAAGAGTAAATTTCTGAAAAGTTTGCTTAAATGTGATCAAATCAGAAAAGTCGTTATAGTTTTTGGAAATAGTTAAATCCCAATTTTGCAGAAACTTCTTCGCCAGCTTTTTTCATTTCCTGCCCAATTCGCTCGATACCCTTTTCCTGAATTCTGCTGGCAGGACCTGAAACGCTGATTGCTCCAATGGCTCGTCCCGAATAATCAAAAACAGGTGTTCCCAAACAAATGATTCCAATCTCATTTTCTTCCTTCTCGACGGAAATTTTACTTTCCTTAATCGATTGCAGCTCTTTAAATAAAACTTCCGGATCAACAATTGTATTCGGCGTATAACGAGTCATACCTTTGGCCTCTAAGATGTGCCGAACCTCCTCCTCGGGAAGTGTAGAAAGAATAGCCTTACCTACAGCCGTACAATGCATAGGTGCTCTTCGCCCTACCTTGGAATGCATACTTACTACATGAGAACTTTCAGCTTTGTCAATATATACGATCTCACCCTCGTCAGGCAGTACTAAATGAACAACCTCATTCAATAATTTTGCTAAATCATTGAGAACAGGTCCTGCAACTTTACGAATCTCAAGATCGTTAAAGAAGCGAATTCCCAGTTCTACAATTTTAATTCCTAATTGATAATGTTCGTTCCCTTTTGTTCGCTCGACATAGCCTCGGTAACATAATGTCTGTAAAATACGATGAACTGTACTCTTATGCAGCTGAATGCGATTGCCTATTTCTGTTACCCCTAAAGGCTCTTCCGCGTGAGCGAGCACCTCCAGAACATCCAGCGAACGTTCGAGAGTTTGCACATATTTTTCTGCCACTATAGGTCCTCCTTCTGAACACCTTTTCCTATCACCCATTAGGGGATGCGATTTCTGTACGGGGTACGACTCCCACTTGCAACTGCGGGAGTCGTGTAATTGGATTCTTATGATTAGATAAAGATTTATAATTATGACTACATCTTGAAACAACTTCGAATTACTGAGAAACCCTGTTTCAAAATATCTCCTTACTTTGAATAGTATGACTTCTTTAAATTATAGTCAAGCATTAAATACTGGATAATGAAAAATCGATTCTCTTACTCTATCTCTAATTTGACTTTACTCCCGACTCCGCCGGCCTCAGCAGGCGAAACAAGCAAACGCCTCGCCAGTCGATTCCTCAATTCCGGTACATGGCTGATAATCCCAATAGCTATGTTTTGAAAACGCAGTTTTTCCAGAGTATTCATTACCGTTTCCAGCAAATGGGGATCAAGGGTTCCAAAGCCTTCGTCCAAAAAGAAGAATTCCAGGGGAGATTCTCCGCGCAGTTGAATCTGAGTAGATAAGGCTAAGGCCAGGGCTAGAGCTGTAAGAAAAGTTTCCCCGCCGGAAAGGCTGCTTACCGGGCGGCGCACTCCCCCATTGGCATCGTCCCTCATTACAAACCCTCCCTCAGTATCAACTTCCAGAGCGTAGCGCTGATTGGTCAGTTGTTTCAAGCGTTCCGAAGCATCACGCGAGACATTTGCCAGTTGCTCCTGAGCGAGGAACTCGATAAAGCCATTTCCTTTGAATACATTCTGCAGGTTTTTAAGCAAATTAAGACGATGAGTCAAAGCTTGGCGTTCACCTTCCAAGCGCAGCCATTCTTCATGTTCTTCTTTGAGCTTATTTAGTCTTTGCAGACTGGCACCGCGCTTTTCAACGGCTTCCGTATGCACTTTTTCTGCCTCTTTTAACACTGTCGGCCAAGCTAACCATTCCTCAGATTGAAGACTTCGCCCCCGAAGACGCTTTTCAAGATCTTCTCGTTTTTGTTCGAGAAGCAACCCCTCCTGCTGAAACTCTGAAACTCTCTGTTCCATGTTCCCTCTGTCTGAGAGTTCACAAAGAGCACTTTGGACTGCTTCAACCGATGAAAATTGCGACGCTATAAGAGCCTGCTTTAATTTGAGTTGGATTGACTCCGCAGCCTCATGGGCTAGCTCCAAGGACTTTCCGTTTACTGCAAAAGCTTGTTCTGATTGCAGCCAAACTTCTTTCCCTTGTTCATAGTCCTTCTTAAGTCGTTCTTCAGCAGTAACAACTTGAGCTAACTCCTCCTTTACCTTCTCTAACCGCTCTTGTGCTGGTTTCCCTCCTGTTATAGCATCACACTGAAGTTTTAGCTCTTCCAAGGTTCGAGCAGCTTCACTTCCTAAGGTCCTGAGATTCTGCAGATCAAGCTCACAAGCTGTCTTTTCACCGAGAAGTTTTTCCTGATCTGCATTTATTTTTCCCAGTTCTGTTTCGACTTGTGTTAACTCTTGGCTTAAATTCCTGGTAACTTGATCCCAACGAGAATATTGGTCCTGTAATAACCGGATCTCGGATGTGAGGATATGTCCTCGCAAATTCTCTAAATCCTTTTGCCGCTTAGACTGTTCTTGTAAAATCTGATTGAGCCTATTTTGAATCTCCGAACCCATACCTGTAACCGCAGCACTTTTAGCCTGAAGCTTATGCCATGCTTCTTCAATCCCGTCCAGATTATGCTGAGCACTCTCTAACTGATGCATAAGCTGCTCTTGTTCTTGATTCCAATCCTTCAAACACTGACGCTGAACCTCTAAATTCTCTTCTTGTTTCTGTAACAATCGATTTAATTCTTCTACAGTCAAGTTTTTATCAGCTAATGGGAGCCCCTCACGATAATTTTTCAGCTCGGTTAGTTTATCTGCTAAAAGCTGAGATTGATTTTTTTCGAGGTCTTGTTTGGCAGCCAACTGAGCTCGTGCTACTGCAAGTCTTGTCGCCTTCTCGGCCTCAAGTTTCTCAAGATCTTGCAACTGTTTACCGGTTTCCTCAAGATCCTTATTGGCCTCCTCTATGATCCCATCCTGAACTTTAAGAGCTGGGGAAGGATGATGCAGGGAACCGCAAACGGGGCAAGGCTCTCCTTCCAGTAAGGACTCAGCAAGTATTTTAGACCGATACTTCTGCTCGAGTTCTTTAACATAGGCCTTTTTAGCCTCCACAGATTCTTTTAGGCGGTTAATTTCTGCGCATAACAGTTTTTGTTCCTGTTCATACCCATTTAAATCAGCACCGGCTCTTTGACACTCCAAAGAGATCGCTTTTAAACGTCCTTCGGCTTCTTGTTTCTCCGCTTCAGCCCGTCCGACATTGATAATGCCATGGCGGCTGCGTTCCAGGTCCTGAGCTTGCCTGCTCAGCATCTCTTCTCGTATGGGAGGGTGTTCGGCCCTCATCGCCAGAGTTTCTTTTAGTCTTGTAACGACTTCCCGAGCCGTTTTAACTTCCCGAGCCAAATTAACTTCCTGGGTTTTTACAGACTTAATTTCCGTTGTACTTTCTTCAAAGTCTCTTTCTAAATCACTCACTTGTTTAGAGACAATTTCATAAGCCTCTAAGGCTTGAACTGAAGCATTGACTTTTGCCCGCTGGGCAGGGTCGACCGTGATTTGACTCAGCTTGCTCCTTCCCTCTTGTAACCGCTTTTCAAAGGCCCTTTTCTTTTCCAAAGTCTCTTGAAACGCTTGTTCCAATCCTTTACGCTTTCGATCAAGATCGCTATACTGCTGCCTTGTCTGAGATAACTTCAGACTGCGATTTTGAATCTCTGTTTCCAGACGTTTCGCCTGTTCTAGTTGTTCTAATTGGCGAAGAAAGAATGGTTCTTTCTCCAATCGCTGATGATTGACCTCCAGCCAAAGCTGCTCCGCCTGTTCTTTTTTCGCTCTTGCTTGTGCAAGTTTTTTTCTTGCTGTTTCTTCATCTTCCTGGGCTTCCCGCAGCCTTTTTTCTGCCAGGCGTAGATCCTCTAAAATAGGCCGTAATTTCTCCGCCCGTTCCGCCAAAGCGAGCTTTTCTGAAAGCTTGTCCATCTCAGATTTAACAGCTGAACGCCGGAATTCCCTTTCTTGAACTTGATGTAATTGTTCTTGCAACCCCCACAGTTCTTTGGCCTGTTCAAACTCTTGCTTGATACGCTCTAAATACCCAAGGGATTGCTCCGAGGCAATTCTCGCGGTTTCAAACTCCTTTTCGGCCATAGCAACCTGTTCAGCTGAGGCATCTCCCAGGCCTTGAAGCCGCTGCTCGACACCATTAAGATGGAAGCGGGCACTATCAGCTTGTTCCGAAAGACGGGCCGTAAGATTTCGTCCATACGCTTCAAGGGAAAACAATCGTTCCAACATTAAACGTCGGTCCTTCGGTTTTATCGTTAAAAATTCAGCAAATTTCCCTTGAGGCAAAACGACTGCCCGGGTAAAATCTTCAACCGTCAGGCCTAACACTTCTTCAACTTTTTTAGTCATCTCATCGGCTTTAGAGGCCAGAACCAATTCCGTATGCCCTTGGATTTCTACAAACCGACATGTTGAGGCTTTAACAGTACGGTCTCCTGAACGTCGATAAGCGCGCTCTGCCCGGTATGTGATCCTTTGATTTCCTGCTGCTAAAGAAAAGGTATATTCCACCGTGAGTTTATCTTCCCCTTGATTAAGTATCCCTTGGGTATTATTAGCGGCCCTTTCCACAGTACCATATAGGGCTAGAGTCATAGCATCAAGAATTGTAGATTTTCCGCTCCCTGTAGACCCAAAAATCCCGAATACGCCTGTCTCACAAAGTTTGGTAAAATTGATCTCCTGAACCTCACGAAAGCTATTTAAACCGGCAATCCTTAAACAGATCGGTTTCATGCAGTCTCTGCCCCCTCCCCGTCGGTCATCGCTTTCACTGTACTGCCTCGTAACGAAATCTCATAGTCCACCCGTTCCTCAATGTTCTGATCTTTGGAACGGCTTCCTTGATCCTCGTTCTTATCAGCATCAATCAATGTTAAGAACATAGAGACTAACTCTTGATCCGGCTCAGCTCCACCTGTTCTATCTTGATAGAACCTGCGAAAAAGTTCATCAAGAGGCAACTTGGACCGGGCCTCTAAGGTTATCTGCTCCATTTCCGGAAAGACCGGCCGAATATTAATAAGACGTTCTCTCTGACGGCGTAAGCTGTGAATATCCTGAGGATTGAGAACATTCGTTACATGAACTTCTAAATCAATCCATGCTTGCTCATCTTTCCCTTCATCAATCCACTTCTGTACTTGAGCTAAACCTTCTTTAGCTTTCCATTTTACCAGAGGGTAACCAGAACTAAGGAAAATCTCCCGAGTTGCCACAGGCTGCCCCGGAAACCCTTCAATTAAAATAACAGATTTGGCATACCCGGTTTCAGAAAAGCTGTAAGCCAAAGGTGACCCAGAATATCGCGTCGGAACCGGTGCCCCTTTGACAACTTGAGCCCGGTGTAAATGACCTAAGGCCACATATTGAGCACATCCAGGCATTGCCTCTGCTTCTACGGTCGGTGCGCTGCCAAGTTGAATAGGACGCTCAGATTCTGATTGCATCCCTCCGCGGACAAAAAGATGACTCATAGCCAAGTTCACAGTATCCGATCGAAAAGGTTTACTGAACAAAGCTAATAATTCTTGGACACGTTTTGAATAATCTTGCCTAAGGGTTTCCTCGTCAAGGCTGGAATTTAAAACCTCATTGAGCCGTGATTCCGAAGGATAGGGAAGGAGGGCTAAGATTACAGAGTCCGAGCACCCAGGGAGATGTAACTCAACCCATCCTTGACCCGCTGCCTTTCGTACTACTTTTCTATCATTAGAATACCCAGAAAAACTCGGCTGTAAAACATCTTTAGGAAAACCATATAAAGTAATCCCCTGCCGAGCCGCCAAAGGACTCGACGCGCAAAGCCGTTCCGGATTGTCGTGATTACCGGCAATTGCGACGACCCCTCGCCTTCCACCTGACGTTAAACGATTTAAGGCATCATAAAACAGTTCTTCGGCAATTGCCGGAGGGTTCACTGTATCAAAAATATCTCCTGCAATTAGGACAAGATCAACTCTCTCGTCTTCAACAATTTGGCAAAGTTCATCAATAAACTTTATTTGTTCCTCGATTCTGCTGCGTCCTTCAAGCATTCGTCCAAGATGCCAATCTGAGGTATGCAAAATTCTCATGGATGGAATCCACCCCTTTAATATTTAACTTTTTAGGTTCAATTCTTATTATAAATCATGTCCCAGACAAAAGGCTGCCTAAAAGATTTATAAATATTTTTCCAATACTCTGCCGGCAATTTACTGCAATAATTTAGTTTGATTTTCCGACACAAGTTTGTGAGAATAAGTATAAGTGAAAAGGAAAGGGGCAGCATTATGGCAGTTCAAGCAGATTGGAAACGACTCTTAGAGGATGAGATACAAAAAGATTACTATCTTAAGTTACTGGAATGGGTCAAAAGCGAATATCGCACAAAACAAATTTTCCCTAAAAAGGAGGACGTATTTAACGCTTTAGTCTACACCTCTTATAAAAACACTAAGGTCGTGATTTTAGGGCAGGACCCTTATCCCAATATCGGACAAGGCATGGGGCTTAGCTTTTCCGTAAATGTTGGGGTCCCTCTACCCAAATCTCTGCAAAACATCTTTAGCGAGCTCCAAACAGACCTCGGATGCGCCATGCCTCATCATGGCTCACTAAAAAAGTGGGCAGAACAGGGAGTTCTGCTTCTTAATACGGCGCTTACCGTAGAAGGAGGAAAACCTAATTCTCATCAAAATAAAGGTTGGGAGATATTCACTGACCGTATTATTTCCTTGGTTAACGAAAAGACAGACCCTGTGGTTTTTATCCTCTGGGGTAACAATGCCCGTTCCAAGAAAAGACTAATAACGAATCCCTGCCATTCAATCATCGAATCTGCACATCCCAGCCCTTTATCAGCAAGCAAAGGCTTTTTCGGCAGCAGGCCCTTTTCGCGAGCTAATAAATTCCTGGTCTCTCAAGGCAGAGAACCGATTGACTGGCAAATTGATTGATCCCCTTGAGCATTTTCTTAGACAGAAATAGCTGACACAGTGTTATCAGATACTTACAAAAAACGTACGAAGATTGCTTCGTACGTTTTTTAATGAAGTGAACTCGTTCAGTTTAAAGGTGAAGCAAGGATGGCCCTTCCTTGTAGAAGAGGGGTCCTACGATTTGATAAATACTTATAGAAACTTAGAATAACAAAATACCAACCACTGCTGTCGCAGCTATAAATGTGAAGGTACCAATTTTAACTTTTTTCTGGTTGAGTACAAAATATCCGGCTACCGCCATGATAACGGCTTTGAGCATTGTTAAGGACATGAAAGTATGAGTAGTTTGGTATAAAGGCTTAAGTCCAATAATGTAGGCTGCACTGAGAAGGAGACCGAGAACGGCAGGCCTAACTCCCATCAAAAGAGCATTTACGTACTTATTCGCTTTAAACTGGGTATAAAATTTAGTAATAATAACTGAGGCAACAAAGGAAGGGATACAGAGAGCTATGGTGGCAACTATGGCACCGACAATTCCAGCAACTTTAAATCCGATATAGGACGATGAATCTACGGCAAAAGGTCCCGGTACGACCTGAGCAATGGCAATAACTTTTACATAATCAGCTAATGATACCCAATTATGAGACACCATTTCTGTTTCAAAGAAAGGAATCATGGCGTAGCCGCCGCCGAAGCTAATAGCCCCAATTTTTAGAAATACGAGAAACAAATCAATGAGCGTTGACATGTTGCTTTTCCTCCTTCTTTAAAAAGTAAATATTCTTGGCAAAGCCCAGTGCTGCAAGAAGTAAAAGAACAATAACAACGTTAATATTCGTAAAAAGCATTAGGGCAGCTGAGAGAAGTGCTAAGATAACATCGGAATAATGTTTAACCGCTGTTTTCCAGGTTTTCTTAACGGAATTGAGAATTAAAGCAGTAACACCCAGAAGAATCCCTATAAAGGCCTTATGAACAATAGGATTATCGGTAAATCCCCAAATTACGAAAGTCAGAAGCAGGATCAGCAAGAACGTTGGCAGACAGGACGTGATTGTAGCAACAGTTGCTCCCAGGAGACCTTTCTTTCGATAGCCAATCATCGTCGCTGAATTGACGAAAATAATCCCAGGCAAAGTTTGTGAAATAGCCATGATATCAGTCAATTCATCATTGGTAACCCATTGTTTTAATTCAACTACTTCTTTTTGTAATATGGCAATGACAGCATAGCCCCCGCCAAAAGCCAGACAGCCTATTTTAAAGAAGGTAATAAACATCTCTAAATATATTCCCATACTATCTCTCCTGACTTGTGAATTTTCCTTAGAATTGCTTGTACAAGCATACCCTGTTTTTATCTCAATATTTCGGTATACGGTATACCAAAATAATTTAAAAGGAATTTGTCTTTATAGATTCGTGATCTTCCTTAAAGGCCATCTCGAGAAAAGCCTTATTGGAATTTTGCACATGACGCTTTGCCGCAATTTCGGCTCTCGAACTGTCATGATCACGTAATGCTTCTATAATTTCATTGTGCTCCTGCCACACTTCTTCCGGACGACCCGGTTTAGAGTAGGCAACTTGGGTAAATTTTGTTATATATTCTTTAAACGTACTAAATAAGTTGTATAATCTCGGACTCTCTGCTGCTCGATAGACAATTTCATGGAAAGTATCATTTAATTGATTCGATTTTTGAATGTTTCCCTTCCTTTGTTCATCGGAAATCTGCTGGGCAAGCATAGCTAAGCGTTCTACCTCTTTGGGTTTGATTTTTGTCGCTGCGATACTGCCCATCAGCGCTTCTAAAGAGGCTCTGATCAGGAAAATTTCAATAATATCGGCTTTCGTAAATTCGGAAACTACAACTCCTTTCCGTGGAATATGAGTGACTAACTTTTCTAATTCAAGCTTGCGGATTGCTTCGCGCACAGGAGTTCTGCTAACTCCCAGTTGTTCAGCAATGTTCCGCTCCACAAGTCTCTCTCCTGGTTCTAGTTTCTTCTCAAGGATAGCATTCCTCAGAATGAAAAACACTGAATCACGGATATTGCCCAGATCATTAAATTTAATGGGTGGAAATCGATAGTCCATTGCGTTATCCCCTTAGAATAAATCTTCAAATCTTCTGCTAAATTCAATATTAGTCTATCAGACAACAAAAGGCAAGAGAAAAATGGTATACCGTATACCAAAAATATTGGCTCTATCCTTTACGGTATAAGACTTTTGTCCAACCGCAAGGTTCCAACTTCTAAGATAAAGCAGGGGTATCTCGTTCTCTCTTCGGCGGGGGCAGAGTCCATCCTCTTCAGCGCAATAGAATTTGTCATGAGCTAGGAGCTTTCGGCGAAAGTGTCCACAGGACACTTTCACCACCGAAGCTCGATATTCAGCATTTGCTAAATAAGTTCACTTCTTAATAGCTACTAAACCATAAAATGTTTCAGCGAATGACATTTCTTTTAAGAGCTCAAAACTTGCTGTTTGCAGCAAACCTTGAGCATCTTGACTGCTGATTCGATGATCTAAGGGAGGACCCATTTCCGTTTCCTTCTTTTTCCAATCAATCAGGGCTATTTTACCATCAGTTTTTAATATACGATACACTTCGCCGAGAAATCCTTCTTGGTTGTCAATTTCGTGGAGTACATTGACTAAGAGGACAAAACTTACAGCTTGATCAGGAAGCTTTAAGCCATATTCTTCGGTCTTAATTAAGACGATATTTGATATACCGGCGGCATCAGCTCTTTTTTCTACCTCGGCCAACATTTCTTCTGAAGTGTCTAAAGCAAATACTTTATTGGGTGATTTGATCACTTCGGCCGCTGGGATAGTAAAATACCCTATCCCACACCCTACATCAGCAAGAGTATCGTCGGAATTAAGACCTAGTTTTTCTAATGTAGGTCTTGGAGGAAGATTCTGTCGACGCCACTGGTCATCGAGCTTTCTTTTGTTTCCTGGATTAAATTTATGCGCCATAGCTTTTTCTCCTTAGTCTTAAAAATAGCCCATTATTGAAATATGGGAATATTGGATTGATTATAACCATTTTCCTCAGCGAGTTCAACCTTGCTCCAAAACCTCTTACCCGTCCAGGTAAAAACAAAAATCAACCTTCACTTTTACCGCTTTAAGCTAAAATCTATTGTTGACTATGAAGGGATTCCCAAGTTATTCTTAGATAAAATTAAAAGTTAGCCCGATAAAACTACTGAAAGGAGGCAACGTTGATGTATGCTTCTGTGAATTCTGATTGCATTGGATGCGCTTCCTGCGAGTCAATTTGCCCACAGGTTTTCAGGATGAACAGTTTCGGGATTGCCGAAGCCTATTTGAATCCTGTTCCCCAAGAAATTGAAAAATTAGCCAAAGACGCTGTGAACAGCTGTCCTGTGGAAGCAATTACTTTAGAATAATGTTAAAGCCTCCGGTTTTATTTGCCGGAGGCTTTAATTATAGCGAAAATTACTTACCGAAAATCTATGTAAGAACATCCATCCTTCAAACCCGTAAGCAACAGCATTGCAGAACGCTGGATCGACTAACTTGTCCGTCCCTGAGACCTGCCCAGGAAACGCTGAACAATTAAAGCGATCATGCCAATGACCAACAAGCCGAAAAACGCCGAAATAAGATAACCAAGAGCCTGTTGCCAAAAGGTGTGGTCGTAGCCTGAAATACCATAGTCTTTGAGAAAAGCATGGTGCCAGAAATCCCCCAATTTTTGCAAACCGCTGGGAATAAAACCAAACTTGGCTTGCAATTCTTCACCGCCCCATTCACCCCAAGCAGTCCCAGAAGCCAATAATCCTAAAGGGGAGAGTACTGCCAGAACTAGTAAACCGATAATCAATGTTCTATACCGGAAACTGCCAACCGATTTTTCTGTATTCGACTTTAGTTGGAGCATTACCGGATTGGTACGTTGTAAGTAGGTAACAACCAAGGCGCTAACCAATCCCTCAACCGGGCCTGCGATCGTTAAATGAGCAAAAAGCATAGCTGGTACAGCAATGTTCAAGCCATAAGGACTATACAGCGGAGTGCCATTGGCAGTATGAAAAAGTAAGGGCTGTAAACCAAATTCAATGCCGGCACAAAGAGCTGCGGCTGATAGACCGACATACCCCGCTATGGCTGCTCCAATCCAATGGCGCTTCGATGAAACAACGCTTTTTCCTGCAACAAGCCGGTAAATACCATAGCTGACAAAGGGCAGCACGACAGCCATATTCATGATATTGGCCCCTAGAGCCAAAATTCCGCCGTCTCCAAAAAAGAGAGCCTGAATAATTAAAGCAATTGAAATACTGATCATTGCAGCCCAAGGGCCAAGCAGAATCGCCAAGAGACTCCCTCCGACTGCATGGGCCGTTGTCCCATCAGGAATGGGGATATTAAACATCATAATTGTAAACGAGAAAGCCGCTCCGATCGAAAGCATGGGAATATATTTGGCACGCAGAGTATGAGCCGTTTTATAGGCAGCCCCTGCCGCAGCAATCACACTGGCAATACCTAAAAGGGCATCGGTTTGTGGACTTAAATATCCGTCCGGAATGTGCATAAAATATTCCTCCTCCCACGATTAAGTCAGGTGTTCTTTTCTCTCAACATTAACCATGCTGCCGACTGCCACCCAAATGAAAATGAGACCGTTCATGGATCAAGTTTACCCCCAGCAATAATTGACGATTCGAGAGCACTTGAAGCGGTGCGCCATCCGCAGCAATGGTGTGATTCTCCCGGAAAATAATGACACGCTGGGCTAATTCTTCAACAATAGATAGATCATGGGTTGCCATAATGACCGTCTTGCCGGCTGTTTGCAGCGTCTGAAGGAACTCAACCAGCCAGAATTGGGTGCGAGGGTCAAGGCCATTCGTCGGTTCATCCAGAAATAATACCTCCGGATTAACCGTGAGAACACAGGCCAGAGCAACCTTTTTCTTTTCACCTCCACTTAGTTTATATGGAGCCCGGTCTAAGAGATTACCAATGCCAACCAATTGAGCAATGTCTGTAACTCTTTTTTGTACTGTTTCTTTGGGTAACCCCGCCTGCAAGGGAGCAAAGGCCAGTTCGTCCCGCACAGTAGCTGAAAAGAGCTGAGCGTCCGAGTTTTGAAATACAAAACCTACCTTTTGTCTGAAATCTTGCAGAAACTTAGGATCACGCAAGGCGTCTTCGGTCAGCTCCTTCCCAAAAGCCAAAATTTGACCTTCCTCAGGATGGATAAGGCCACAAAGCATTTTAAGCAAGGTGGATTTACCACTCCCATTGGCTCCCAAAATCACTAAACCCTCACCTTTTTTAATACTTAAAGAAATCCCAGAAAGCACGGGATAACCGGGCAGATATGAGTAAGATACATTAAGAATATCAAAAATTTCGTCCAAACAGAGATCTCCTTTCATCAGCCCATGACTTTGTTGGCAGCAATTAAAATAAGTCCTGCTAAGACAACCAATGACAAAACTAAGACATCTGACCAACACAGGCTAGAACCTTTTAGGAGACGTATTTCTCCGGAATAACCACGTGCAGTCATGGCCCAATAAACTTCTTCACTCATTTGCAGCGACTTGCCAAACAATCCTCCCACTGCTGAAGCTACGAATCGCCGCTCTTCTTTAGGAGCCGATTGACCAGCATCACGGGCCTTTCGAGCAAGAAACATTTCTTCCATGGCGCTAACCAAGACAAAAATATAACGATAGGTCATCTCAAGGGTCATAATAAAAATTTTGGGAATAAAAAAGGTACGTAAGGCACGCAAAAAGTCCATCCAACGGGTGCTCAGCGTAAGGACCACTGCTAAAGAAACAGAGATTCCCACCCTGCTAATCAGCATTATCCCTCCCCACAATCCTTGCCTGGTAACTGCCAAAACCGAAGGGAACGATAAATACCCCAAGTGAAGAGAGTGATGGAAGTCAGCGATAACCCACAGCGGGTCGCCAGGACGCACCCAGTTAAAGATTGAAGGCAGTACCATAATCCCTGTAAACAAGGGTATGACCAGCCATACCCTAGCCACCACTTGACGCAGGGGGAGTTTAGATGACACCGCTATAGCCAGCAAAACTAAGTAAAAGCCCCATAATAGAGAAAGGTGCGCACATAAATTAACAATAATTAAAAGGTATATCAGGGAGATCACTTTGATTCGCGCGTCCAATCTCTGCAGAAATCCTGGCCGCAGGGCAATTTCCTCAGAAAAAACCGCATCTTGGATAATCTTGATTATGTCCCGCAGTGTTTTCTCAATAAAATTTCCTTTCCGTCTGCCACCGCAACCGCAGCGACATAACGCCGGACTTGCTTCGCTTAACCAGTTAGGCAATTCCATTTAGGTTAGCCCCCTTCGCTAATGTCGCTGAGCTTTCTCTCCTTTTCCTTATTCCGAATCATGCTTAAACCCGGCAGTCTCTTCCAAGACGATTCGGTGATTAAGCAGCGTCATGTCTTTAATCCTAGCCTTAACAAACTTTTGCCGTCCGAATATATCCACTAACTTTAAGCCATCTTCATAAGGTTCAATAACATCAACCGCTTCCATAAACAAGACCTCTTGACCATTACTGTTAAAGTACGCATTAGCTTCGCACATTGTTTATCCTCCTCTTTAAATAAAAAAGACCATGGAGAACCCTATGTGGGTCAGACCTCCATGGTCTCATTTTTAGTATTAAACTTTAGTATTAATAACGTAGCCAAATAATTACGTCAACACAAGCCTTCTGGCCTGCCATTCCGCTCATTATTTAGTTATATTCGCCGTGTTCGGAGCAAATACCTTCTTTATTTATAATTTTTTTATTTTTACCGATTAATCATTGCAGATTGCAGTTTTTACTCATCAATCATCAAGCTGTTTAATTTCCAGGTGCCATTGATTAATGAATACGTGACATTCAGAGTGTATATCCTGTCATCATATTTATTACCTGAAGTATATCCCGCATCATAGATCTCATAGATTGCATTATAAGTATTTCCATTCCTCGAATAGGCTCTTTGCCTTAGGTTCATCATGCGGTCTGGAATAATAAATTCGAAATCACCGGAGCTTAATTTCGTAATCAATTTGTGGTTTTCAATGCGCATCGAGGAATCAAGGTACTTTTCTGCCGTTGTATAATCTCCTCTAATAAGGGATGTTAAAATTAAATGAAGGTTATTATCCAAATTATTTCTTAAGTTGTATAATTCCTCCTGCTGTTTAACTTTATTATTAGCAGTATCAACTTGTTGTTGTAGAGATTGTATTTCGGTTTTAAGCTGAGAATTTTCCTTAGCCAACTCAGAACTCTGAGTACTGCATCCCAGCAAGAAAATGATACATATCAGTACGGAGATCAATAGTTTAGACTTACGAGCCATTCCTTTGCTCCCTCCATATTATTAATTGTACTATTTTCCTTGCCCACCAAAGCGAGGTATTGGAACCACTCCCACTTGCGGAAGTAGGAGTCTTTGGATACGCTGACCCTTAGAGGTGGGGACTTCTTGTCGCACGAGGTTAAAATTTTCCTTTTAAAAAAGTCATCTTATTTCTATAATAAGAGTGAATCATATCTATGAGAAAATATCAATAGATAAATGGTTAATATTAGCGTCACCTAGATTGAGAAGAATCTTATCGATTTGTTTTTTGTGTGTCCGCAGTTAGACCTATAGTATATTAATTCAAGAACCACAGAAAGGTGTTGAAGAAAGTGTCAAAGCCAGAACGTTCCAAGTATTGTATCTTTTATCCTGGCAGGGAAGGAAATCTTATCATTCGCGAAGATATAGGAGTTGATGATCTGGGCAAAATCTTTAAGGAGATTGAAGCCGTGTCTCAGGAGAACGAATTATTTGCCTTTAATATGAAGGGAATTTCTCAGCTTTCGGATATTGACGATTCTCCGGAAAAGACCTTTATCCTGATTACCATCAAAAATGACGAGTTAACTGCCTACACCGAAATAGGGCGGGCAGAGGCTGAAGAATTAATCGCCGGCGCTCAGCATTATTACCTCATCGACGATATCTATGTCGTCAGCGACACTGCCCTTCGACAATTCCTCAAAGAAAAAAAGTAGGCCAATTATAACTGCCAAAGCCAATAACCATAATTTTTGGTTATTGGCTTTAATTATCATTAAATCGGCTCCAGCAGCCATAAAATGGCCCTGCCGATTCTCTGGGGTATTTCCCGAAAATGGCCGCCGGGCTCTTTAACATAAGTCACTTTGGCAGACTTTGCAAGCAACTCCTTGGACTTCTGTGTGGCTTTGCCCACTTCACACATCAAAGGATCTTTAGTCTTTTCTTCTTTGCCGCCCAAACTCAGGTAGACTTTACCGGGGGGCAGGTGTTTCTGCAAAAATTCCAGCCATCCTGGAAACCAGAGCGATCCGGAACAGCTGCCGCAACCGGCAAAACCCAACCTGCAGTGGGCATACAAAGCAGTCAATCCTCCCAAAGAATAACCTATCGGATATACTTCCCCGCTGAGGGAAAGAGTGCTCTGCAGCATCGGCAGCAGGGCATTTTTCATAAAGTCCAGCATTTTATCGGCCTTCCCGGCAAAAATCCGACCGCCTGTACCTTCCAGATACCATGGTGTAAAGTCACGATCCCAATCGATGGGACCAAATCCCGTAATTAGAAATGGCCGGCAATCACCGGCAGCGATCCGGAGCAACAGCATTTCACGGATCTCCGACAACTGCTGCATACTATCGTCACCGGACAGTAAAATCACCAATGGCACCGGCTGGTCCGACGACCCCAACTGCTCCGCCCAGCAATATTTTTGGTCCAATACAAATTTCATCATCAGCATCCCGTCTCCTGCATCAAATCAAAACGATATTTTGACTAACAATTTTCACCTGAAAGTTTCTCATCCCAACTAACAGCCGTATCAATACTGCGGAATAACAAAGGTCCTGAAACAAAGAGATGTTCCGATTGCCATTGTTTGCCCCGCCCAACAACAGGAATCGTGTCACTTACAGAATTCCATTGATCTAGTTCCTTGATGAAAAACAATTTGCCATCTTCCATCTGTGAACCTCCAAATTGAACTGCGTAATGAGTTCCTCATCTCTTCTCTAGATTCGTTAGCCTTAACTGCACGATAAGTAGCTAGTACCACATATGATGATAAGACTTTTACTTGAAAATCCTCAATAACCGTTGGAACAGTGGGAGAATGTGGCAATCCCTCCACAACCTGTATTTTATCATACGTGCGCCCGGAACTTCCAAATTCAACAAAATCGTCTGCTAATAGCATTGAAATTTCTTCTCCTGATCGGCGAATCTCAGGTTGTAATAATCTGTCTTCTAAATTGTATATTTGTTCGTGGAGTGATGATCCCATTTTCAATATCTCCTTTTACCATAAGAAAACTCAAATAGTTTCCTCATTCCGAGTGCCAGCAGCATCTCTGTTTAAGTTAATTTTAGTGCTATTCCTTTAGCGCAAAATAATCATCTCTAATGATTGAATAGCAAATGTCATCATCTGGTTTAATATTCTCGACCTCAAACCGCCTGACAGTTTGGGCTTCATCCATTATGGTCTTTTTCAAAACTCTCCCAGAACGGGTATTGGCAATTCTGTGAAACGCCTCTAATTTATAGAATTTTGGCACTCTAAATGAAAAATCAATAACAGCGTTTAATGCTTCAGTGGCATAACCTTTTCCCCAATAATTTTCACTAATACAATACTCTATTTCTGCCGTCTCAATTTCTGTATATACTCTACAAAATGCTATCTGTCCTATGTTTTCATTATTCCGTTTAAGGATTACTGCCCAGCGATAGAAGTCGTTATTTTGATATTTATCAATCCATTTCTTTAATAATTCATAAACCTCTGTAGTAGTTTTATATACAGGTTCACCATATTCATTTTGCACAGAAGGATTTGTGATCCAATTTTTTATCATATGTGGGATGTCTTCATAATCAAATTTACGGAGCTTTAACCGTTTTGTTTCAATTTGAATAGTCCCTGAATGATTCAACATGCTTACGCCGCCCTTTAATTTTATCAAAGTTTATAATTACAACAGTATATAATCATTTGAGCTTCTTTTTATAACCATTATGCGTTCGAGGGCTATATCCTGCTGACTCATAGAATTTACAGGCATCAATTCTATTGCTTTCTGTTACAAGTATCACTTGGCTGCAATTCCTTGTAGCTGCAATTTCCTCAAGCTCGGATATTAACGCTTTTCCTACTCCTTGGTTCCTATATTCCTTATCAACTATCATGTTTTCTAGCACTAAAAAGGGCTTACAATCACCATATAATTCCTCGCATATCACTCCCATAACTGAACCAATCAACTCGTTGTTTTCAATGGCACTTAGTAGTATATGTGAATTATTTTTTTGAAATTTAACAAACTGCTTATGCATGGTTTTAACGCAAGATTCTTCACTCCAGAATTGTGTATATAACTTTGCAAGGTCACTTATGTCATCAGCAACCATTTCCCTAATAATCATTTTAGTTGCCTCCTATCCTTTCTTTAATAACGATTTTATTAACCACTTGTCATCCTACCAATTGCGATAAACCCATGCTTATAGAATCTTCCAATTATTGACCCAAATGACATAAAGATAATCAAACCGAGTTATCATGCATTTTAGAAATTTTTCCGAACAACAATCTACACCAATCAATTAATATAATGCTTATCGTTGATGCGGCCGCGTTTCTAATGAGGTCATCTCCTTGAAACCATTCCCACAATTCATTAAATAAATATGTTAGTCCTAATAGGACAAGGAAAAATGTCACATACCCAAAAATCTTACTTATAAACCTATTCATCTTATTAGCACCCCCATTCAAAATTTGACATCCTTCGGCTCCCATTATCCATATTTTTGCGCCTTTACGTCCATCAAATGGCCAAATAATAGGATATTGACCTGAAAATATAGACAAAATACCCGGTAATTTTACCATTATTATTGAATACTAATGCCTTCATTACTCTTACATTCCATCTTTTCACCACTCAACCTAAGGTTTCACGAAATAAACTTTAATAACGAAATTTATTATGGTATATTTTCAAAAAAGAAAGGCATACCCTCCAAAAGATGAAGTATGCCTTGCTGCGTATGGGTTTTAGCCGTCAATCGAACTGGGAACGACAGGTTATGAAATTACACCGAATTCATTATCGCTCAGTAAGCGGATAAACCTCTAGCTTTCAGTTTTTCTACAATATCATTGACGGTAACCACATCTGCAAACTCGTCATCAGTAATGGTTATCTCGAATTCATCCTCCAGGTCCCCAATAATCATCGACATATCTACAGAATCCACAAATAAGTCTTCCCGCAAACGGCTCTCCAGGGTTATCTTTCTCTTCTTCTTTTGTAAAATATGATTTAAAGTGAATAGTACTCTGTCTTCCATTTTTAGTTACACACCTTCCCTCAACGCTTATGTACTATTGTGTGGGCTGATTCAAATTCCAATTCGCCTTTTAAAGCCAATAGACTATGGTATGATTTTACAACGAACATCCCAAATTAGATAGCCCAAATCAACCTCTGCTGGGCACAGATATCTTTCATGAACGAACGCTGTGAACCGTTCTTAAAACGAACTACCATTACATTTCCCTCATCGTTAACAATGACTCCCTCTCCAAATGATTTATGTTGTATAACCAATCCTGCAACGAAATCGCTCATGGGGCTTGATACTTCCTGGGGAATCACCTCTTGAGGGTTTTTACCCTGCAGCACAAGATTGACCTCACGAATAAAACGGGAAACTTTCACTCGTTTATGATGATAATAATTCATAGAGCATAAGGTTAACTGGCGTTTCGCCCTCGTCATGCCGACATAGAAAAGACATCTCTCCTCTTCTAATAATTCGTTCTTTCCCCTTTGTTCAGCCTTGATCGTCTCTCGTTCAGGAATAATCCCTTCGACAAGGTCAATTAGGAAGACCTGTTCCCATTCTAAACCCTTGGCAGAATGGATGGTTGAAAGGGTCACGGCATTTTTGTGCTTATTTTTATACGAAGACGTCATCTGCTCTTCAAGATACGTTAATCGATTGGCAAAATCTACAATTGTACATTCGTTTTGGGCAATTGAACTCAGAAGCTCCAAGAGACTTCTGACATAGTCTTCAGAAAACCCTAACGACTCACATATTCTCTTCATTGCTTTATCATAATCCAGTTGGTTTCGGATATAATGGATCGCCTGAGCAGGCGAAAGAGCATTAAGCTCCTTAAACCACTTTTTGAAGTCTAAGTACTCTGATCTTTCCTTTAAAGTCACTCCCGGTTGTTCGGCTAAGATTTCAAAGATTGAACGATCGATTGGCATTTGCCTTAGTAAATCAAGATGTTGCTTACGTATAGGACAACTTAACTTAGACCAAATTCGCTCTAAAACGGACAAGCTCTTATCGTTAAATGAGAAGCGAAGGAAATTTAACATATCGTTAATGGCCCAGTGGTTAAAAAACCTCTGTTTACCTGATTCACGCATATAAAAGGAAATATTAGCCCGATCCAACGCATCTGCTAAATAAATGGCGGATAAATTATTTCGGTACAAAACCCCTACCTTTGCCAAATCCTTTTGGCCCTTGAGTTTCTGAATAATAAATTGATTTTGTTCTGTAATTCCTTCAAATTGCTTAATCCGCAGAACGTCTCCCTTAGGATTCTCAGTAAACATATCCTTATCAAATCGCAGTTTATTAGAACGAATAAAACCACAGGCTACGTCCACAATCTGCGGGGTCGAGCGAAAGTTTTGCTCCATGCGCAGGATCTTTGCACCGGGGTAGGTCTGTTCAAACTCTAAAAGGTACTTTGGTTCAGCCGCTCGAAATCCAAATATTGATTGATCATCATCCCCAACTACAAAAATATTGCTCTTGGGTTTAACGATCATTTCAATGATTTTGTGCTGTAGAAGAGACGTATCTTGGCTCTCATCTGTAAGAATATAGTCAAATCGCTTTCGGTAATACGCTAAGTACATCGGATTTTCCGTTAACTCTTGAAAGGCAAGGGAAAGCATATCGTCATAATCAATCAGACGCGTCCGGCTGCTTTGCTTATAGTTCTCATAATCCTTATAAATAAGAGGGAAATTCTTAATGTCACAATCTAAAAGCTCTTCAGGTTTCCTTAAGGTATTTTTTACGTAACAAATGCAATTCTGCAATCCTTCCAGCTGCTCATCGGTAATCGCGGAGGTATTATGCTTTTCGTAGATTTTACGAAGAACTCCCGTCTTGCTTTCAGCACCTGTTTGTTCCTCAATAAGTTCAAATCTAATACCGCTTTGTCGAAAAGCAGTTCGAACCACTTCATAAGCAAAGCTGTGGATCGTAGAAAATTTAATTTCCCCACGGCCTTCATTTTGACCGCTGACCATTGCCCCAAAATTCGCAACAAACCGTTCACGCATTTCCCTGGCTGCTGCCCGTCCGAAGGTTAGACAAAGAATTCTTCGAGGATCTATGTTTTTGACAAGAATCAAATAGGCTAAACGAACAGTGAGAACCGTCGTCTTGCCTGCACCGGGAACAGCTAAAAGCAAAAGAGGGCCCTGGTTATGGACCACAGCCCGTTTTTGCTGTTCAGTTAAATCAAAACCTCTAGCCTTGATCTCTGCAAAGAAATCCTTCTCGCTAATCACCTTATATCTCCCACTCTGTATTTGTAACACCTTTGCTACTTCCGGATGCCTAGAAATTTAATTCATGCACCAAGAATTACAAGAATTATATCCTAGTAAAAACGCCCACGAAAATCGCAGGCGTTCACACTATAATTCTATTTCTTTCTCATTTTCTCTGGAATATACACGCAGAATGGCTCTGAGGCCATATAGTTTCCAGTTGCGCCGTAGGCACGTGCTCTTGATCCACCACAAACTTTGTTATACTCACAAATACCACATTTACCTTCGTACTTATCTGGTGAACGCAAGTCTTTTAAAATAGGGCTTTCACGGTAGATGTCGCGCAGTCTATTTTCCTTAACGTTACCAACAACTAATGGTAAAAATCCACTTGGCATAACGTCACCTGTATGTGATACGAAGATGAAACCATTTCCATCGTTAACTGCTTTTGGTGCTCTTGCCAGACCATCAATGAACTGAGCCATGTCACGGGTCTTAGTACCTTCGAACGTGATTTCTCCACCTGTAGTACCATTTTCCTTAGCACGTTGTTGAAATACAACACGACGATAGTGCTGACCTGCAGTTGTTTTTATATCATAAGGCGCAACTTTACTTAACTGGTATAGCCACTTGAATACTTCTTCGTGCTCAGCAGCTGATATGCAATCATCGATTGAAGCACGTCCAGTTGGAATCATCATTAAAATGTACCAAACTGATGTCTTCAACTCTTTCATCAATTCAGACATTTGCTCAAGTTGGTGTAAGTTTGCTTTGTTAATGCAAGTGTTTATTTGGTGAGAAATACCAATTTCATTTAAATATTTAACTTTCTCGATTGTTAAATCAAAAGTTCCATCAATTCCACGGAAAGCATCATGCGTCTTAGCATCTGCACCGTCAATGGAGAAACTCCAACGAGAAATCCCAACTTCTTTCGCCTTGTCCATGCGCTCTTTTGTTACTTCCACAGTAGCACTTGGGCTCATCGAAACACGCATTCCTTTTTTAATACCGTAGTCTGCTAATTCAAAAAGGTCTTTTCGAAGCATGCAGTCCCCACCGGTGAAAACTAGCATCGGATTGTCCATTTCGTAGATTTCATCGATTAGCGCAATACCTTGCTCGTGCGTTAACTCCTCTGGATGCGGATCAGGCTGGGCATCTGCACGACAGTGTTGGCACTTAAGCCCACAGGCACGAGTAGTTTCCCAGATTACGATGAACGGGTTCTTATCGTAGTCAACGTTCATTCCTGGGTGCCCACCCGGGTGACCACCTTTACCGTGCGGATGTCCACCCATTTTCATTTTATTTTCCATCTTAAATCACTCAATCCATTTTAGTTTTCCAACTAATGATTTTACACAAAAATCTGGCGAAAGTCCATTGATGGACTTGCCGCTATTGTCCAACAAAACTTTCAGTTGAATTCCTTAAATATTTAGCTGTTATTAAGTTCATTTCTTTTCGACTCAACATTACTTTTGAGTATTTTTTTAATTTCCTTTACATCGTCCGCAATTCGAAATACTTTGTAGTAAATTATGAACAAGATAATCATTGGTACTACAAAAACGGCGATATCATTACCCATGGAAATTACCCCTTTCAAATACTTCAGGTTAGCCTACATTTGGTCACGAATAGACAAAATGCCTGGATAGGTAATAACAAAAACAAAAAGCCAATAACTGTAATTCTGTTATTGGCTAAGCAGTTATTTATTAAATTTCTGGTCACCGCCAGTCGTCCAATAAGTGTCAAACTTTATTATCAGTGAACAATCTGTTTATCCGCACTTCGAATATCCGCAATGGGTGCAGACAACGCAGCCGCTTTCATGGTTAATCGGCATACCGCACTCTGGGCAGGCATTCGCTGGGGCTACGCCTTGAAGGGGTTTCTTGGCAGGTATCTTTTCTGAGGGGCCCGTAACATTTAAAAGTCCGCTTGCAATTTGCCCTTCAACCGTCTGGACTTGTGTAACATTGATGCCAACTTCATTATATTTCTTAATGACACGGGCAATTGCATCCGGACAGGAAGTTACGCTGACACCTTCACGTCGCATACAAGCAGGGCAGCGAATTCCTTTGACTTGCTCAATAATAGCATCAACAGACAAACCCGAACGTAAAGCGATAGAAATCAAGCGTGCTGTAGCCTCTGATTGTGAAGAACATCCTCCGGCCCGGCCGGTATTTGTAAATATTTCGCATATTCCTTTTTCATCTGC
This sequence comes from Desulfosporosinus sp. FKA, assembly GCF_002196785.1. Taxonomy (NCBI): domain Bacteria; kingdom Bacillati; phylum Bacillota; class Clostridia; order Eubacteriales; family Desulfitobacteriaceae; genus Desulfosporosinus; species Desulfosporosinus sp. FKA. The sequence continues at coordinate 7,603 of NZ_NAHZ01000025.1, read as the reverse complement.
ATTAACACTAACATAAAGGTTGCCGCAGCCGATCTTAATCTTCTCTGTAACCCCAATAGTAGTGGTCGGTCGCGGACGAGGCATCACGGTATTCACTTCAGGAACAAACGGGGCACTGGGGGCTGTTATCTGAGCCGAAGAAGTCTGGACTTGCCCTTGATCCTTATTTGCAACAACCTGTTTAGAGACATCGGCGGCTGCCGGTATTGTAGTTCCGGTAGAAAGCACTTGTTCCTCTCTGCTTCCATCCCTGTAAACTGTCAAGCCTTTGCAGTTCAACTCGTCTGCCAAGCGATATGCTTCGGCAATATCTTCTCGTGTTGCTGAATTAGCAAAATTAATCGTCTTAGATACTGCGTTATCCGTATATTTTTGAAAAGCGGCCTGAATGCGGATATGCCATTCCGGGGAAGTTTCTTGAGCCGTCGTAAAGATTTCCTGTACCCAGTTAGGAACCTCCGGCAGTCCGAGAACCGTTCCTCTCTCAGCAATTTTACGCATGAGTTCCGGTGAATAAAAATCGTACTCTTTCGCGAAAGTTTCAAAAAGAGGGTTTACCTCAACTAACGAAGTGCCATCCATGACAGTTTTCGTATAAGCCACTGCAAAAAGAGGTTCAACTCCGCTCGATGCAGCACAAATCATCGATATCGTTCCCGTCGGGGCAATTGTGGTTAGTGTGGCATTACGCAGTTTCATAACTCCGTCATAAATAGAGCTTTCATAATTGGGAAAAGTTCCTCGTTCTTCGGCTAGACGTTGGGACTCGATGCGTGCTTCCGTCTGAATAAATTTCATGACTTTTTCCGCATAGTCAACGGCTTCTTCCGTAGCATAAGACGTTTGCAGCAAAATCAACATATCAGCAAAGCCCATTACTCCCAGGCCAATTTTACGATTTCCTTTTACAACCTCATCAATAATCTTTAGCGGGTATTGATTGGCATCGATAACGTTGTCCAAAAAGCGTACCGCCAGACGGGTAACATGACTTAATCGCTCCCAATTGATAACCATTTTACCATTTTTCTCAGTCACCATAAGTTTAAGGTTAATAGAGCCTAAGTTACACGCTTCATTGGGAAGCAAGGGCTGTTCCCCACAGGGGTTTGTCGCTTCAATTTTACCAAGTTGGGGAGTAGGATTGCTTTCATTTAAACGATCAAGAAAGACAATTCCCGGCTCTCCATTTTGCCATGCATGATCAACAATTTTAGCAAAAACCTCGCGAGCAGATAATTTACCTGCTGCTTCCCCAGAATGAGGGTTAATAAGGTCATAATCCCGCTCCTCACGGACAGCCTTCATAAATTCTTCCGTAATCCCAACCGAGATATTAAAATTCGTAATTTCCTTATTGTCCTCTTTGCATTGGATAAAATCCAAAATATCCGGGTGGTCAACTCTCAGAATTCCCATATTAGCCCCGCGTCGAGTTCCACCCTGCTTTACGGCTTCTGTAGCCGAATTAAAAACCTTCATAAAGGAAATTGGTCCCGAAGCTACACCACCTGTTGAACGAACCATACTATTTTTAGGACGCAGACGTGAAAAACTGAAGCCCGTTCCTCCGCCAGACTTATGAATAATTGCCGCATTTTTTATCGCATCAAAAATATCCTCCATACTGTCTTCAACAGGCAGAACAAAACAGGCGCTCAGCTGTCCTAAGTCCCGACCCGCATTCATTAAGGTCGGAGAGTTAGGCATAAACTCAAGATTAGCCATAATTGTATAAAATTCCTTCGCCAAAGCCCGTGTTTCTTTCTCACCTTTGCCATACTTTTCTTCTTCAATAGCGGCAATTACATTGGCGACTCGATAAATCATATCCTCCGGTGTCTCGATAACTTGTCCGTCGACTTGTTTTAAATATCTCTTTTCCAACACAACACGAGCATTAGGCGCTAAATTTACCTTTGGCCAGTTTTTTGGTGCTTGTCCTTCAAAAATCAACTAGAATCCCCCAACTTTCCTTATATCTCTTTTCTTTCCTTATCTGTTAACGTTCCCCGTTTTTCTATAAGTTCATGTAACTCTTCCAGAAAACGTTGTATATCCCCAAACTGGCGGTATACAGATGCAAAGCGTATATAGGCCACCTCATCTAAGCCGAACAATTGCTCTAAGACTGCCTCCCCAACTTCAGCACTCGTCACTTCACGCTCATGCGTATTGCGCAGAGCCTTTTCAATATTATAGGCGGCCTCTTCAATTTGTTCTGTTGAAATTGGCCGTTTTTCACATGCCCTTCGCATGCCGGCCATCATTTTAGAACGAGAGAAAACATCACGTCTCCCGTCTTTTTTGACAACCACGAGCGGTGAATCCTCAAACTTCTCAAAGGTAGTAAACCGACGCATACATCGGTCACATTCTCTGCGTCTTCGTACAGTTGTTCCTTCGTCAACCTGACGCGAATCAAAAACCTTCGTGTCCTCGTTTCCGCAGAATGGACAGCGCACCCCTTCACCCCCAATATGTAGTATGCTTATCAATTTAAACACACTACATATAGTATGTCAACTAGCCTTTAGTCATGTTTTGAGTCTAACTTTCTAATCATTGCTTGTTTCTTCTTGCTATCTTCGTCTTTCTTGTTTTTTTATTCCGTAGTATTACTTCTAAAAAAGGACAAAATAAATTAGAACCTAAACCATGATCTGAGAAAGGAAGTGACCTTACTGTGATAAAAAAGATGCCTTCGGAAAAAAATCCTAATCCCAATCCAAAACCCGCGCCGCCTAATCATCAGCCGAGTATGGATTCCAGGGATAACCATGGCCTTTCTCAAGAGGAAGCTTTACGCGCTAAGAAGTAACCCCTTCATGCCTTTCCCTTTGTGCAATGACTATCAGAGTACAGGGGACCCAATTCCCACTTAAAGAAGTGGGAGTCTTACGATTGGATAAATCACTAAGAGGGGCTGCAGGACCTTATCTGTTGCCCCCCTTTTGTGAAGAATCCTATCAGAATGCATCTATAACGGAACGGAACAGGCAGGAATATCGGATATTTCCAATATTCCTGCCTGTTCCGTAATAAATCTGCCACTTTGCGCAAAAACTATTTTAAGGAATGAGGAACAAGAGGTGGATTATGCTCACAAAAATTATTAGAAAATCTACTAGGAAGAATCGCCGCCAATCCCCTGAGCCTCCCTGCCAAAATCCGTCGAGAAACCCTGCAACTCTATCTAAAAAACTAGAGGATAACCGGCAGACAATTCTAAACACCTTTCCCAAGGCTGACGATCTAGTAATTCGAGAGTTCACTATTGGAAGCGAAGCTCCTGTCCAGGCCTTTGCGGTTATGATCTTCGGTCTTTTTAATGAAGATTCCGTTAACGAAAATCTCTTTAAGCCATTACTATCAGTACACAACAACCAACTTACAGGCTCTACTTTAGAAATTATTAAGGAAAGTATATTGTCTGTTTCCAGTATTCAGGAAGTTCAAACTCTAGAAGATACCGTTACAGGAATTTTGTCAGGTGATACCGTCTTATTCATTGATGGAGCCGATAGAGCACTTATTGCATCAATTCGCGGTTTTGCAGCACGTAGTGTAGAAGAACCGAGCACTGAATCGGTTATTCGTGGTCCCAGAGAAGGCTTTGTTGAGTCTCTAGGCACAAACATTTCTCTTATCCGCAGGAAAATAAAAAATTCAAATTTAATGGTTGAGAAAATGACCGTCGGCAGACAGACAAAAACATCATTAGCCATCGTCCATATTCAGGGTATTGCCAATGACGAGGTCGTTCAGGAAGTTAAGAAAAGAATATGCCGCATCGAGACAGACTCTGTTCTCGAATCAGGTTATATTGAGTCCTTCATCGAGGATGCCCCTTATTCCTTATTCCCTACCGTTGGCAATAGCGAAAAACCTGATATAGTCAGTGCGAAATTGTTGGAAGGCAGAGTTGCAATTTTAACTGATGGAACTCCCTTGGTCTTAACTGTACCTTATTTATTCATAGAAGCGTTCCAAAATAGTGAGGATTATTATTCACGGCCTTATCTTGCAACATTTATCCGTTGGCTCCGTTGGCTGGCTTTTTTTATTTCTACATTTGTACCCGCTCTTTATGTTGCCATCACAACTTATCACCAGGAACTGCTGCCAACATCACTCTTGATTAGCATTGCCAGTGCGAACGAAGGCTCACCATTTCCTACTATTGTCGAAGCACTTTTGATGCAAATCGCTTACGAAATCTTAAGGGAAGCCGGCCTTCGCTTGCCAAAGGCCGTTGGACAGGCCGTTAGTATTGTTGGCGCACTGGTCATTGGGGAAGCCGCAGTATCCGCCGGATTGGTTGGAGCTCCCATGGTTGTCGTCGTGGCCCTTACAGGAATTTCCTCCTTTGTCGTCCCAGCTTTTACAGATGTCACTACTATCGCCCGCTTTGTTCTCCTCATCTTGTCAAGCTTTTCTGGTCTATATGGAGTAATGCTCGGATTTGCGGGGTTTGTTATTCATCAACTCTCGCTTCGCTCCTTTGGAGTGCCTTATATGTCTCCGCTTGTACCACTTAACGGTTCTGGCCTTAATGATGTCATTATTCGCAAACCTTGGTGGGCTATGACTTCACGGCCTCATAGTTTAAGTAGAAACACAACGAGACAAGTTGATTCATTAGCTCCCAGTCCGCCGGAAAATCCCGGCAATTAGGAGACAATTAATTAATATACCTCTCCATAAAGGAGATCCTATGTTAGAAAATGCAAAAATCACCCCCAAACAACTTATTTTCCTTGTAGCAATAAGCAGACTAGTCGTTTCAATTACGTTTTTCCCTGTTTTTACTGGTCCTCCAGGAAATCAGGATGTATGGATATCGGAAATTTTAAGTCTGCCTGCTAGTCTATTGTTAACAGTTCCATTTTATCTATTATGGAAACGCTTTCCAGAACAGTCACTCTTTGAATATGCAGAGACACTCCTTGGCAAAGCTGGTAAAGCAGTTAGCCTTCTTTATGTCTTATATTTTTGTCATGGACTATCTCTATTTTTATACGAATGGAGCGCCTTTTTGACAACTGCCGTTATGCCTGAAACTCCAGTCCTTTTTATTCTCCTCTTTCTTTTCCCGTTTTGTGCTTATGCTGTTTTCAAGGGCATTGAAGTAATTTCACGGTTTGCTGAATTTCTAGCGCCTATAGTCTTCGGAGGAATTATAGTTATATTTCTGCTGCTGGCTAAAGATATGGATTTCAATGTTTTTATGCCATTCATGGAAAAAAACATAATATCCATAGGAATGGGTGGATTCGCAATTGCCTTGAAAACATCCGAGATAGTTGTACTCGCTATGATGCTTCCCCATTTAAAATCTAAAAAAGAAAAAGCAAAGCTTGTCCTGATATCCAGCTATTCTCTTATAGCACTTTTGTGGCTTATCACAACTGTAACTGTTCTAGCAACTCTAGGGCTTGATTTAGCTAAGTTACTTCAGTTTCCCTATTTTAGCGCCGTTCGTTTAGTGAACATTGGTGATTTTATTGAACGCATAGAATCTATTCATCTCTCAATATGGATTCTCAGTGGTTATCTGAAAGCGATCTTATATTTCTATGTTATTCTGATCGGATTGAGTCACTTAGTTGGGATAAAGGATTATAGGCCCCTTGTTATATCAACTCTTACCATACTTCTTCCGATATGTCTATCCGTTCAAAGCAACATTTCCGATCTCAATGATTTTTTGTCTTATCCTATATCCGTTTGGATTAATATTATTTTCATAATTGTTATCCCCTATCTGCTTCTCGCTATAGCCTTCTTTAGAAAGCAAGGTGAAAAGAACATATGAGAAGAAGAATTACTTTAATAATCCCAGCTATTCTTCTGTTACTTCTTCTACCAGGTTGCTGGAACCGGCGAGAACTAAATACCATGGCAATTGTTGAAGCTGTGGGTGTTGATCGGGCTAATGACGGACAAATCGTTGTATCGCTTCAAATTTTAAAACCTAGCGCAATTAAATCTTCAACATCGGAAAAAGCGAGTGGCACGAAAAGTGTTTGGGTCGTCACGAGCAAAGGAGAAACAGTTTTTGATGCTATACGAAATGCTTCACTGCGAACAGATCGAAAAGCATATTTTTCACACAACACTGTTTACGTTTTATCTGAAGAACTCGCCAGGAATGGAATCAGCGACGAACTGGATCTATTCAGTCGTGATTCTGAATTTCGTAAGTTAACTTATGTTTTTATTACCAGAAGAAAAGCTGAGGATATTATTAGAAGCGATTATGAACAGGAAAAAATACCTGCCCAAGCAATAGAAAAGCTTGCCAAAGTAACATATGCAGCTTCTAAAGTCCCCAAAGTCCAGTTAATTGATCTCCTCAAAAATTTCGCCAGCAAAACCAATGACTCAATTGTTCCCGGGATTGACATAATCCAAGAGAACAATAAAAACCCAAACGAAGAAAGCCTAAAGCTCGATGGAACAGCGATCTTAAAACGAGATCGAATGGTTGGTTGGTTTAATGAAAAGGAAACTAGGGGGATCTTATGGGTTCTTGGCAAAGTAAAAAGCGGAATTATTGATATTGCGACTCCCGGAAATGAAAGCAAAAAGTCCGGAATTGAAATTATCAGAGCTGACAGCAATGTTGTACCGGAGTTAGTTGACGGAAATCTCATAATGACGATTAATGTTCGTCTGGACGGCAATCTTGGAGAAGAAATGGGAAGCAGCGATTTAGTAAAACCTGAATCCTTTGATGAGATCGAAAAACAAATAGACACAGATATCAAAGAGGAGATCAGCAGCGCCGTCAGCAAAGCCCAAAATTGGGATGTGGACATCTTCAAATTCGCCCCGGACGTTCATCGCAAGTATCCTCGAGAATGGCCTGAATTAGAAAAAAACTGGCCAGAGGAGTTTAGGAAAATTCAACTCAATATAATTGTCGACGCAAAACTGCATTGGTCCGGGTATCTAAAAAAACCAGTTCAACCGAAAAACACTGAAGGAGAAGTGGCTCAATGAAAGTTTTTCTTTATATCCTAGTCTTAATTCTGATCTTCACGCTTTTGTCTCTCTCACAAATTCCTCCACTTATAAAAAATAAGCAGCGAAAAGAACTTATTCTGGTAATCAGTCTTTTGTCAATTGGGTTCATCCTGAACTTCTTATTAATTATCGGTATTAAACTGCCTAATCCCATTAAGATTCTGACCTCAGTTATTCATTCACTACTTTAAAAACTAACGGTTAACAACTTCACTTACACAGATAGACTGCCAATATGGCAGTCTATCACTTGTTTACCTGGCAATGACCTACTTTCCCAGGGGCCTGCGCCCCAAGTATCCTTGGCCCTGGAGGTCTTAACTTCCGTGTTCGTGTATACGAAAAGCGGACGAGCTTTTCGCCACGCTGCGTCCCCATACGCATTCTCCTGCAGCGTGGATCGAACGGGTGGAACCCCGGTAGCTATCTTTCATTTCTTTCATGAAACACAGATAGACTGCCAAATTGGCAGTCTATCGCTTGTTCACCTGGCGATGACCTACTTTCCCAGGGGCCTGCGCCCCAAGTATCCTTGGCCCTGGAGGTCTTAACTTCCGTGTTCGTGTATACG
>NZ_NAHZ01000024.1:0-71095 GCF_002196785.1 Desulfosporosinus sp. FKA | reverse complement strand
TCGGTAGATACCCTCAAAGAAACTACCAAATTTTTCACGAGAGAGTCGCTTTTAAGTTTATATCAGGGGGGTCAATTTTGAGTAAAAAAATTTAGAAAAAGGGGTCAAATTTCATTGACAATCAACAGCTGGTACGGGAAAGTTCCTCTCTTATTCTCTAAAACCCACCCCAAAGGCCTCTGCCACACTGTGCAGAGGCCTTTGGTTTTACCCACTAATTAATCAGACAAAATAGATCCTTATTCTGTCTTCCTTGACTTAAGTGTTGATTTTAGGCGAAAATTTTCCCTAAATTTATTGACAATATTAGTTTACAAATGTAATATAATTATCAACTACACATGTAAACCTTACGCGCGATCTTAAACTACCTAACGCTAAGAAAGGATGTTGTTATAATAATGAACAAAATACCTAATATATCAGATGCTGAATGGGAAGTTATGAAGGTCTGTTGGTTATCAGCGCCGTGCAGTGCCAATGAGATCGTAAAGTCCTTAGAACAATCGACGAATTGGAAGCCGAACACAATTAAGACTTTAATCGGGAGGCTTGTAAAAAAGGGAGCCCTTGCTTTTAAAGAAGAAGGGAGATCGTATAGCTACTATCCGCTGATAACTGAGGAAGAATGCATTAAAGCTGAGAGTAAGTCTTTCCTGACACGTGTTTTTGGCGGTGCTTTAAAGCCTATGCTTGTCACCTTTCTTAAGGAGGAAAAGCTCTCTCAAGTTGAAATTGAAGAACTAAAGCAACTCCTTGAAAAAAGGGAGGAATGAAGATGCTGTTGCAACAACTGGTGAATTATCTCAGCCTTTTTAACTGGGTTATGATGATTTCTGCCAAAGCGAGCATCTTTGTGATTTTATTGTTAGGGGTAAAGTTTGCCCTCAGAGCTAAACTAGGAGTTCGCTATCACTATATGCTCTGGTCAGTTTTACTTATCGGTTTGCTGTTGCCTTGGACACCCGCTAGTTCTGTTAGTGTTTACAATTTTCTCGATTTTTCTCGATTACAGCAAAGTATTGCAGCAATCTTTAATCAGTCACATCAACTCGATTATGAAAAGAAAGAAGTACAATCTCATTTAGACAATACTCCTGTAGCCGTAAGCACAGACAGTAAGGCCATATCGACAGCGACGACACAGAGGTCAAGTAATGGTGTTCCCATTATCATTCAACTAATATACATAGATTGGTTCTCCGGAGTTTTGCTTTTATCAGTCCTTACTGTTATTAGTAACAAACAGTTTTCGGCAAAAATCGGAAATGAATTAATAACCGACGAAAGACTGCTTTCGGATTTTAATAACCTCAAATTGAAGTTGAAAATTAATACAGAAATTCCCTTGATTAGAACAAGATATGTTCAGAGCCCAGCCTTATTTGGCTTATTCCGTCCGCGTATATTATTACCACTTGGTTTTGAACAAACATTTAATTCGGAACAAATAAACTATATTTTATTACATGAGTTAGTGCACTTTAAACGAAAAGATCTATGGGTAAATTGGGTAGCACGGTTATTGGCCACAATTCATTGGTTTAACCCTTTACTATGGTATGCCTATTTTCGAATGAAGGAAGACCAGGAGATGGCCTGTGATGCCAGAGCGATATCTCGTATCACCCCTGAGCAGGCCAACGATTATGCATATACCTTGATCAAATTGGCTGAGACATACTCTTCAGCTCCTCGGATGGCCTGTATAGCAAGTGTAGGGGGCTCAAAGTCTCAGATTAAGAAAAGGCTTCTAATGATCGCTAAGCCTAAAAAGACTTCGCTTAACTGGTTATTGCTGAGTGTCGCAGTTATAGGTGTGATAGCCTTTACGACCTTCACCAGTCCTCAAGTAAGTGCGGAGCCAATATACAATCAAAACGCCAATAATAAGCAGATAGATGGGACAGCAAAAGCTATCGACTCAAGTTCAGGAATTACAATCGAGGATATAACAGGTCCAACCTATAGGGGCAAAGTGATGCTGATTCAAGACCCCAAACGGGTCAAATTGGCAGTTACTAAGAATATTGGGATCACAGGAGAAAGGGTCAGTGATTTCGTTAAAGATACGGGAGCAATCGCCGGAATTAATGCCGGAGGCTTCTATGATCCTGAAGGCAAGGGTAATGGAGCGATTCCCGATGGGATAACGATGCAGGATGGAAAACTAGTCTCTAACAATATAGGAGACAAGGCTGTTAACATTGCCGGGTTTGATAAGCAGGGGAAACTTGTTCTTGGCCGCATGACTGCAAAACAATTGCAGGATAATAACATGCGTGAAGCGGTAACCTTTAGCCCCAATCTGATGGTTAACGGCAAAGTGGTGATTGCTGGAGACGGCGGCTGGGGAATTGCTCCTAGGACAGGCATTGGGCAAAGGGCGGATGGAACGGTTATTTTTGTTGTCATTGACGGCCGCCAACCCTCATGGAGCCTGGGAGCGACTTTGGGCGATCTGGCCAAAGTCTTTGAAGATTATCATGCGGTCAATGCTGTAAACCTTGATGGCGGCTCCTCTTCAGAAATGTTCTTTCAGGGCAAGGTTCAGAACCGGCTTTGGGATGTTTTTGGTGAACGTTATCTTGCTACGGCTTTTGTCGTAAAGTAAAGGAGGCATTATGAGGAAGAAAAGAAAGATACGCCTAACTAAGATTGTTGGCTTTATTATTTTTAATGTCCTTTTTACGGTGCTCCTTGCCCCTTTTATCACGTTCTGGGGGCCTTTTAAAGCCACTAAAACAATAGCTGTGGGGTCTGTTCTAACGTCACGCCACCCTCAGGTTGTTAAGGCCTTTCTCTCCGATCAGGAAATTAGCGACATTGTAAACAATTATAATAACTCAAACCCGAACTCGAATATCCCGGTTCAGAGTACTGTGACCGATACCTCTGCTGGGATCACAATAGAAACGATTACCGGCAAGACGTTCAAAGGCAAAGTCATGCTCATCAAAGACCCTAAACGGATAAAAGTTGCTGTGACCAAAGACTTAGGGGTTAAAGGGGAACGGGTGAGTGACTTTGTCAAAGATACGGGGGCTGTCGCCGGAATTAATGGCGGAGGGTTTTGTGATCCTAACGGTGCGGGAAACGGGGGATTTCCGGATGGACTAACCGTACATAACGGGAAGATTGTTCAGAACAACATCGGTAGTAATAGTACGGACATCGTGGCTTTGGATAAGGATGGCAAGCTGATTGTCGGACAAATTACGGCAGATGATATCAAAAAGAAAAATATCCAGGAAGCGGTATTTTTCTGGCCCCCTTTAATAAAGAACGGAAAACGCTGCGAATTTCAGGATTCAGTATGGGGGGTAGCACCTCGTACAGCTATCGGACAGAAAGAAGATGGCACAATTATCCTAATTGTCATCGACGGACGCCAGCCGCTTTGGAGCTGGGGGGCTAAAATGAGCGACGTCTATAACCTGTTCAGAGATTACGGGGCAGTTAATGCGGCCAATCTGGATGGCGGTTCTTCTTCTGAACTCTACTATAATGGAAAAGTGCTTAATAAACTCTGGGATTGGGCCGGTGAGCGCTATCTGCCAACTGCCTTTGTGGTTATGCCGAAGGACAGCAAATAATGACCGTTAAATTTTAAACACGACCCCAAAGGAGAAATAAGGCATGAACAAGAAACTGCGTACCCTAATTGTCTGGATAGTCGTTTCCCTTATCCTGCAATTTGGAGGGTACTCCTTGTTAAACAAGCAAATGGAACAAGTTTTGGGAACGTCAGGTACAGATAATGAACCAGCCATAACGACCAAGTTTGAAGCGACAGTCCCGGGTACGGGGTTATCTAATATCCAGGTCTCTTATGCCAAAGATTATATTGCGTATATGGAAAATAATGTTCTGAAGGTTTTTAATCTAAAAAAGGGAACCATTGTGTTTGAAAAAAAACCGCCCTCAGCTCAAGATCAAACTTTAGGGGTTCTTAATTACCAATGGCTGCCGGATCGCAATATTTTGCTTTATTTTTATGCCCGAAAAAACCCCAATGCTGTTACGACTGTAAAAGTCTATCCGGCCAAGCCTGAAGTTTCAACGCTTACAATTTCGCCCAATACCGAAGACCCTAAGCAAGAAAAAGCAGTTCCCAAGACATCGCTTCAGCCAAAACTGGAAAAACGGTACGGTAATCCTCAGCTTACGGAACTATATTCTTTAGAACTTCCGGATAGTGATGAAGATGCAGCCCCGGATGATCGCTTGAATCCCTTTGAGAGCGGCAGTAAAGAGTTTCCTGCAGGCGGAAAAATCGAAAACTTTGTTGTTTCACCCGTTACAAATTTGATGTATCTGACTGTGAAGACAGGTTCCAAGCAGCAGCTTATGAAGATAGATGTGATGAAAAAGGTTAGTATTCTAAGTCAATCACAAGAACAAATCGATAATATGGCTGCCTCTGACCGCTTTGGAACCCTTTATATTGATAGTAAGCTAGGTGCGCTTCAACAGATCACAGCAATCCAATATGATACTGCTTTGCAAAAGAACAAACGTTATACTATCACTAAAAATGCTTCTGATCGAATTCTCGGTGTCAGAAAGGGAAAAGTCTATATTGGGGAAGTAACGAACAATCAACTTGTAAAAATAAAAACTACGAGTGACCTTCCGGACGTTAAAGAAAATCCTTCTTTTAAAACTGAATGGGAAGGCTCAATTCCCTTTAATCCAAATACACGTACCATTACAGGTGCTGGTGGACAGATAATTGTCTACGATAATCAGAAAGCCTATGTTGTTAAAGATGGTCATCTTAAAGAGGTCACATTGCAGGGGGATGAAAATTATTGTTCCGCTGATGGAGCTGAGCTTATCCAGTTGAAAAAGAAAGGCACTTCAACTTTAGTCAAATTGCAGCCATTAGAGCAATTGCCTTAGTTTCTGTAAAGGATGTATCCCGAAGAACCTATTTACCAGCAAACTGTAGATGATATTATGACTTAAAATGTCTCAAAGTCAATTCATTAAAATGATTATTTTCTCACATACTACCAAAAAAGAAAACTGCCGGAGATTAAAACTATGTGGAAAAAAATTATTTTAAGTGCTGCCTTTACGTTTGTTGGCTTATATGCTTTGTTTCAAGTCGGTTATTATGCTACCTCAACGCCACCCTTTTGTGGTTCATGTCATGAGGTGAATAAATATTTAATCTCATGGCAAACGTCTGCCCACAAAGATGTAAACTGTCTGGACTGTCATCAACCACGAGGAGAGCTGGGAAAATTTCATGCTAAGGCGCGGGGCCTAAATTACGTATTCCAACATTTCAGCGGCGATTATACGATTCCTACCCAGGCAATTGTATCCGATCAAAATTGCCTTCAATGTCATCTAGGGGATGATAAGTCATTTCCCAATGCAGCTAAACTCAAAAACACTCCCCGAGTAGATCATTATCAGACCATAAAAAAAGCCCAATCCTGTTTAGATTGCCATCGAGCAACCGGCCATGATGTCGACATCTATTTGACACGTGATTTAAAAGGCGTAAAGCAATTATAGTCTGGCCTCTGGCGCTATTCTTACGAGGTGTTGCAAAACGAATTTGATTAGTTCGTGGAGCGACACCCTTTTTATGCTTCAAAATAAATAAGCGTTGCCAATTTGTCCAGTTTTAAGGCCTCCACTTCTTAAGTGGGGGGGGATCCTTCGTAAACTTTAGGTGGGGTAAAGTCCCCGCCTGAAGCCCCGATGTTCATCTTTAGCTGAACGAGTTCACTTTGAAGTTATTAATATCAGAGGATGATTCCGTTCAACTGCAAAGCCATATTTGGGAGAGATCAAATTTTTACTAAGCATTATACAGGACTTTATTTAGGCATAATGGTAAAGTTAACTTTACATCTGACAGAATTCGCGTTATCATAGCTTATACGGAAAGTGTCCTTTACAATTTATTTTTGGAGGCATGTCTTTGAAAAATAAGCTGGAAGAAATCAGAAAAGAACGTGGAATTACACAGGAAGAACTTGCTGACAAATTGGAAGTGTCTAGACAGACAATTAGTTCTTTGGAAAATGGTCGTTACAACCCGTCTATTATGTTGGCCTTTAAGATTGCTCATTTCTTTAATCTGAGTATCGAAGAGATATTTATCTATGAGGAGGAGTAGAAGTGAAGAAGGGTAAATTGTGGGTATACGTAATTTTAATGGTCGCGGGAGCCATCCTGTTTTATGTAGGAGAATTTGTTTTGGTCAGTGAAGCAGTAAAACAACTTTCAGGTCTGGGTATAGGGCTTGGAGCAGCTTTGTTTTGTCTCGGAATAGGAAAGTTTTTTGATGATCTTTTAGTATCAAAGACCGAAGGTGAAACAAGGAAACGCAAAATAGTCATTGAACGTAATGATGAACGAAATATACGCTTAAAAGAAAAGGTTGATGCTAAAGTTAACCAAGTGTTGATTTATCTCTTAAGTATTTTGGTTTTGACCTTGAGTTTTATGGGAGCCAAGAGTGTCTTTATATTGATGGTTGCAGCGATTATAGTTATTCAATTGTTCTTAACTATTTTTCTCTTTAATTACTATGGGAAGAGAATGTAAGGATAAGTTCACAAATTATCATAGATTGGCGACTTGTCTCATAGTCATAATTAATATGCTTTTCTTCATCCAATTGTTCGAATCTCACTTCAAGTGGGAATGGTTCCTGGGCAGAATGATTAGAGAGTAGGAGGGACGTTATGACTAAAGAGCAAGAAATCCTCGATTTTCTGGAAGCCAATTTATTCAACCCCATTTTGCGATCACCAACTGCCTCAGAACGGTTCAAGAAGTCGACTCGTGGTTTACGTTTACGAATGAAACAGAGAGATGCTCAAGGAATGATACAGTACTTCTGGAATACAGTTGTCGATACTAAGACCAAGCAGGCAAATTACGGGCGTTTGCTTGAGAATGAAGGGTTTTCTGAGTTTGAGGAGGTTGTTGCCAACTTTCGGGTTCGTTTTAAAGAATTATAGGCATACAAAAGTAAAAGTGACTTCTCTAATAGGCTCAGCACATTAAGCTGAACCTTTTTTATCCAGTTTTTAAGGTCCCCACGCCTATAAGTGAGGGTTGGTCCTTTGTTAACTCAGGTGGGGTAGAGTCCTCCTTTGCCGCTAAGTATTCCTTTTGGAATAATATACCAAATTCGTTCAAATAGGACACGTTCGTCGTTTAAAAGCGCATCAGCAGCATGCTCACTTCGACACTCTTCATTTCATCTGCATGAGATAATTATCTCGATAATTGAAGGAGTGAGTATTTGATGAGCAAAAAAATGATCGCGTCAATCATTATCGTTTGTAACACAATGATGGCAGGGTTCCCGGTTTATGCTGCAACGAATAATTCAAGTTCGGATATTAGTATGTCGCAAAGTGTTAAGATGAATCGTTTAGCCGGGAAGACAAAATATGAGACAGCCAAGGCCATTTCAGAGTATTATTGCAGCGGTAAAGTTAATAATGTTATTTTGGCAACAGGGAATAACTTTGCTGATGGAATTTCAGCGAGTGTATTGGCTCATACTAAAGAAGCTCCTATTCTCTTAGTTAATTCAACTGTTGAGAATTCGCAAGATGCCTTTGACTATATTCGCCAACATCTTGATCCCTCGGGAACAGTTTATATTATTGGGGGGACAGGAATTATTGGGAATGAGTTTGAAACTGAACTTAATGAACTAGGATTTGCCAAAATTGTACGAATTGCCGGTTTAGATCGCTATGATACATCATACCAAATAGCTGAATCTCTTCACACTGCGACGGGATCATCCGTTGTAATCTCATCAGGTGAAGACTATTCCGATGCGTTAAGCATTTCGAGCTTTGCTGCTAATAAAGACTGGCCAATTCTTTTGTCACCTGCCAACGAACTCCCTGAACAGTTGAGAAATCATTTGCAAGAACTAAAACCAGCGAAAGTTTTTGTTACTGGAGGAGAAGTTCTAATCTCGAACAATGTAATCTCCGAAATCCGTGATCTTCTGCCTGGGGCAAGTATCGAGCGGTTAATGGGGCAATCACGATTTGATACCAATGTGATTATAGCCAAGACATTTGTGACCAATCCGGCAACGGTCTATCTTGCCAACGGTTATGGTTTTGCAGATGCCCTGACTGGAAGTACGGTGGCTGCTCAAAAAGGCGAACCCATAATTATGGTTGATCCTTCCATCCCTACACTGCCCAAAGCAACAGCCGGCTACTTTGAGAATTTTTGTACGAATAACCTAAGTCCCGATTTAGTTGCCTTTGGCGGAAGCGGAGTGGTATCAGACGAAATAATGGCAAACTCAAAACGTTTGATTTCAGGAGCAGTGAAAGGTACGAGTATCTATTCCATAGCTGACCTTAATCAAACAGTAACCCAAAATGAAAGTTATTCTTTGCCCACTACAGTCCCCGCAAAACTCTATAATAGTGATACAGAGAATCTGCCTGTCCAGTGGAATCCGCAGACGATTGATACCAGTAAAGTAGGTACCACAGTTTACACTGGGGTTATCGCTGGTTTTGCAAATACTATAAAACTTAACCTTACTGTCCGGGAACCATTGCCGTTCGCTCAATATACGACCTACTTTGATCCTGGCTTGGCCAATAGAACGGAGAACATTCGCCTGGCAGCGAAAGCACTTGATGGAAAACTTTTAGCGCCTGGAGAACGGTTTTCCTTCAATAAAAGTGTCGGAGAACGAACTGCTGAAGCGGGTTATAAAGAAGCTCTGATTATAGAAGGAGATTCTTTTACTCCTGGACTTGGCGGAGGGGTTTGTCAAGTTTCCTCCACACTGTATAACGCGGTAATTCTTGCAGGCTTACAAATTATTGAACGACATCGCCATACGTTGCCCATCAGTTACGTACCGCCTGGGCAAGACGCAACTGTCGCTTATCCAGAACTTGATTTTAAGTTTAGAAATAATACTGCAGCTTCTATTTTAATTCGTAGTTTTGTTGGAGATAATTCTTTAACATTCAAGCTTTATAAGAAGTAAAACCTCTAAACAACCTCACCGCTTAAATCGGTGAGGTTGTTTGTTTGAGAAGCAAGCTTTTTCTTAGAGCTTGCTTTATCTTGCTTACTGTTTCTCTTGAGGCTATACTCTAGCTATACCATTTTTCCTAGCTGAATTCCCCCAATAAGAGAGGTGCGAGCATCATTAACAACTTAACAACCTTACGTAATAAATCATTAGCTCTATTAATGACCTCCCGTGTTGCTAATACGTTAGCAATTCAGATGCTGACGGTTGCCGTCGGATGGCAAATGTATTCTTTGACACACTCAGCATTTTATTTAGGGCTTGTCGGGTTAGTTCAGTTTATGCCTATGATTTTTTTAACCCTTGTCGTTGGACATGTTGCACTTCCAATCAGCTTGGTGAGTTTGAATCCGGACTGACAGCTTCTTGGTTGGGTACAGTCCCGGCAGTATTCATTGGAGGAATTGGCACTATAGTCGTCGCTCTTCTTTGGATGAAACTGTTTCCTGAACTTCTGCACATTGATAAGCTAGAAGTTAGAAGGTGAAATTATTCACCCATTAATTATGAAATTAGCTGTCCGCCCAGTAATAAAATTACTGGGTGGATTTTTAAATTTTAGATGGAGTTTATCCTTCGTATGACCAAAGAATGTATTTTGTTTCCGTAAATTGGTTTAACGTTATTATGAAATATGTTGTAGAATATAGATATTTAAGGTATCGTGTTTTCTCCAAGAGAATGGAGGTAAAATGAGTAATACAGGAATTTCTCGGTCATCTGACCCAAGGGGGAACCAGAGGCTGCAGCGGAAACCTGCCGGAATTTATTATTACAGCCGTAGGAAAAAACGGCTAAGGCAGGCTTTTATAGGGATGTTGGCAAGTTTCTCGATTTTCGCCTTGTGCTTTTTAGGATTTTTGTTTGCACCTGTTGAACCTTTTGAGTCCCTACGTGATTTATGGGTAACTAGTGCCATGACTACGCTGCATCATCAATATTTGGCAACCTTTTTATTTAGTGAAGCGGAAATCAAAAAAATAATGGATAGTAATAAAATAGCCGATTTGGGGAATTCTCATCCTGATAATATTCGAACTCAAGGAACGGTCAATAACAGTGGAACAGAACTAATTGACATTAGTCAAAAGGGATTTAAGGGTTATTTGCTTAAGATTAAGGATCCGGCCCGCGTTCAAGTCGCTGCGACGCGTTATCTGGGTAAGGTTGGAGAAAAAGCTGAGGATATTGCCAAGGAGAACGGAGCAAGTGCTGTAATCAACGGCGGGGTGTTTGATGATCCACAAGGAACCGGCAATGGCGGGCAGCCCCTCGGCATTCTTATTTCTGACGGTCAGATTCTTCATAAAGATCCCGTTTCATCCTTTGATATCATTGGGTTAAATCGCGATAATGTATTAGTTCTTGGACATTATACCTTAACCCAAATTAAACAAATGGATATCCGGGATGCCGTTACCTTTAGTCCGTTTCTTGTCGTCGATGGCAAGCCTTCAATTACTTATGGAGACGGGGGATGGGGGATTGCTCCCAGAACAGCCATCGGACAGACTAAGGATGGCACAATCTTAATGCTGGTTATTGATGGGCGGCAAGTCGGCTCTTTTGGTGCAACCCTTAAAGATGTACAGGATATTATGCTTCAGTATGGCGCCTATAATGTTGCTAATCTGGATGGCGGTGCATCTTCAGTTCTTTATTATAACGGTAAGATAATTAATCATCCGTCAAGTCGCTATGGCGAACGTTCTATACCATCGTTCTTTATTGTAAAATAGTTTTTGTGCTGCCGGCGATAGCGGCGGAATGGCCAAAAGGAGATAGACTATCTGCTTTATCGTCATAGCAATGTGAATTCGATTTCGATCTTTAAAACAATGTTTTATTTTATTCCGAAAATAGCCTTTAATGAATTGAATTCTTTTGCTGATTAGAGTAATATGTTGACATGAAATATGGAATTATGATTGGGGAGGGGAGATTATGAAGCAGGATGAAGTTTTAGGTCTAATTGAGAGTCTAAGGTCTCAACTCGTCAAGTTAGCCCAATATAAGTCCTTGAATGATCCTGAAGTGATCAATCTAAGCCAGCGTTTGGATTCGTATTTGACACTTTATCATAATATTATGTCAAATTTTGTTAGTTAAGAGATTTTGGGAGATGCCATTGCTGCTGATGGAATAGGAATTTTGTAACGTTAAATACTTATGAATTTAGGGGTTTGCCAGATGATGAGAAAAGCGGTTGTTGAAGACGTTCCGCAAATTATGGACATTGTCCAAAAGACAATTTTAGAAATGCATTCATATGGGAATTATCAATGGGATGAGAATTATCCACAAGCCGATGATTTTACGATGGATATTAAGGCAGGAAACTTATACGTACGAGAAGAGAAGGGTAATCTTGTGGCGTTTATCTGTATTAATAGGGTTGAACCTGAAGAATATTCTCATCTTCATTGGTCTTCCAGGGAAGGGATGGTAATCCATAGAATGTCTGTCCATCCCGATTATCGAAGGCGCGGTTTGGCTGTCGAATTGCTTCAATTTGCCGAGACCTTGGCTCGAAGCAATGATTTACCTTATTTGAAAACTGATACAAATTCAAAAAATGAAAAGATGAACTCTCTCTTTAGGAAATGCGGTTTTCAATTTATAGGTCAAATTAATTTTATGTCTAAAGAGACTCCCTTTTTCTGTTACGATAAAGTTCTTGAGTAAAAGCGCTGAACATCAACTTTCGATGTTCAGCGCTTCTTAATTTGAGGATTAGCTTTTAAGGGTGTGGGAAATTCAATTGGCTGCCAATCTTTAATCCCATCATCTTCAATAATGCCTAATGTTACATCTGTGACATCTTCGTACGCCAATAAATTGTCTCGAATTTTGGCTTTGATTTTATCTGCTTCTGCTAAGGAAAACCCTCTGTGCAGTTCAATGTAGCTTTCAACGTGATAAAAACGTCCTTCCTGGAGGATACGCATTTTATTAATATCCGTTACAGCAGGATCGGCCAAAATAATTTGAGAGACTTTATCTTCCACCTCTTTGGGGGCGGAAACACCAATAAGCCCCACCATATTGTCATACCCCACTCGAAAGGCAACTCCGAACATGAGCAGCCCGATTATGATTGCGGCAAATCCGTCAAGAGCCTTGAGAGGAGTAAAGCGTGTGATTAGGATGGCTCCTAAAGCCAGAACTGCTCCGGAGGTGGCTACAAGGTCTTCATAGAAGACTAAACGGGTAGGGGGAGAAGCCTGCTTGACATTCTTGAGCGCAAAAGGGATTAGATTTAGCCCCTTTTTATCACTGTGAGTCTCTTTGCCAATTTCACGGATTGCCTTAAGGAGAACGTAACCATCCGTTGCCATTGAGGCAACAAGACTAAAAATAGTAAATCCCAGAGTTTGAAACGACGAGGGATGCTTAAGGAGATGGATTCCTTCGAGAACCGTTTCATAAGCCATAATTGTTACAACGATTACAGCCCCCATACAAAAGACATTAATGAGCCTGCCAAACCCAGTAGGAAAACGAGGTGTTGGTTTTCGTTCCGCGAGGATGCTGCCGACAAAGACAAAGATTTGGTTAACCGTATCGGCTCCAGTATGCATAGCTTCAGCAAACATTGCCCCGCTTCCGCTGGTGAAAGCGGCAATACCTTTAATCACAACCAGAATAAGATTTCCTATGGAAGCATATAAGGATGAGGAATTCCCCTTTTGAATAAATTGCCAGAGATTGTTCACGAATATTCACACCAATCAATTCAATTGTCTCTTCTTAGCTTCTCTGAAATAAAGGCGATTATTCGTCAGGCGTGACAGAAATGGATTGGAAATCATACCCTATTAGAAAAGAAGAAGTTTGGAAAGCAGGTGTGAATTTGTCGTTGTATCTGGCCTTGGGGGACTCTATCACTGCTGGGTATGGGGTTGGAACGACTTTCTCGTTTCCGTCGATATATGCCCAATTTCTAAGAAGGCATGAGCCAAATTTACTGTTGCGTAACTTCGGGGTTAATGGTTTGACGACCGGCGGACTTTTAGTTTTGTTACGGCAAAACGCAGCAGTACGCCGCTATGTTTGTCAAGCTTCGTTAATTACGATTACCGTTGGTTCAAATGATCTTCTTCAATTATTGAGAAATTCTTCTTGGAGCTTTAATCCTGCTCAATTGTCTCTGACCCTCGTTTCTATGGAGAAAACCGTATCCCAAATAGGGGAAGAAATCAGAAGGATTAATCCAAAGGCGATACTGAAAATTGGCACCCTTTATAATCCTTTACCGGCAGGACCCTATGCGCGGTTCTCTTCGCAAGCGCAGCAAATAATTGACCAGGTCAATATGATGATTGTCGCCTGGGCAAATCGTTATGGAGGAAACGTTGCTAATATTAATCGAGAATTCCGCGGCAAGGAGCAACAATTAATAGGCCCGGATTTTGCTCACCCAAACGTAATAGGATATCAGAGGATTGCCAGGGCCTTTAGCAGAGCTTAAGATTTTATCCACGAGACAGCCTTCATTTAATCATTGCATGAAGGCTTCTTATAGTTTATGATGAAGTTCGCAACTAAGTACTAGGAAGGCGGATGAAACGTCGTTCAAAAGGTGTTTTGAAGATGGAGGGGGAACTATAGTGGGTCTTGGGCATTAATGCTGGGGATCTGTACTATTAGTTGTGTACCAATAATAAATTATTAAGCCAAAAAGGATTATTCCTATGCCTAATGAAATAATAAGCCGGCCTGGATGGTGGGAAGCTCGCCAGAAATCATGGCCTACCCAAGATTCCCAAATAATCATTGGGAATTTTCCGCAAAGAGTAGCTAGTATGAAGGATGGAAAAGGCATTTGGGATAATCCGGCCGAATAGTTGACGGCCGCAGAGGGGAGTATGGGAATGAGCCTGGAGAAAAAAACAATTGAAAAGCTATTCCCTTCGATGAGCTTTCCCCATTTTCCCAATTGGGCGATTTTAGGCTGGGCCCAAGTTTGACCTAAGGTCCGAGAGAGCCAAAAGCCAAGAGCAGCGCCTAAAAGACTCCCTGTAAGAGAGAGTAAAAAGCCCCCAAGACAACCAAAGAGGATGGTGTTCACTCCGGCAATCAAAACGAAGGGAACTACAGGAAAAAGCATTAGCAGTGCAATTATTAATATATCGATCAAAAGGCTTAGGTTCCCCCATTGTTTAATAAAGGTTTGAAGAACAAAAGGATGTTGAAGTTTGGGATAGAGGATAATCACCAGAGAAAGAGATAGTAACAAGGTGAGGAATGAAAAATACTTTTTTTTCAAGAGATATCCTCCCACTGAAGAGTTTAATTGCACCTAGTGTTTATCCTAACATATTATGTACTCTTTTGAATAGAAGTGATATTCAATCTTGAAAAGACTTTTTCTTTTCTTGGTTTATGATAAAATATGGTTATGACATGAGAATGAAAGGGTGATAAGCCCATGCTGCCGGCCCAATCGAAAACGTATCGTCTCAAACCTGAGGACGTCTTTGGACTTCTTCAAGAAATTAATCACCAAGAGAATCTGGAAGACGCCCTAAAATTACTTGCAAAACGAGGGCTTGATTTTTTTAATTCGACGATGGCTGGTATTTGGCTATTTGAAGAACGAAAATTTCATTCTCTGACTATTAGTACTCTTACTGAACAACAAGAAAGATTTTTAAAGCATAGCTTTCTTTCTTCGGATTTAAGGAATTTCTTTAAAGGCAAAATAGAGAGCGATGCTTTTTTTGAGCCTTCAATTACGCTTCATGAAATTGACGAGCAAGGGTATGAACATAATTTCGGAGAATTAAAGAAGGGGTATCGTTTCACTGAGTGGAGCGAAAATCTAAGGGAATTTGCAATCCGGCGAATTTTATGTGTCCCTTTGGTTCATTATGGCCAGTTTTTTGGCTTGCTGGTGCTTTTTAGTGCTGATTCTTCAGCCTTTGATGAAAACAGCGTCTATTGGCTGGAGCAACTGATGCCTTTAATTTCTTCAAATGTCTATGAGCAGCAGCTGCGTTTAGCGGCTTTGGACCGTGAACAGGCTTTGTCACTGCTTTTACGGGGAACTGAAATCTTAGTTAAAGCTGTTTCTGAGGATCAATTGTTAGCCGAAGCAGGGGAAATGGCTATGGAAATTTTATACCTCGAAGCGGGTTTTTTTCATATGGAGCAAGAGGGGAATTGGATCATACGGTCGCCTTTTGGGCGGCTAAAGCAATTAGAAAAAGTTTGGCAGGAGTGGATGAATCGCGATAAGCAAATCCATTTCCCGGCGGGGTATGTACCACGTTCGACACCAACGTTAAGGGCTCTGGAAGAATCTGATCAAAGAGATATGCCATATCCTGTAAAGCGGATTTACATCCATCCGATCATAGCTCATCGCGGGATTGTTGGAGAGCTCTGGCTTATGGACTCAGGAGTTAGGAATCTTGAACAAACTCAAGAAATACTATCGGCCTTTGTCAGGATTTTAAGTATGTCTTTGGAAACAATACGCCAAAGGCTGGAGCTTAGGCGCTTGGCAACAACAGATTGCTTAACGGGGATTTTAAATCGTCAAGGTTTTGAACAGCGGATGTTGGGAGAAATGGCGAATACCTTGAGGCGGGGGACGACCTTTCAATTTTTGCTTCTTGACTTAGACGGTTTTAAATATTTGAATGACACCCAAGGACATCCCGCGGGAGATCTTGCTCTCGTTCATGTTGCTCAAAACCTGCAAAAATCTGTTCGCTTAGGCGATATTGTTGCTCGAACAGGCGGTGACGAATTTGCCGTGGTCCTTACGGATTTAAAGGCGGGTACAGACGCCATTAAAATTATTGAACGTTTAAAGAAAAATTTAGACCTAGAAAAATTTGGTCTGGGTATTACCATTGGGGTTGCTGAATTTCCTACGGAATCTCAAGATTATGAAACATTATATAAAGTTTCCGATCGCCGACTTTATATTGGAAAACAAAATGGCAAAGGACAAATTATTGTCAGAGACTAAGCCCTAAATTATCTCATAGTGAAAAGCTAATCTTGAAATTCGGCCGGCCGTATGGCGGCCGTTTTTTAATGAGGAAAAAATTTGTCTATATTTAGAAAAAAACCAATTATTAGCAGGATTTTTACTGAATCTTGGAGAATGGATTTCTAAGGAGGAGATCCATGATGAGGGTTAAGCTGAAATGGGACAATTTAAAACAAATTACCCCCTGGCGCTTAAGTAGCTTATACGCTTTAATCGGTGGCTTTTGGATACTTTTTTCGGATCGCATTTTAAGCTCTTTTATTCACGATCAGACATTATATGTTCAGTTATCGACCCTAAAGGGGTGGCTCTATGTTTTTGTTTCTTCGATTTTTCTTTATCTTTTCTTTTACTGGGGATTAAAATCCCTTCAAGATTCTGAAGAAGCACTTCAGGAAAGTTATCAACAACTACAGTTAAAGCATAAGGAACTTGAAATTGCCCATGAAGAAATGGAGGCGACTCATGAAGAGCTTGTGGCCGCCGAGGAAGAGCTAAAGCAGCAATTTTATGAAGTTCAGGAACAAGAGGCGTACTATCGAAGGGTTTATGAGGGAATTTCCAGTGGAATTATCGTGCAGAATCGCCATGGACAGCTTATTCATGCCAATGATGCTGCTTGTCGTTTGTTGAGGCGTGGCCGCTCCCAATTGAGATTGCCGTCCCCTACTGATGGTTCTTGGCAAGCTTGTTTTTCTGACGGAACACCTTTTAAATGGAAGGAGTTACCTCAATCTGCTTTGGCTCATAATGCAAAATCACCTCTTTATCGGGAACTAGTAATTTCAGAGGGATGTCAACAGAAATCCTGGCTCTCGATTCATTCTGACATTATTCAAAATCTAAATTCGGATCATGATCAGGAGATCATAACAACCCTCGTGGATATTACAGAAGAGAAAACGTTGGAAATCTATGAACATCTTTTAAATGAGATCAATCAAATGGTGTTATCTGAAAAGACATTGCCGGAAATTAAAAGATATCTCTGTGAACAGCTTGTCAAGCAAATGGAGTTTCCTTGGGTTTGGATCGGGGTAAAAAAGGACGATGGAATGGTTGAGTTTCGGGCAGAAGCGGGCCTGAAATATTCAGACTCTAATCCGATTCGCTGGGATGAGTCGTTATATGGGCAAGGAGCAGTAGGACGGGCTATTCAAACCGGTTACAAACATGTGGAAGTGTTAGAGGGAAATCCCATTTTCGAAGCTTGGAAGGATTTTATTGAGAAAAATGGACTTCGTTCTGTGGCAGCTTTTCCTCTGATTCATCAGGGAGAAACCTTTGGAGTTTTGACGTTATACTCGCAAATAATTGACTATTTTAATGAAAAGCGGCTAGCTTTTTTGGAACATTTTTCGTTTCAATTAGCGGTTATGTTTAATTCAGCAAGCGATCGGGAACATATGGAACGCTATCGCCTCTTAGCTGAGGACTCTTTGGAAATGATTCTTTTTATCCAACCGGACGGACGGATCATAGATGCCAATGAGGCTGCCATAAATCGTTATGGATATACTCGTGAAGAGTTAACGAGTATGTATATCCAGGATATACGCTTACAAGATGACTGTGATAAACTTATCGAACAACTTAGACTAGCGCGAACCGGGATTCAGTTTGAGTGCATGCACCGCAGTAAAGACGGCAGTGCATTTTCGGTTGATGTCAGCTCTAAGGGGGCTCTTTTTCATGGCCAGTCAATTATCGTAAGTATCATTCGCGACGTCACAGAACGAAAAAATGCCGAGGCTATGATCTGGCTGGAAAAAGAACGTGCTCAAGTTACTTTGGATTCAATTGGGGATGCGGTAATTACGACGGATGTTCAGGGGAATGTTGAATATCTTAACCCTATAGCCGAAGCCTTAACCGGCTGGAGTAATGCTGAAGCAGTAGGCCGTTCATTAGAGCATGTTTTTCATATAGTCAATGAAAATACTAATGCCTCCGTCGAGAGTCCCATTGTTCGCTGCTTAAGAGAGGGGCGTATCGTTGGTTTAGCAAATCATACTGTTTTAATCCATCAAAATGGGCAGAGAATAGCCATCGAAGACTCTGCTGCTCCAATTCGCGATCGGCAAGGTGCTGTTATTGGAGGAGTTTTGGTCTTCCATGACGTAAGCGACAAGCGAAATTTAATGAACGAACTTGCTCATCAAGCCCACCATGATTCTCTTACCGGCCTGCCGAATCGTCTTCTGTACAATGAACTCCTGAACCAAGCGTTGGCGCAGGCTCGGCGTAAAAAGAGTATGCTGGCAGTTTTGTTCCTTGATTTAGACCATTTTAAACTAATCAATGATACTATGGGACATAACATGGGTGATCTTCTCCTTCAGCGGTGTTCAGAGCGACTTCAACAAGCAATACGCGAAGGAGATACTATTGCTCGTCAAGGCGGAGACGAATTTTTGATTCTTCTTCCGGAAATTAGGCAGGGAGAAGAAGCTGCTATTGTTACCGACAGGATCTTAAAGGTTTTTTTAGAGCCTTTTATGCTCAATGGGAACGAAGTATTCATTAGTACAAGTGTTGGAATTAGCCTTTATCCTAATGATGGCAGTGATTTGGAATCCTTGGTCAAACAAGCCGATACAGCAATGTACTATGCCAAGGATCAAGGCCGAAAAAACTATCAATTTTTTACACCGGAGCTCAACAGCAGGGCCCAGGAACGTCTCTCGCTTGAGAATAATCTGCGTAAAGGCTTAGAACGGGAAGAGTTTGTTCTTAACTATCAACCACAAGTGGATTTTAGTACCGGACGGATAGTTGGCATGGAGGCTCTGATTCGCTGGAATTCTGCTGAGAGAGGGATCGTTTCCCCGGACGTATTTATTCCTATTGCTGAAGAAACAGGTTTGATTGTCCCCATAGGGGAATGGGTATTGCGAAATGCCTGTGCCCAGAATGTTGCCTGGCAAAAACAAGGACATCAGCCCTGGCGCATTGCTGTTAATATTTCGGCGCGGCAGTTCCAAGAAGCCAATTTTGTTGAATTACTGTCTACAGTATTAAACGAAACCGAAATGGATTCTCAGTGGCTGGAAATTGAAATAACAGAGAGCATTGCTATGAAAAAAGGGGAATCTTCCGTTAACTTATTAAATCGTATTAAGGAATTAGGAGTTCGGATATCTATTGATGATTTTGGAACTGGATTTTCGTCATTAAATTACTTACAGAGATTGCCGGTAGACACCTTAAAAATCGATCAGTCGTTTGTTCGAGATATTTCTGAGGATGACAATGGCGAAGAAGTGATCACCACAATTATTTTATTGGCTCGAAGCCTTCACCTTCGAGTAATCGCTGAAGGGGTAGAAACGAAAATTCAGTATCATTTCCTCAAAGAAAAACAATGCGATGAAATGCAAGGGTATTTCTTTAGCAAACCGCTCTTGGCAGAGGACATCGAACGAAAGTTCTTATCCGGTTTTTAAGCCCCCCACTTCTATAAGTGGGGTTGGGCCCTTCGTAAAACTTCAGGTGGGGTAGAGTCCTACTTCGCCGCTAAGTATTCCTATTGGGAAAGGCGGCTCGGCAATAATGTCCACTGGACATTATTGTATCTGAAGCCCCGATGTTCAGCTTTAGCTGAACGAGTTCACTGTCCGATTAATACATAATAATTACAACAACCTGATATCTGGCAGGAAATTATTTCAGAAAGTAGAATTATATATAAGCCAACTATATAAAAGAGAGAGAAGTATCAAAATGTGACATATATCAGGAGACTGAGGAGGATTTAGGATGCGGTATGCAAAATGGATGGCGAATATGGGTGAAAGCTTTATAGGGGAAATGCTAAAAGCTGCCCAGAATCCAGATATGATTTCCTTTGCCGGCGGTTTACCGGCTCATGAACTTTTCCCGGATCAGGTCTTGCAGCGTAGTTTTCAGCGCGTTTTCGAGGAACAGGGAAAACCTGCCCTTCAATATGCTCAAACTGCCGGACATCCGCCCTTGAGAGAGTGGCTTGCCAAAGGACATCTGAGAAATGGTAAACCAGCTGGGATGGAAAACATCGTGATCACAACAGGAAGTCAACAGGGCTTAAGTTTGTTGGGCCAAACCTTTTTAGATCCTGGTGACGTTGTGTTTTTGGAAATGCCGACTTATCTGGGAGCGATTCAGGCCTTTCAGGCTTTTGGTGCTCAATTCAGGATGATTCCCTGCGATGATCAGGGGATTATTCCTGAAGAACTGGAGAAAATGCTTGGAGAAGTAACACCCAAATTCTTATATCTTATTCCCAATTACCAAAATCCTACCGGTAAGGTGATGGGCCTTGCGCGCAGATTGCAGCTTTTACGGGTAGCTCAGATTTATGATTTGCTGATTGTTGAGGATAATCCTTACGGGGAACTGCGTTTTGAAGGTGAAGCCTTGCCCAATTTGGTGGAATTGGGTGAAAATGTCATTTATTTGGGCACCTTCTCAAAAGTTTTAGCCCCAGGACTAAGGGTCGGGTATGTTGTTGCGGATGCAGACATTGTAGATCACCTTTGCCAAACGAAAGAGGGGGTAGACTTACACAGCAATAATCTTACTCAACGTGCTGTCTTAGAATTTTTAAAGGAAGGTGTGCTTCCAGGACATATTCATACCTTACGAACGGTCTATAAGGAACGAAGAGAAGCTATGGTTGAGGCGATTGAAAAGTATCTCGGTGACCAGGTGGAAATGATTGTGCCTTCAGGAGGTCTCTTTCTTTGGGCTCGCTTTAAAAATATAGCCAACAGTTTTGATTATGTTGAGGAGACTATTCGTCAGAATGTCCTCTATGTTCCTGGCGCGGTCTTTTACACAGATCAACGGGTCACTCCGGAGATACGTTTGAACTATTCCTGCTCGACACCGGAAGTTATTGATGAAGGAATTAAACGCTTAGCACGAGCGATCGTAGGCTAGATAATTATAGTTCTTAGTTTATCTAAGATGATTAGTTGGGATAATAGGATGATTAAATAGAATTTGAGAGAACTAATTAATTTAATAAGAAACTGGGGCCGTAACGAAGATTAATTCGTTACGGCCTCTTCACAAACATAAGCCTATTTTTAAATTATCCAATCCTAAGACACTTACTTCTATAAGCGGGAGTGGTTCTCATACCTTACTTCGGTGAGGGTAGAGTCTAACCTTCAGCGCGATAGCATTTGTTATAGGCTAGGCGCATTCGTCCCTGAAGTGCTAAGGTTCAGCTATAGTTGAACGAGTTAGCTTAATGGAGAAAAGGAAAGGCTGTAAAAAGGCAGAGAACTTCAGAAAGCTCAATAATGGCTCCATAGAGATCGCCGGTCAAGCCCCCGATTAGGGAAGTGATTTTATGAGCCCAAAGAATTACCGCGACAACACAAACGAAGAAGGAGATTATACCTGCGAGGCCTGATAATAAATAGGAAATTCCACAGACTAGGGCACCTGAGATAAGAAGTGTAATCCACTGAGCTGCCTCGTGAAATCCCTTGCCTAATCCTTGGGAGCGAGCATAAGGAAAGGCAATGACACCTATTTGAAAAACCCAACGCGAAAGCATAGGCATAATAAGAAGGAGAGGAAATTTTGATGGGGTTAGACTTGCAAGTAAAGAAAATTTGAGGAGCAGCAAACCAAAGAGTGCCATTGAAGCGTGGGCTCCAACTCGGCTGTCCTTCATGATTTCTAAGATCCGTTCCGGGCTGCGGGCGGACAATAATCCGTCCATGCTGTCCATGAAACCATCAAGATGGAGCCCGCCGGTGAGCATCAGTTCGGCAGCTAAGAGGAGAGCCCCTAACACTAACGGCGGAAAAAATGGAAACAATCCTTTGGCCAAAAGCCAAAGAATAAACCCAATCAAGAGACCTACTAAGGGATAATAACGATAACTTCCCGTAAACTCTTCTGAGGTTACCTCCACCTTAGGTGAGGGTAAAGGGAGTCTGGTCAGGAAAGTGAGAGCGATGAAAAATCCACGCATTAGCTATCTCTCCTTGTGCAGGGATGAGAGTATGGCCTCGCCTGAATGCTTGATTTCCATGGGGAGACCCGCAGTGACCCAATAAACTTTATCTGCGCTTTGGGCAAGAATTTGATTACTTCGTCCTGCTAAATCGCGGTAAGCACGGGATAAGGGGTTTTCCGGAACAATTCCCTGGCCGACTTCATTGGTAACGAAAATAACGGATGGCTGAATTTTCTGTGCCAAGAGCCCCACTTCTTGTACGAGTGATAAGAGTTTAGGTTCTATTGACTCATAAATGGTCTGGGTAAGGTGAGCTGATTGCGAAGCTTGTCCATTTTTCTCTGTCTCAGAAAGAAGAAGATTCGTGAGCCAAAGGGTGACACAATCGAGGAGAATAACCCCATTAGTCTCTTTTAGTTTCTGCAAGGTGTTGGGAATATTTAATGGCTCTTCGATTAATTGCCAAGTTGCGGGCCTTTGCTGTTGATGTTTTTTGACCCGGTGTGCCATTTCTTCGTCTAAAATTTGAGCCGTTGCAATATAAATGACAGGTCGGTCGGGGTATGCCGTATGGGCGGCTAACAGTTCCGCAAAACTACTTTTGCCGCTTCGTGACCCTCCCGTTATAAGGGTAAATTGTGACATCGTTTTCAATGACTCCCCTCATTGTCTTATAAACCCAATCATGTGGCTCTAATTTGCTTTTTCACTGACACCTGCATCTTCAAAGGTTGCCATTTCGTTTAAAATATGCAGGGCAGCTTCAACGAGGTGAAACGTCAAGGCTGCTCCCGTGCCTTCACCCAATCTCATATCAAGATTAAGCACCGGTTCCAGTTTTAGTTCGGCTAGTGCTTTACGGTGCCCAATTTCGACGGATCCATGGGATGGAAGCATATAAGCCACGCTCTTGGGAGCAAGTTTAGCAGCAATTAAAGCTCCTGCCGTGGAGATAAATCCATCAATAACGATGGGAACATGACTGGCAGCAGCTTGCATGATGCTGCCTGCGATGGCGGCTATTTCTAAACCTCCAACTTTCATGAGGACATCAAGTGCATCCGTTACGTCCGGCTTGTTCACTTCGATGGCTTTTTCAATAGCTTGGCATTTTCTTAAGAGGCCTTTGTCATCAATTCCAGTTCCCCGTCCCACAACGGACTCAACGGAAGAATTCGTCAGGAGAGCTACAATAGCTGAACTGGGAGTGGTATTGCCGATACCAAGTTCTCCAGTAGCAAAAAGGTTATAGCCGTTTTGGATTTTTTCTTGGGCAACTTCAGCCCCGGTGAGTAACGCTTGGAGTGCTTCCTTTTTTGTCATAGCCGGCCCTTTCGTCATATTCCGAGTTCCGTCGGCTACACGTCTATGAAGGCAGTTACCTTCGAGAGGAAAAGCAATTCCAACATCTGTTAATACGACATCAGCTTGGGCTTGGCGAGCCAAGACGTTAATAGCTGCACCGCCGTTGATTATATTATATGCCATTTGGGGAGTTACTTCCTGAGGAAAGGCACTGACCCCTTCTTCTACGACTCCATGATCTCCAGCCATTAAGAGGACGGCTCTTTTTAAGAGTTTAGGCTGAGAAGTGCGTTGAATTCCGCCAAGCTGTTTCGCAAAGTGTTCTAACTGTCCTAAGCTTCCTTGTGGTTTAGTCAGGGAATCTAAACGTACTTGAATTTTGGCCATAGCTGCTTCGTCAAGGTCTGAAATTGAGGCAATGAGATGTTGGAGCTGATCATAGAGTTGTGCTTCGGATAAATTATTCATGACATAATCCTCCTTAATTTTCAGGTTAAAAAAAAGTAAAGTCCCGCCACAGATAATGTGGTCGGGACTTTGCCGTCGTCACCGACGCTTCCCAATATAGGGAAGCCGTCAACATTTTAGGCAGGTCTCCTGGCTCTCGAGTCATTGCCGGTTCGCAGCCTTCCCAGCATAAGCCAGTGGTCAGCGAGGCTCATCGAATACAGTGGTGGGTCCGCGTCGTTTTTTATTCCGAACTTCCCTATTCTCCCCAAAGGGCACCTAAAACGGATTAATTTTCTTTAGCATATCACAATGGTTTATAATTCTCAAGACAGGAAAAGCCCATTGGCTGAAAATAACAACAATTTAATGGATTAAAAAGTTTGAGTTTCCTTAAAGCTAAACTATTTTAACAAGCTAATCTAAAGTATACTACACTATATACTAACTATCTTAAAAGAAAAATCATGCGTTATATATGATGGTAAAGAAGCTTACCCTAGAATTTGCAAGAACGAATTTTAGCGAAGAAAAATCTAACAGTATGCAGTAATTCTGCATGGGGAATTACTAATTTTAAATCTTGTCGACTAACTGCATTTTAAGTTAAAATTTGACATAGGGAGGGAACAGTTATGAAGAACTTCAAGATTATTTGCTTGTTCCTAGGAATTATGGTCATAGGTGCCGGCTGTGCGACGAAACCGACGGTTCCCACAAATCCTGCAGATAAGAATACACAGGTTCGACAATCAGTATCAAAATCATCATCGGCAAGTTCAAAGACAACACCTGCTCCGACACCGCCATCATCTACACCAACTTCCACGGGAAAAGATCTTTATGACAAGAATTGTGCCGCTTGTCATGGTCCAGCTGGAGCAGGTGGTTCAGCACGAGCCTTAAATACGGAAACAAGGTCCCAGAATGAAGTCGCAAATATCATACGAAATGGAAAAGGATCAATGCCCGGTTTTGGAACTTCTTTGAGTGTTGCTGATATTCAAGCAGTTTCAGAATATGTTTCCGGTTTGAAAAAGTGAACTTGTTCAGCTAAAGCTGAACATCGAGACTTCGGTGACGAAAGTGTCCTGTGGACAGTTTCGCTGAAAGATGGACTCTACCCCACCGAAGCAGAGTACGGGGGACCCACTCCCACTTATAGAAGTGGGAGTTCTACGATTGGATAAACTGCCTGACGGACATCTTATTTTTCGCAAAGATGTCCTTGTCCTTTTTTACAAGTCATAATGTTTCATATATAATTGTAGTGTAATTACTAAGTAGAACAAATATCGGTATGAAAAAATTACGGAGTTCTCTATACAATATTAGGAAAGGAAAAGGTTAGGCTGTGTTCGAGAGAACACACTTCTTAATCAGGGGAGCGTCATAGAAGGTCTGCTATGGAGCCTTTTTAAGGTTTTATTTGCTTTTCTCTTAGTTTTAATAAATGGTGTTTTTGTAGCTGCCGAGTTCTCGATGGTTAAGGTCCGAAAAACCCGTTTGGCGGAGCTGGCCGAAAACGGTTCCCGTCGTGCTCAGACGGCTTTAGAAGTCACCTCAAAACTTGATGCTTATCTATCGGCGAGTCAGCTGGGCATTACCCTGGCATCTCTAGGCCTGGGCTGGTTGGGTGAACCAGCTGTTTCGGCACTTATCGAACCTATATTCAGAGGAGTGGGAGGATGGGAGAAGCTTTATACTGAAACCATCTCCATAATTATTGCCTTTTTATTGATTACCTGTGTGCATATTGTACTCGGTGAACTTGTTCCAAAATCAATGGCCATTCAGAAAGATGAAGGAACTGCTCTGGCGACTGCCAGTTTATTAAAAGGGTTTTATCGAGTGTTTTATCCGGTGATATGGACTCTTAACAGTCTTGCGAACTTTGTCCTGCGACTCTTAGGTATTCAACCGGCTAACGAACAGGATCTTGTCCACAGTGAAGAAGAACTGCGCATGTTAGTAGATGCCAGTCAACGACATGGCTATTTAGATAAAATGGAAGGGAAGCTTCTCGATAATGTCTTCGAATTTTCGGACCGGATTGCCAGTGAAGTTATGATTCCCCGCCAGGACATGGTCTGTATTTTTCTTCAGGATACGTTTGCCGAGAGTCTTGAACTTATTAAGAAATATGGGCATACTCGATATTTGCTCTGCGATGGGGACAAAGACCACGTTTTAGGGTTAGTACATATGAGAGACCTCTTCTGGCTTCAGGAACAATCAGATAAAAAGGATATTATGAAGATTAAACGAGATGTACTTGTTGTTCCAGAAGGAATGCCAATTTCACATTTAGTTCAAGCTATGCGAAGTCAACGAACTCATATGGCCGTTGTCGTTGATGAATTCGGTGGTACTGCGGGACTTGTAACCATTGAAGATATGCTGGAGGAACTCGTTGGCGAAATTTACGATGAATTTGAATTGGAGCAGCCACCTATAGAAAAGCTTAATGACCGGGAATACATTCTTAATGGTCGTGTTCTTATGGAAGAAGTATCGGAATTACTGGAAATTCAGCTTGAAGAAGAAACCGTATCTACCATCGGCGGTTACGTCTTTTCCCGCTTAGGTCGTAAGCCTTCGAAAGGCGATGTGATATATTTTGATGGTTTCCTCTTTGAAGTTCTTGAAGTCAATGGTTTTCGCATAACGAAAGTTAAGGTCACTAAAAAGCAGCCTCAAGAATCCAAAGAGGTTGAAGCAAATAATTTTGAAACTATAGAATGAGGCCTGCAAGTAAGCTGCAGGCCTTTGTGGTTAATCTAATCGTGAGACTCCCACTTCAAGCGGGAGTAGTCCAGAATCTCAGGTTACGAAAGAATTTGGATCTCTTTTTCTCTAAGCCAAAAATCGACTTGAATTAAAAAGGCAAAAAGCTGTGGAATATCCATTAACTGACCAAACCACGGGCGCCCTGAGGGCAGTGTATCTGAAAGTTTCATAAGATCTTTAAGTGCAGGAAGATTAATAAGAGGCAGCAGAGGAGAAGAAGGATCAGCAACAATTTCCTTTAGCCAACTGCGCACGGCTTGCAGATATGCGGGGTGATGTGTCTTTGGATACGGACTTTTGCGGCGCCAAAGGACATCTTCAGGAAGAACGCCGGTTAGAGCATGACGCAGAAGCCCTTTTTCCCGACCTTCCAAGGCCTTCATCTCCCAAGGAATATTCCAAGCATATTCAACGATGCGATGATCACAGAAAGGCACTCTTACCTCTAAACCTGTGGCCATGGTCATTCGATCTTTACGATCAAGGAGAGTGGGCATAAAACGAGTGAGAGTTAAATAAGAGATCTCTCGGCTGCGAGCCTCGCGTTGGCGCTCTTCGACGGTTCTGCTGTCTTGGTGAACCGGTGCGTTGCCTGGAAGCTTAGAGATCTCAGCTAAAGCTTCTTCATATCGTTCGCGAATATAGTCGTAGGGTTGAAGAAATTCTATTAATTCGGGGGAAAGTACCTGTAATCGATTTTCGACATGAAGTGCCCAGGGAAAGGTCTCTGCAGCTAGCGAGTCCGGGCGATGAAACCAAGGGTAACCTCCGAACACCTCATCCGCACATTCCCCGGAGAGTCCGACAGTTACATGCTTTTTGATTTCTCGGGAAAAGAGAAAGAGTGAAGAATCAACATCTGCCATGCCTGGAAGGTCACGCGCCGTTGCGGCTGTTTTAAGCGCTTCGACGAGGTCAGGAATCGAGAATGTACAATTTGTGTGTTGAGTGGAGAAGGCTTCCGACATTCGTTTTATCCATGGACCGTCCGCCCCGGGCTGAAAATCATTGGGCTTGAAATATTTGTCATTATCAGCATAATCTACCGAGAAAGTTGGCAAGGGGCCTTTTCCTTGATATGCCAACGTATTAGCGGCAATGGCGGTAATAGCACTGGAGTCCAGACCGCCCGAAAGCAGGGTGCCGATCGGCACATCAGATACCAGTTGCCGCTGGACAGTATCGAGAAAGAGGTTTCGGATCTTCGTTGACGTTTGGTCAAGATCATCAGTATGAATGTTATTTGGAAGTGACCAATATTGATAAATTTTTAAACCGTTGTTGGAATAAATCATGCTATGACCGGGTCTTAATTCAGAAATCCCTTCAAAGACGCCGTTTCCTGGAGTTCGGGCAGGGCCGATGAGAAAAACTTCCGCTAACCCATTTTTTCCAAGCAACGGGGAGATTTCCGGGTGTTTAAGTATGGCTTTAATTTCTGAAGCGAACAGCATATAACCCTTTTGTTCACTGTAGAAGAGAGGTTTTACCCCCATTCTGTCCCTTGCCGCAAACAAATGCTGAGATTTACTGTCCCAAATGCCAAAGGCAAAAATTCCATTGAGACGCTCAACACAGGAGGGCCCCCATTCTAAGTAAGAGATAAGGACAACTTCTGTATCCGAATGACCTTCAAAATGATAGCCGAGACGTTGAAGTTCTGAGCGAACATCTTGTGTATTATAGAGTTCACCATTATAAATGAGGGTGTAAGTATATTCCCCGCGCTGGCGACTCATCGGCTGCAGTCCGCCTTCAGGATCAACAACAATCAGACGTCGATGTCCAAGGGCAGCTCGTGGTGAGAACCAGTACCCTTCTGCATCAGGTCCTCGGGGTGTAAGAGTCTGAGTCATACTGTTTAGAACTTCTTGCTGAGACGATAAATCACGTTTCCAATCAATCCAACCAACAATGCCACACATTATAATTTCTGCCTCCTTGTTTGAAGGGTAATTATTATCAATTAACCTCCTACACTTTATGTTCCAAACGCATAATAGTTTACGTATTCGCTGTATACTTGGGGAAAGATTTTTTGAACCATAATCGTCAAATCTCGAGTATATAGTTAAAGTTCACTCATAAGTTAGTATTTCCCTAAATGATTTATACGCTTTGACACTACTTAAATATTAAAAGGAGTCATGCTCCTAATGGAATAAAATGGAATAATCTATAGGTGAGTGTAACAACAGTTAGGAGGCTAAGCAATGACTGAAAATGAAACGAGTTGTTCTTGCCAATGTAAAAAGGAATCTAATAACATGCCTATCTTGATTGGCGCAATTATTGTCTATGAATTGGCTGTTGCAGTGGTCCTATTGACATTTATCCTTTGGGAACTTGAAAAACCCTGTGGGTGCAATTCCCGCGAATCTTGCTGTCAAGATGAATCTAAGGGGGATACTATCGAACTATCAACAGAAGAGTAGCAAATCCACTTCTACAAGTGAGCGTAGTTACTGTTCCTTGCTTCGGTGGGGGACTCTACCCCCACCGAAGCAGATTACGGGGGACCCACTTCCACTTCTATAAGTGGGAGTCTTACGATTGGATAAAATAAAAAGGGCATGAATTTCCAAAGAACATGTATTATTCTGTTTGAGCATTGTATACTTAACTGATAGAGTTGCAAAATTTCCAATCAATAAATATAATTTGTAACAAGCAAGAGGAATAAATAAAGGAGTTTGAATACATATGGCACTTGTCAATGAAAATTATTTGAAGTTACCCGGGAGTTATCTGTTTTCCGAAATTGCGCGAAGAATTAACCAATTTAAAGCCACCAATCCGGAAGCGGATATTATTCGTTTAGGCATTGGTGATGTTACCCGCCCTTTACCGCCGGCCGTTATTGAGGCCATGCACAAAGGTGTTGACGAGATGGGGAAGGCAGAAACGTTTCGGGGTTATGGGCCTGAGCAAGGTTATGAGTTCTTGATCGAGAAAATTATTGAACATGACTTTACTCCCCGCGGAGTGGAACTTTCCGTTGATGAAGTTTTTATCAGCGATGGAGCCAAAAGCGATACAGCAAATTTCCAAGAACTTTTTGGAGTTAATAATATTATGGCTGTGACCGATCCCGTTTACCCCGTTTATGTGGACAGCAACGTCATGGCTGGGCGGACAGGAATGTATGATAGTGATAAGGGACAGTATGGTAAAATTGTTTATCTTCCCTGCACGGAAGTAAATGGCATGAAACCTTCTCTTCCCAAGACACGCGTGGATATGATCTATCTTTGTTTTCCTAATAACCCCACCGGAATGACTCTTTCGAAAGACGAACTGAAACAATGGGTAAACTACGCGCGCGAAAATCGTTCAATCCTTTTATTTGATGCCGCCTATGAAGGTTACATCCGAGAAGAAGGAGTTCCCCACAGTATCTTTGAGATCGAAGGCGCACGAGAAGTAGCCGTTGAGTTTCGAAGTTTTTCCAAGACGGCTGGTTTTACAGGCACTCGCTGTGCCTATACCATTGTCCCGAAGGATGTAAAAGTTTATGATTCCAAAGGTGAAGCATACAGTCTTAATCAACTTTGGCTAAGGAGACAAACAACCAAGTTCAATGGTGTTTCCTATCCGGTCCAAGTGGCTGCAGCTGCTGTTTTCTCGGAAGAAGGCCAGCGGCAGATTAAGGAGACGATTAATTACTATATGGAAAACGCCCGGATTATTCGTGAAGGATTACATGCTGCCGGCTATACTGTTTTCGGAGGTGTTAATGCCCCCTATATTTGGATGAAGACCCCCAAAACTATGGGTTCATGGGAGTTTTTCGATAAACTTATGACGAATGCTCACGTCATTGGAACACCGGGAGCAGGCTTTGGAGCAAACGGTGAAGGTTATTTTCGTTTAACTGCTTTCGGCACACGTGAAAATACGTTACAAGCGATTGAAAGAATAAAGACGAGAATGTAAGCGAAAAATTAATAGAAATAGTTGGTTGTATAAAAACAAGGGATAATTCAAAGAATTACCCTTGTTTTTCTTTATTTTTCGAGATTGTTATTGCTAAATTGACGACGTTTAGGTATAATTTGCATTGCTGTAAAAGTGATAGGAGGTTGTTGACATGGGGAAGGCTTTGATTATCGGTGCTGGCGGTGTGGCCAGTGTTGCAATTCATAAATGTTGTCAGAATCCGGATGTTTTTGAAGAAATATGTATTGCCAGCAGAACTTTAGAGAAATGTGAAGCAATTAAAAGCAAGCTATCCGGAAGCCGAACAAAAATCCAAACGGCACAGCTTGATGCTGATTATACAGACGAGGTTATTGAACTAATCAAGAGCTTTAAGCCGGATATTGTCATGAACCTTGCACTTCCTTATCAGGATTTGACTATTATGGATGCTTGTTTAGCAGCAGGTGTTGATTATATGGATACGGCTAATTATGAACCACCGGATATTGCAAAATTCGAATACAAATGGCAGTGGGCTTACAGAGAGAAGTTTGCTCAGGCGGGGTTAACAGCGCTGTTAGGCAGTGGTTTTGATCCTGGAGTTACCGGAGTCTTTTGCGCCTATGCCCAAAAGCATTATTTTGATGAAATCCATTCCATTGATATTGTTGATGCTAACGGTGGTGATCATGGTTATCCCTTTGCCACGAATTTTAACCCTGAGATAAATATTCGGGAAGTCACAGCAAATGGAAGGTACTTTGAAAACGGCTCTTGGATAGAAACGCCTCCTCTTTCCGTGAAGCAAGTGTATGATCTTCCTGAGATCGGTCCCAAAAACATTTATCTTATGTACCACGAAGAATTAGAGTCCCTGGCAGTAAATATTAAGGGAGTAAAACGAATCAGATTCTGGATGACTTTTTCGGATAATTATCTTAATCATTTACGAGTCCTCGAAAATGTTGGTATGACGTCCATCGAGCCTATTGAATTTGAAGGACGGCAAATCATCCCCTTGCAATTCTTGAAAGCAATTCTTCCTGACCCTGCATCCCTGGGGCCTAGAACGAAAGGGAAGACGAATATCGGTTGTATTATCCAAGGGCTTAAGGACGGAAAACCCAGAACCTATTACGTTTATAATGTTTGTGACCATCAAGAATGTTATGCAGAGGTCGGTTCCCAAGCTATATCTTACACGACTGGTGTTCCGGCCATGATTGGCGCTATGTTAATGCTCAAAGGTGTTTGGAAAAAGGCCGGTGTCTATAATGTTGAAGAATTCGATCCGGATCCCTTTATGGAAGCCCTTAATAAATATGGTCTGCCCTGGCAGGAATCGTTCGTGCCAACACTTCTTGATTGAGGTATAACCATGGACTTTGATATAAAAGCCCTGCCATCTCCCTGTTACTTAGTGGATGAGCGGCTGATCTTAAAAAACTTGGAAATTCTAAATTCTGTACAGGAGCGTACGGGATGCCGTATTCTTCTTGCTTTAAAGGGCTTTTCGATGTTTTCTGTATTTCCTCTTGTGGCTAAATATCTTAAAGGGGTTACAGCAAGTTCTTTGTACGAAGCGAAACTGGGGCGGGAAGAAATGGGCAAAGAAGTTCACATTTATTCACCTGCCTATATTGAAGAGGAATTTGACGGTATCCTTGAGAACTGTGACCATATCGTTTTTAACTCGTTTTCTCAATGGAATCGGTATAAAGAAAAAGTGCAGCAATACGGAAAGAAGAAGATTAGCTGCGGTCTTCGCGTTAACCCGGAATATTCGGAGATTGAGACCCCTATTTATAATCCTTGTTATCAAAACTCCAGGCTGGGTGTGACACTGTCGAATTTTAGGCCTGATGAACTGGAAGGAATTGAGGGTCTCCATTTTCATACAATGTGTGAGCAGAATTCCGACACCCTGGAACGAACACTTCCGGTGGTCGATAAGAAATTTGGCCAATATATTAAAACTATGAAATGGCTTAATCTTGGCGGGGGTCATCATATAACAAGACCTGATTACGATATCGAAAGGTTGATTCAAGCGATTAAGTGGCTTCAAGATAAATATGGCGTGGATATTTATCTTGAACCGGGAGAAGCGGTTGCCTTAAACACAGGATTTCTTATTGCCAGCGTTCTTGACATTGTTGAAAACGGCATGAAGATCGCTATATTAGATACTTCGGCAGCCTGTCATATGCCGGATGTGCTTGAAATGCCCTACAGACCAACTATAATTGATGCCGGGAAGCCTGGTGAATACTCTTATACCTATAGGCTGGGAAGTCATACTTGTTTGGCAGGAGATGTCATCGGAGATTATTCCTTTAAACAACCCTTAAAAATAGGACAGAGACTTGTTTTCTGTGACATGGCCCATTATACTATGGTAAAGAACAATATGTTTAATGGAGTTAATCTTCCTGCCATTGCACTTTTCAACGAAGAACAAGGAATTAAAGTCATCAGACAGTTTGGTTATGAAGATTTTAAACATCGTTTATCCTGAAATTTGTGCTATAATAAGTTTAAGACGATCAACTGATGAGGTATTTTATGTATGATTTAGCGGACTACCGCAGTTTGAAAAATCGAAAGCATGTTCAGGATTCTCCCGTGGGAATATTAGATGTAATTGAATCAGATTATCCGTGTCAATATTCACTGCTTCTTGATAATCAATCTCTTATGGCGACACTTTTTTCCAAAGAGGAATGGATTGACATATTAACTAAGTCGAGAAATTCTTACAAAGATCATATTCAACGACTGGATCTATCAAGGGAAATTATGGTTCGTAAAATTTAATCTTACGTTTGAAAAAGGGGTTTAGTCTGTGTTTCGGCACAATCTAGACCCTTTTTTAGGTTGAGAGTCTAACCTCCCTCCTGAAACAATATATAACATTAGGATGTTCTATGAGGGAGGTAGGATTATAACTTGACTGCTGAATCATCTGAACGTGTTTTATTTGAGCATCGTTTTTGGTTACAAGTTCTTGGTGACCATAGCCGATTTTTTTTAAAATCTTTGGGACCTTCTGAAAAAGAAGAGATTAGTCGTACACTTTATTTTATTCACGAATTTGACAGTCTTCTTGCTTTAGTCCGTAAGGGAACGGGTATGGGGGAAGTACATAACTTTCACAACCACATTTGGCAGAGGGTACAGCAATTAAAAGATTTTAAGTTACATTTAATCAGCCGCCAGCTGGAAGGTCAAATACGAATCAATTTAGAGCCCTCGTTGATAAGCCACATGGTTAATGAACTAGAAGAATACCAAACATTGCTGAGTTATATAGTTAAGGGGGAAACTGTTCCCCTGCTTCATCCGACCCATTACCATTTATTGTGGTTGTTAGATGCAATTGGACACGCAGATACGATTACCATTTCACTTGATGTCGTGGAAGCATCCCTTAGAAACGAAAGTCAACGCTTTACCAAAGATTTCGAAGCTTGTTATCGCAAAGCTCATGAAATCAGTGGCTTAACAAGGGCAATACGGGATTTTTCAGTTCTAAAAACATTTAATCATGAGGCAGCAAATCAAATTCAGCAATTTATTCATTTTCTGACTCAACTATTAGAACGACTTCTTAATAGATCCATTTTAGGTATGTTAGACCCTCTAATGCCGGATCATATGCTGCGGGAAGAGTGCTACTATTTGACAAAGCTATCACTCGTTACAGATATAAGCAGCCCCTCTTGCGACCCAGGAAGAGCTAGAATTATGGAAAAACTTTGAGGTATGAGATAGGAAGGATACCATTGAAATGTCTTTGACTATAAAAATTGGGGTCTTTGACTCTTCAGCAATATGTATTGTGTATACAAATTGGGATGGTTTAACAATGTATCCAGTTGAGTGGTATAATAAGCTGTGAGAATATAATGGACAAATTATAAATATTAGAAAGGTTGAAGGCAATGATATCCAATAAAATGAAAGAGCAGGTTAAAAGCAGCTCGATTATTCGGGCAATGTTTGAGGAAGGAAAGCGGTTGGCGGAAATTCATGGCGCAGAAAACGTTTTTGACTTCAGCCTTGGAAATCCAAGTGTTGAGCCTCCAGAGGATGTTAAGAAAGCAATCGTAGAAATATTAAATACAGAAAATTCTACTAAAATTCATGGATACATGAATAATTCAGGATTTGAGGATGTTAGGGCAACAATCGCTGACTCAATTAATGATAAATTTGGTACTGCGTTTGGAGAAAAGAACATACTGATGACCGTCGGTGCTGCAGGTGGTATAAACGTCATTCTCAAAACATTACTAAATCCTGGAGATGAAGTCATTACCTTTGCTCCTTTTTTTGGTGAGTACCGAAATTATGTTAATAATTTTGAGGGCCAATTGCTTGTGGTTTCTCCTAATACTCTTGATTTCCAACCAAATCTTGAAG
This sequence comes from Desulfosporosinus sp. FKA, assembly GCF_002196785.1. NCBI lineage: Bacteria > Bacillati > Bacillota > Clostridia > Eubacteriales > Desulfitobacteriaceae > Desulfosporosinus > Desulfosporosinus sp. FKA. Next base: position 36,178 of record NZ_NAHZ01000024.1, on the reverse strand, counting down.
AATTTAAGCAAAAAATTACTTCTAAAACCAAAGTGATAATAACTAATTCTCCTAATAATCCTACCGGTGTGGTTTATTCCGAAGAGACGATTCGTAAAATGGCAGACATTTTAAGAGAAAAACAAAAAGAATTTGGTACTGATATTTATCTTTTTTCCGATGAACCCTATCGAGAACTGGCCTATGATAATATTAAAGTTCCTTACGTGACAAAGTATTATGAGAATACAATTATTGGCTATTCTTTTAGCAAGTCCCTTTCTTTGCCCGGCGAACGAATTGGCTATCTTGTAATTTCAGATCAAGCGACTGATTTTGAAAATATCCTGGCAGCGGCAAATATTGCAAATCGTACCTTGGGGTATGTCAATGCGCCATCTCTATTCCAAAGAGTTGTGGCAAAATGTTTGAATGCCAAAGTGGATGTCGAGACCTATAATAAGAATCGTGAACGTTTCTATAACGGTCTCTTATCTTACGGCTACCAATGTATTAAGCCTGAAGGCGCATTCTACTTGTTTATTAAAACCCCCCTTGAGAATGACGTGGAATTCTGCAATTTGGCCAAGCAGAAGAATATTCTTATTGTACCGGGAACTGCTTTCGGCTGCCCCGGCTATGCACGTATTGCTTATTGTGTTGCTTATAAAACCATTGAGAACGCCCTGCCGGGCTTCAAGGCGTTAATTGAAGAACTTCAATAGGATATAAGTAATCCTATTTATCTTTCGATGATGAAAGACCCCAACTTCTATAAGTTGGGGTAGTTCTTCGTTAACTTCAGGTTGGGTAGATTCCTCCTTCGCCGCTAAGTAGTCCTATTGGGAAAGGCGGCTCGGCAATAATGTCCACTGGACATTATTGTATCTGTAGCCTCGATGTTCAGCTTTAGCTGAAGGAGTTCACTAAATGTTAACTGCGGGCTTTCAAAGCCCGCAGTTCATTTTTGTTGAAATAAAAGTTGTTGGCTAACGGACTTTCTGTCCCTTATCCACTCTGCGTTTTTTCCTTATTTAGAATAAAAATCAGACTCATGACTAGGAAACGAACTCCAGAATTTTTTTGTAGGTTTCTTTTGTGTCCAGATACCCGTTTTGCAATAATCCATGGAGCTTTTGGGGATTCTTTTCGATTCGCCCAACCTCTAAGGCTTTAGACGGCCTGATGACAAGAGCCTTACCGTCACTCTCAAGCTGCTCAATATAATCCAAGGTATCGTTGTAAATTTTATAGCGATTCAACATAGTTTCCACTAATGACGGGTACTTTTTGTAGGCTGCTTTGAGGAATCCGGTGAACTTAACCGGGCTTTTCCTGTAGCTGCGATTTCTTGTTAAGACGATGACATTTTTGGGGTTGCCGTCCTGAATAGATTTGCGAATTGGTATGGAATCTGAAATTCCGCCATCTAATAATTCGTACCCTTTATAATGCACAATAGGAGATATGAGAGGCAGAGAAGCTGAGGCTCTTAAAGCCTGAAATTTATCACCAATTTCTTCTTTCGTTAAATAAACAGGTTTGCCGGTCTTACAATCTGTAGCACCTACTAAAAAATTACAAGGGGAATTATAAAAGGTCTGAAAATCAAAAGCGACATACTTATTTGGAACTTCGTCAAAGATGAAATCCATGCCAAAATATGATTTGCTGAACAGAAGATTTCTTAAACTCATGTACCGCCAGTCTTGTGCATAATTGATAATAACTTTCTCATTACGTCCACGTTGCTTCGAAATATAGGAAACGGCATTGCATGCGCCGGCGGATACGCCAATGATATAGTTGAAATAGAGATCATTCTCCATAAAATATTCCAGAACTCCACAGGTATAGAGTCCCCTCATGCCTCCGCCTTCTAACACTAAGCCTATTTTTTCCATAGTCTTCACCTCAACACTATTCATCTAATCGTGAGACTCCCACTTTTACAAGTGGGAGTGGCCTTCACTATTTATAATAAAGCAATTTCAAAATGCTGTAAAACTGAATTTGCGTTAGTTTAATGAACTATATGATATTAAAACTCTAGTTGGCTATGGTTACCAAATTCATAGAAGAATATCCCATCTTGTACTATAATTAATCCTAGACTATCTAGACTATTAAGTAAGGAACATAGAGGAGAGTATTCATGGCACATAGAACGTTGAAAACAGGATATGAGCAATTAAGCGAACGCTTAAATCGATTTCCGCAAGGGGCACCGCCTACAGAATATTTGTTTAAAATACTTAAGGTTCTCATGAGCGAAAAAGAAGCAAGGATTATGTCCAAGCTGCCGATTAAACCATTCACGGTACAAACTGCTAGTGAGGCCTTATCCATGAATTTAAAAGATACGGAAAAAATACTAATAGAACTCGCCTCCAGAGCTCTATTGTTGGATATTGAGGAACCTACAGGCGTGAGAACCTTTGTACTGCCGCCGCCGATGGCCGGCTTTTTCGAATTTTCCTTGATGCGTCTTAATGGGAATAGTAACCAAAGGCTCCTTGCCGAACTATTTTATCAGTACTTAAATGTTGAGGAGGATTTTGTTCGCGATTTATTTGTTACCGAAACGAAATTAGGCAGAATTTTTGTCAATGAACAAGCCTTAAGCACTGTTAATGATCTTCACATCTTGGATTATGAACGAAGTAGTGAAATAATTAAAAAAGCCTCCCATATAGGAGTTGGCACTTGTTATTGCAGACATAAAATGAGTCATCTTGGCAAGGCATGTGATGCTCCTCTGGAGATCTGTATGACGTTTGGAGGAACTGCAGCCAGCCTGATTAAATATGGTTATGCCAGAGAAATCACCGTTTCCGAATGTATGAATTTAATTGAAAAGGCTTATGATTATAACTTAGTCCAAATTGGTGAAAACGAACAAGAAGGATTACCTTTTATTTGCAATTGCTGCGGCTGTTGCTGTGAAGCTCTCTTGGCAATAAAACGGTTCGGAACCTTAAACACCATTAATACAACAAATTTCCTGCCAGAGGTAGAAGAAGCCCGGTGCAAAGGCTGTGGAAGCTGTGTTCAAGCCTGTCCCGTAGACGCCTTGTCCCTTGAATCCCAAACAAAAGGCAACAACACTGTCCTTAAAAAAGTTAAATTAGATGAGAATGTCTGCCTGGGATGCGGTGTTTGTGTGCGAAATTGTCATCATGGGGCCTTAAAGCTTAAGCATAGGGATAAACGGGTAATAACCCCTGTCAACTCTGTTCATCGTATCGTTTTGCAAAGTATTGAGCAAGGCAAACTTCATAATCTCATCTTTGATAATCAGGCGTTGTTTAGTCACCGTGCCATGGCTGCAATTTTGGGAGCAATCTTAAAAATGCCTCCCCTTAAACAAATGATGGCAAGTGAACAGGTCAAGTCCAAATATTTATTAGCTCTTATTAAAAATTATAAGGTGTGACAACAATTAGGTAATCTCCTTTATGCCAGCAAAGGAAGAGACTTGTTGAAAGTTCTTCCTTTGTCGGTATTGATTCACTAGTTTTGGCTTTTTAGGGAAGTATGTAGGAGGCAATGATACATTATACTTCTTTAAGAATTAGTTGCTCTAGACCAATTCTCGGGCGTGGCTTAGGGTTTTGATCAGGATAGCCGACAGGGATTAAGGCCACGACACGATAATTTTCACTCAAATCGAGGATTTTCTTAACCTTCTCTTGATCGAACATCATGATCCAACACGTACCAAGACCAAGATCAACAGCTCGTAAAGTAAGATGATCAACAGCAATGGCGGCATTTAACCGCAGATAGCCTTCGGCAGCTGCCGGATCCATGGGTTTGCGTTTGGCATAGGCATCAGGGTCCATTTTCTCAAGAGGAGTATCGTTAAAAGCTCCTGCTTCTTTAAGTTCCCGGGCTCTTGTTCCCATGCCTCCGAAGGACTCCATGTCCACACAGCAGGCAATGACAACAGGTGCTTGGCTGACAAAGGGCAGCGGTGAAGCTTCTGTTAATTGGGCACGTGCAGCATCGCTCTTGATAACTACAAAGCGAGTAGGCTGAAGGTTACTGCCTGAGGGGGCAAGCCGAGCTGCTTCGATCAATTCTTTGATCGCCGTCTCAGGGACTGGATCTGGTTTGAATCTTCGAATACTTCGTCTGGTTTTCAGAGCATCAAGTAATTCCATAGAAATTCATCTTCTTTCCTTAGTAAACTCGCTAGTGCTTGGTATCGTATTCATATCAAGCAAGGCATATGTTTGTTCTTACTCCTAACTACTTATATTTTAGGGGATAAGCTCTTTGTTTGCAAATTTTGTACTGATTATAAAAAAATGTAAGTTGTTATTGACGTTTAAGGAGAAAGTTTAAATAATTGGCAGTAATTAGAAGGTTATTGCTTCTTGTTGTCGAAATACATAGGTTAATGATTATGTTATAGCCGGAGCAAAGCTGTTGTAAGAGATTATCTATTGAAATGGAGAGTGTCTGCCTATGAAAAATAAGACGATGAATACAAAATCGGGTATTAACTACGGGATTAGATTTAAATTACAAGCAAGCTTTTTTGCCGTAATTATAATGACACTTTTTGTTGGGATAGTGGGATATTATGGTATTTACCGGCTTGATCAGAGCGCAAAAGATTTAGGTGATCATTGGTTAAAAGCCGCTAATGCCTTAGCACTGGTAGTTGAGGATACGGAAGATATGCAGCGGACGCTCCTCTTGGGCTTTTCGGAACGAAACGACGCAACAGCGTATCAAGGTGTTAAGTTCAGCTTTCTTAATAATAAAACGAAATGGGAAAGTGATTTTACGACCTATAGCAGATATGTAACGAGCTCCGAGGGGAAAACCAGAAATGAATCTATGAAAAAGGCATTCGATGATTACATAACAGATGCTAATCAGGTTTGGACGTTGATTGAAGACAATAACGACAATGAGGCTCGAACTCTTTTAATCAATAAGAGTAAGGAAAGTTTTGATCAAGTAATCAATGCTATGGAAGCTCAGATATATTTTATGGATAAAGGAGGAGAACAAGCGGTTGCTGACGCCCAGCTTACAAATGCAACTGGCTTAAAGTTTCTAATTATTTTTATTGCAGCCGCCTTTCTCCTCGGAATTGTGCTGACAATAGTGTTGGCGAGAAGCATAAGCCGGCCTCTAAATAAGGTCACGATGATTGCTCAATCCGTAGCCAATGGTGATTTAAAGGTTAGTATTCCAGAGATAAAAAATCGGGATGAAATAGGCGTTTTAGCACAAGCGGTAGGGGATATGGTTCGTTCGTTAAGAGAAATTATCGGTGAAGTATTAAATCAATCGGAGAGTGTAGCGGCAACGAGTGAGGAATTGTCGGCAGCTGCCGAAGAAGCAACCACTGCGAGTGAACAAGTTTCCAGTACTTTGGTTCAACTCGCGACTGGTGCATCGAGTCAAGCATTATCGGTAAAGGATACTAGTGTTGTTATCGAACAGATGTCTTCGAGTGCTCAACAGGTAGCAGCCAATACGGAGATTGTTAATCAAAGCAGTGAGAAAGCAGCACAAGCAGCTGATGTGGGATCTCTCCAGGTGGAAAATGCAGTGCGAAAAATCGAACAAATTCGTGAAGTTTCGGTCCAAACCGCTGAGGCCGTATTTCACTTAGGCGAGCAATCGAAAGAGATTGGACAAATTGTTGATGTGATAAAAGGCATTTCGGATCAAACGAATTTATTAGCTTTAAATGCTGCCATTGAGGCGGCACGGGCAGGTGAACACGGAAGGGGTTTTGCGGTGGTTGCTGACGAGGTTAGAAAGTTAGCGGAACAATCTTCTTTATCTGCTACTCAAATCGCATCCTTAATTGATACAATACAACGTGACACGGAACGGGTTGTTGACGGGATGGAGAAAGGCAAGGATGAGGTCGCTGCCGGTGTTGAAGCCGTGAATCTGGCAGGGAGTTCCTTTAGAACTATTGTTGAAGAGGTTAATACTGTCGTTAAACAAATTCAGGAAGTTATTTCTGTTGCTCAGCAAATGGCCAGCGGAGCTGTTCATGCTGTGGAATCTGTTAATAATATAGGCGTTATTGCCGAACAGACAGCGGCAAAAGTGGAGGAAGTTTCAGCAACTTCTGAGGAACAAGCGGCAACAATGAGTTCTGTAAGTCAATCTGCTGAGGCCTTGGCAAAGCTGGGTGAAAGTCTGGCTTTATTGGTGAGCAAATTTAACGTTTAGTGAAGATGCGTATGATTTGAGTTCTGCGCTAAAAGATGTCTCCTGACGAAGAGATCGGTCTCAGTTTGGAATTCGCTGGTATATAAAGGAGGAAGTATATGGGAACAATGATTGCGGGATTTACTCTGAATAAACTGTTGATGTTGGGCTTAGGTGTTATTGCTGTAGGCTTTATACTAAAAAAGTTGTTTAAGTTGGCAATTGCGGTACTTATCATTGCTGCACTTGTTTATTATGGACTGCCTCTAATTCATACTACAATTAGTACAATTCCCTAATATGCTGATTTCTTGTTCGTAAATCTTTAAATAGCTCTGTATAGATTGCTTTTCAGCGCGGGATATTATATCAATAGCCTACGTTGAAAAGGGGTATTTAAATGCATGGAACTGTATGGTCTTTGTTACCGTTTCTTGTGGTAATTCCACTGGCTCTGTTCACAAGACAGGTCTTGCCGGGCTTAGTTGCCGGTTTGCTAATTGGGGCCTACATGATTAGTCCTACGCCATTTGGCGGGGTGGATACAGCACTTCAATACATTTTAAAAGAATTAGCTGTTCCGGACAATTTGCGTTTGATCGTCTTCATGTATGGCTTCGGAGCTTTCGTTGGCTTAGTTCGCATTACCGGAGGAGTCAGCGGTTTTGCTCAATTGATGGAAACAAAGATTCATTCCGGGCGAGGTGCCTTTATCGTGACTTGGTTATCGTCTTTACTTACTTTCATGGCGCCTGATTTTCGGATCATTACAGTGGGACCGGTCATGAAACAAGTATTCTCGCGTCTTCAAGTTCCTGTCAATAAGGTTGCATTTGTGATTGACGCTACGGCGACACCTTTATGTGCGATTATGCCTTTAGGAACAGTCTTTATTGGTTATAGCATCGGATTGTTGGGGGTGGCGAGCCGGCATCAAGGAATTCCTATGCCTCCCTATAATTTGTTTTTACTCAGCATCCCTTTTAACTTTTTTTCCTTGGCGATGCTTGCTTTTGCTTTGGGCTATACGTTCCTCAAAAGTGATAAGGAACAGGAAAAAAATGTGGGTACTCAACCTGTTGAATCCACAGAGAAAATAAGATCGATTGGTTCGGCGAAATTAGCTTTTGCGGAAACGTCGCTGGAATTGTCAATTCCTTCATCTATCTCCAGGGAGAGGAAAAAGAGGGGGCATGACCATGGTGATGAACTATTTCCTGATCCGGTAGAACTTGTCGCTCAAAAGGTTAAGCCGGATGCCCTTAACCTTATTGTACCCTTAGCTCTTTTACTAATCTTAACCTTATTTTTTACCTGGTGGGATGGCCATCTTCATTCTTCAAACATATTAGGGGCCTTTATCCAAGCTAATGCAGCAAAAGCGATGTTAGAAGCCTTGTTATCGACGCTGTTGTTCTCCTTTATTTGGTATGGCTTTCGAAAGGAACCTATCCAACGAACTCTTTTTGGTTTCATGCAAGGCGGCAATGAAATGATGGCTGTGAACGTTCTTTTAGTTTTTGTCTGGGCGGTTTCGGCAATCTCTACGGACCTTGGGTTTGTCACTTATACAGAACAGACAGTGGGACGGATAGTCCCGGCTGCGTTTATTGCACCGGCTTTTTTCGCGCTGGGATGTATGCTCTCCTATGTCATTGGTTCATCCTTCGGTACGTGGGGTATTTTAATGCCTCTGGGGTTTTCGCTGGCAACGACTGAACACGCAGCTTTGCCCTTAATTGCAGGAGCCGTATTTGCCAGCGGTACGTTTGGCGGATTTGTATCGCCCCTAAGTGATAATACTGTGGCCATGGCAACTGTCATGAAAATTCCGGTTATGGATTACGCAAAGTTAAAACTGCGTCTGGGACTTCTCGTTGCAGCTGCCTGCATGATCTTATATGCTCTCGTTGGCTGGTTTTATCGCGGAACATAATTTCAGTCATCTTGAGACGACTAAGGGGACGGTTCAAACAACACATTTTACAAGATGTTGTTTGAACCGTCCCTTAAGTTAGGAGGACCTCTTACCATGGGCCAAATAAATATCCGAGATGAAATAATCCCCTATGAAGAACGACGGAGCGTTCGCTATCGAAGAATAACATTAAGCATCCTAAATGATCGAATTCGAATTTCAGCGCCCCCAAATGTGTCGAAAAGGCAAATCAAGGAGCTATTAAAGGCCAAAGAGGATTGGATTTTAAAATATTGGTTGATCAAACGTCAAAAGCAAGAACATTCGGCAAAAAATTTTACTATTGGTGAACAATTTCCCTTTCGCGGTCGGCAATTAATCCTATGTTTTCGAAGCCACAATTATCGTCGGATTCGAGTGAATTCAGATGGCCAAATGCTTATTGTGTCATTACCTCAGGACGGTCCTAATTCTCAATCTGCGGAAACTATTCGCAAGCAGATTATTGCCTGGTATAAAGTTCAAGCACGTAACCTTTTCAAGCAAAAACTTGATGATCAGGCAAAGCGAATGCAGGTTACATACCAAAACTTTCGTTTAAAAGATCAAAGAACAAGGTGGGGAAGCTGCTCCGGTCGCGGAAACTTGAATTTAAATTGGCGAATTATAATGGCTCCCGATAAAGTAATCGATTATCTTATTATTCACGAACTGGCTCATTTGACGCATCTGAACCACTCGCCGGAATTCTGGCAGCGTGTTAAAACCTTTATGCCGGAATATATGACCTGGAGAAAGTGGCTGAAAGACCATGGACATGAATTAGTGCTCTAGGATAACGGAATTTCCGAAACTGCGAACTACGAAATAGTGAACTCGTTCAGCTAAAGCTGAACATCGATAAAGTTAACAAGAGGACGATCACTAGATTTAAAAAATTCTTCGGCAAATTTCAGCCACAAATTTGCGGCATGTGACAAGGAACGACCTCTTTTCCAAATGATAGACATACTATGAATGATTTGTGGTTCAGTTAATTGGACAGAGACTATACGATTAGGGTCTAATTCGGAACATACTGCACTTGGTAAGAAAGCGATGCCTAAATTTGCGGCTACCATTTGAGTCATTAGCTCAAGCTGAGACGTTTCAAAAATAATGTTTGGGGAAAAACCAACATTTCTGCATTGATTAATGATTTCATCGTGAAGACTAAAATCTTTACTATATAAGACAAAAAATTCATTAGCTAAGGCTGAGAGTTCAATGGATGGGAGCTGACTTATGGGATTCTGGGAGGAGACGATAACATAAAGAGGGTCCTTGGAAATAGAAATAGAGTCATAGTAGTGATGATCTGGGACTATGCATACGACCCCAGCGTCTAGAGTACCGTCTTTTATAGCAAGTGCCACTTTTTTGGAGCCATATTCAGACAAGCTAATATCAATCAAAGGATACTTCTGTTTAAACTCTCCTAATAATTCGGCAAATATAGTTGAACTAGTTATTGGTAATAAACCAATTGCAATTTTTCCTTTTGCCATTTTGATTTTATTTTCAAAATCAGTCGTTAAATTATGAAACATTACTACAACCTGTTGAGCTTGCTCTAAAAAAATAATTCCTGTATCTGTCAACTGGACGTACTTTGAGTTCCTATTAAATAAGGAAGTGCTAAGTTCAGTTTCCAAATCTTTAATCATTTTACTAATGGCGGATTGTGAGACATGGCAAACCTGAGCCGCTTTACTAAAGCTTTTTTGGCGAGCAACTTCGATAAAATATTCTAAATGTCGAATATCCATTAGTAACACCTCCAAATACAGTTTAATATGAATTTCCATCATAGTAAAGATAACAATTATATGTTTTGTTTATGTTTTGCTGCGCTTAGAATAAAGTCAGAAATAACAACAAAGGATAAAAAAATAAGTGACAAACATGTCTAAATTATCTGGGAAAGGCTGTGATTCGAATGAAAAAAGATAGCAACCCCACGGTTAAAGAACATGAAGAAGACAAGAAAAAGGAACCGTCTGATTTAACCCAAACAAAAGAATTTTGGTCAACTCTAGGAGTTATTAGTTAAATTTCTAGGTACCTTCTGTATTAATGAACGAAATTATCCATATACAGAAAATGAGCTGCTTGATCTCAAAAGAGGTTAAGCAACTGTTTACCATAATTATTCAACCTGGGAAACTGAAGTGAATCGACACTTCGGTTTTCTTTTTAGTGAACACGTTCAGCTTTAGACGAACGAGTTCCTATCGAAAGACTCCCCTGGAAATGTACAGTAGAGAAAACCTAATAAGTTAAAGGTGTTTTGTAAATAATCATAAAGAAGTTAAAATAGATATAAGCATCATAGAATGAAAAAACTATTGTTGAATAATTAGGTTGGATATTATAAAGGAGGAATATTGATTATGAAAGATTTGCTTCGAAAAGGGTTGGCATTTGGTTTGGGATTAGCGGTTGTCAGCAGAGAACAGATTGAAAAGTTTGTAGACGAGATGGTAAGACGAGGAGAAGTAACCTCCTCAGAATCGAAGGATTTAATTCAGGAATTGCTCGAAAAAGGTGAAGCTCAAAGGAAGGAAATGAATAGCTCTATTCACAATCAATTAGAAAAAATGCTGAAAGAGCTGAATGTAGCTACTAAGGCAAATATTGAAGGATTGGAAAAGCGCATTTCGGAATTAGAGGCTATCGTTAAGAACCAGGAATAGTTGATCCACTTGGGAAATTGCGAGGGGCCTATCTCTATTGGGGATTATATTTCTTTTGGCAAAGTAATGACTTTGATAGAGGGGACATTAGGACATTATGATGATCGGGAAGAGGATACGGCATTTAAAACGATATCGAGATGTTGCAAAGGTTCTCGCTCGCCATGGATTTGGCTTTTTTGTTGAGGAAATCGGACTTATTCACATGCTTTCTCTTCCTAAACGCCTTTTTACAGATTGGGAGGACATTGATCCCATGTCCATGGGAGAACGAGTACGTCAAGTTCTTGAAGAATTAGGTCCTGCCTACATTAAAATTGGTCAGATTGCCAGCACCCGCGCAGATATATTCCCGGAGGAGATCATTGAGGAACTAGAAAAATTGCAGGATAATGTTCCTCCCTTTTCCTTTCAGGAAGTGCACCGGATTATTGAAGATGAATTGGGATCTCCGGTTGAAGAGATTTTTTCGATGTTTGAAGAAACAGCTGTTGCAGCGGCTTCAATTGGGCAGGTGCATCTTGCTCAATTGCGAACGGGAGAGAAGGTTGCAGTAAAAGTTCAACGTCCAAACATCAAAGATCTTATTGACACGGATTTAGAAATTCTGCTTGATCTGGCAACTTTAGCAGAACATCGGATGGTTCGTATGGAACGCTTGCAATTACGAGATGTTGTCGAAGAATTTGCCAAATCTTTGCGCAATGAACTGGATTATACTATTGAAGCACGTAATGCTGAAAAAATTGCTAAACAATTTAAAGATGATTCAAATATTCATATTCCTGGGATATTTTGGGATTATTCAACCAGTAAAGTGTTAACCATGGAGTACGTGGAAGGCCTCAAGCTGAATTTGTATGACGAGATTGATGCCAAGGGTTATAAGCGCAAAGAGATTGCTGACCGCCTGGTGAAGGCGCTCTTTCATCAGGTATTAATCGAAGGATTCTTCCATGGCGATCCTCATCCGGGAAATATCTTCATCTTAGAAGGAGGAGAAATCTCCTTTATTGATTTTGGTATGGTGGGCAGACTTACTCAGGAAATGAAAAACAATTTCGCCTCTATGGTCATTGCCATGATGCGTCAGAATACGGAAAGCATGATTCAGGCAATTTTAAGGATTGGCATAGTTCCGGATGATGTAAATTTGCCGCTTCTCTCCAAGGATGTGGATGATTTGCGGGAAAAGTACATGGATGTTCCTATGAGTCGGATTAGTCTGGGCAAAGCTATTGGAGATCTTTTGGGTGTGGCCTATCGGCATCAGATCAGAATTCCTGCCGATTTTACCTTATTAGCAAAATGTTTATTGCTTTTAGAGGGAATTGTAGAGAAACTTGATCCTCAGCTGAGTATCATGGATATGGCTAAACCCTTTGGAGTTCGTTTGCTCAAGGAACGCTATCATCCGAAAACTATTGCTGGTCGAGTGTGGCATAACATCTCAGATTTTAGTGAGCTTTTAGTTGATTTGCCAAAACAGATGAAGGTCTTAATGCGTGATGTTTTAAGGGGAAGAATTCATTTAGATATAGGTATCCCCGAGCTCGATGTATTTTTGCGCAGAATAGATCGGATTTCTAATCAGATCACCTTTAGTATTGTGTTATTGTCCTTTAGCATCGTAATGATGGGTTTGATCATTGCTTCGGCTTTAGGCCGGCAGCCGATCATGCTCTGGAAAATGCCGGCTATTGAAATTGGGTTTGGTGCCGCTGCTATGATGCTGATTTGGTTGTTCATTTCTATATTTCGATCCGGAAAGTTCTAATGTAACGTTTACTTTGCTAACATCGTAGCTTGGAATTGCCGCAACTTCGGAAAAGGAATGAAATGAAATTAGGGCAATGATTCTTGGAGTTGAATCTTCTGCTCAGGGGTAACCTAAGTATGAGGTGAAAGACTGTGACAGAAGAATTTGTTCCGCAGCGTGTCTTTTTCGAACCATCGGCTCTTGAATATCCTTTGGGGAAGCTTTTAGTGGAGGATTTTCGCAGAATGGGTGTTTCTGTGACTCCAACACCTTCTCACAACAGAGTCACGGGAATACCCGGGAAAAATCCGGCTCAGGCTTACCGTGAAGCAAAACGGACTTTGGTTATAGGCGTAAGACGGAGTGAAAAATTTCAAACTTGTAAACCATCAGCACATTACCAGCTGCCTTTAGTAACCAGTTGTCCGGGGATGTGTGAATATTGCTATTTGTCGACGACCTTGGGGAAGAAGCCTTATGTGCGTGTTTATGTGAATATCGTGGAGATCTTGGGAATTGCCTCTAAGCTAATTCAAGAGCGTTCACCTGAAATTACATTTTTTGAAGGAGCTGCGACATCTGACCCCATTCCTGTAGAGAGATATACGGGGGCTCTAAAACAGGCGATTAATTTTTTTGGGCGCGAACAAAATGGGCGTTTTCGTTTCGTAACGAAATTTACTGCTGTGGATTCCTTGCTCTCAGCTCGTCACGAAGGGCATACACGCTTTCGCTTCAGCCTGAATTGCAACTATGTTGTGAACAAGTTTGAACATTTGACGCCTTCTCCTGAACAGCGTATTATTGCTTCCGGTAAGGTACTTAAGGCAGGTTATCCCTTAGGTTTTATTATTGCGCCTATTTTCAAGTTTTCCGGCTGGAAAGAGGAATATGAACATTTACTGGAGAGAACAGCGGAAGAATTAACACGCCTGGCACCTATGGGATGGTCTCCAGAGCAGCTGACCCTTGAGTTTATTTCTCACCGGTACACTTTGAAAGCGAAAGCAACAATTCTTGAGATTTACCCAAATTCTTCATTGCCTATGGCAGAGGAAGAACGTAAGTTTAAATATGGCCAGTTTGGCTATGGAAAATATGTTTATCCTAATGAAGATCTCGAAGAGTTAAAAGAATTCTTCAGAAAACAAGCAGATATCTATTTTCCTATGGCAAAAGTGGAATATTTTATCTAAATCAAGGCCTGAAAGACACACATTAATTACTCTGCTCCCTGTCAAGGGAAGCATACCATTAATAGGCGTTTTTCAGGCTAATTTGGCTAATTTCGGTGGGCCTAGATTCCATCCTTCAGTGCGATTGCAATTGTCGGGCCAGGCGCTTTAGCGAACCATTGTGATCAGTCACCTGAATTTGAAGCTGTGTCCTCAGAATCATCAATGAGAAGAACGTAGACTTCTATCGGACCATGTACACCAATGGACAGATCCATTTCAATATCCGAGGTCCGGCTGGGCCCTGTAATAAACTCCAGCGCTGCCGGTGGGTTCTCCAAGGCAGAAACTTCAGAAAGGATTTCAGCAATAGTATTTCTGATTTTTGACGTTTCCATAATCGTTAGGTGGCGGGGAGGAAGTAAGCTGACAGCCCGTCCCCGCTGAGGATTGCTGCTGGTTACGATGCTGCCGGAGAGAGCAACCCCCCAGTCCGCTCCCGTTACGCCAAGCTCGGCCTGCGCAGCTAATTGGTGTCGGTCTTGAGGGGAGGGAGCCGCTTGTGAATAGCGGGCCAGCGGCCAGTTTAAGGTTGTAAACGCGGATTCAGCAAATGCTGGGAGCAAGTTCCAGCTAACTATCCTTCCTTGATTGGTGGTTTGATCAAAGGAAAGATCGCCGAACCATTCTTGGAGACATCGGATCGCTTCATCCGGTGATTTCACAATGGCTCCTTTACCGCCTAAAGCTTGCCAATTATCCAGAAAGGTTCTTACCCGCTCTTGGCTTGAGATTTGGAAAGAAGGAACGTCGAAAGCTACCGGTTCTGGAGCTGATTGGGGAGTAGAGCGCCCAAGTTTTGAGGCCAGGAGACTAATAAAATCGTTTGTGTTGGTCATTTGATCTCACCTCGACTTACTCTTTAGAGTTGGGAGTAGGGATAGTCCCTTTGTGCTTTGCTTCGGCCCATAGGTACATAAAGGATTTGGAGGCGACTTTTGGCAAGGTCTTGCTTTTGGTCCAATTGGAGAGAGGAGGTGGACCACTGACAATCCGGTCATGCTGTACAAAGGGAAACTGAAATCTCGCACCTAGACGCAGAGCCTGGCGCAAAGTTTTTTCATGCGTAAACATATAACGATAGGCCTGGAATATTCGTTTTTCAATTTGCGGAGTATGCCCTGTCATGGTCTTACGGGCTCTGAGTTTAACCAGAAGGTCATGAAGAGGAATACGCACGGGACAGGCTTCGGTACAGGCACCGCAAAGAGAAGAAAAGTAGGGCAGATGCCCCCATTTTTCCCAATCGTTTTCCAAAAGGGGCGTAATGACAGAACCTATCGGTCCGGCATAAACAGATCCATATGCATGTCCTCCAATTTGGCGGTAAACGGGGCAAACGTTAAAACAGGCTCCGCAGCGAATACATTTTAAGGACTGGCGGAAGGTAGGATCACCAAGAATTTCAGAACGGTTATGATCTAAAATGACCAGATGAAATTCTTCCGGTCCATCAGGATCGGTTGATTGCCTGGGAGGCGTAAGGATTGTCGTATAACTTGAAAGACGCTGCCCTGTCGCACTGCGACCGAGGAGATTGAGCAGGACGCTGAGTTCACGGAAGGAGGGTACAATGCGCTCCATCCCCATTAGGGTAATCTGGACACGGGGCAGGGTGCTTACCATGCGCCCGTTTCCTTCATTAGTAACCATTGTGATACTGCCTGTCTCAGCGACGGCAAAATTACACCCGGTGATGCCAATATCACCCTGTAAGAATTTTTGACGCATTTGCTGCCGCACAAATCGTGTGAGGGTGGGTGTATCTGAACTAAGAGGGCGGCCAGCGAGAGGTGCAAAGATTTCGGCAACTTGTTGGCGGGTTTTATGCATAGCAGGAACGATAATATGAGAAGGTACTTCTCCAGCAACTTGTAGTATGTATTCTCCCAAGTCTGTCTCAACAACACTGATGCCGTCCTTTTCTAAGACTTTGTTAAGATGAATTTCTTCGGAAACCATGGATTTCGATTTAATAATCGTTTGGGCGCCATGGTCGCGGGCAATCTTGCTCACTATGTCAACGGCTTCAGAAGGGGTTTGGGCAAGATGGACGTGGCCCCCGTTTTTTTCAACTTGGGTTATGAGTTGTTGGAGATAATAGTCCAAATTGGCAATAACATGAGAACGAATTGTATCCCCGGCCAAGCGCCACTTCTCCCAATCTCCCAGCTCATCTGCTGCATTGTATTTGTTATGGCGCAAACGGTCTGTGGCTCGCCGAGTCGCTTTACGCAAAAAGTTGTTGGTTAGTGCATTATCGACTCGTTTTTCAACGATAGGTTTATAGGTGGACATTCTTCATTCCCTCCCCAAGTAACTGAATAATATGCATGGTTTTAATCGGTTTATTGATTTTCTCCAGATAACCAGAAATGTTCATGAGGCAGCCCAGATCCAGACCAAGCAATAAATCAGCTCCTGACTCTAAAACGTGTTCCGCTTTTTCTGCGACCATGGCTTCGGAAATTTTTGGCATCTTGACCGAAAAGGTCCCGCCAAAACCACAACACAATTGGGATTCCGGCAAAGGAAGAAGTTCAAGGTCTTGGACATGTTCAATCAGGGTAAGGGGAGCATCCTTGATTTCTAAAAGCCGGGTGGCATGACAGGAAGGATGATAGGTGGCTTTGGCCTTATATTTGGCCCCTAAATCGGGCTTCTGCAAGACATCAACAATGAATTGAGTGAATTCATAGCTTTTGTGAATCAAGTCTTCAGCCTTAGCAAGATAGACTGGATCATTTTCAAAAAGAAATGGATAGTAATGATGAATCATAGCTATGCATGATCCACTCGGTCCGACGACAACTTCGCTCTTCTCAAAGGCATCAATAAGTGTACGAGCTACCTCCCGCGCATCATCGAAATAACCGGAATTAAAGGCAATTTGGCCGCAGCAGGCTTGTCCATCGGGAACATCAACGGTATGCCCCAAGTATGTAAGAATTTTTGCCATCGTCAGATCAACGTCCGGATAAAGAGCATTTGCCAGACAGGTGGCAAAGAGGGAAACTTTCATAACTGACCATCCCTTCGTTAAAACTATTCACGCATAGTATAAAGTTAGTATTTCCTAAAACTATGAGTTTTGATGCGGCAGGGATGACTTTGGGATGATTTATCTGAGTATATATAAATATAAAGGAGAAGTTTAGGCAAAATAGGCCTAAACTTCTCCTTTGAAATACTAGAATAAATAGCAAATGAAATAACTTTCATAATATAGATACAGTACATAGCTCATAATGAGCAAGCAAGAGTGAACATTTAAGTAAGATAAAAGACTATATTAGCCAAGGATAGGAACATTGGGTTCATTATACCAAATTGAAATTACAGTTGTTGATCCTGTACTTTGAGCAATATTAACAACTTTAACCCAACTGTTATCCTCTAACCATTGATTAATTTCTTTTTCCAAAATTCTTGGGTCGGGGGAAGTGAAAATTTTTACATTCATAGGGGTTAGTTCGTCCTTTCACTGCAATATTAACGTTCTTTTGGTAGTAAAGCTTTAAACATATCATAGCTGCTATGTGAAGAATGTCAAGGTAGTTGCTCTGCTGACTCAGCACAGGAAATTCTAACGAATGCACAAAAAAAGTCAGGCTCAATAAGCCCGGCTTTTTTGTGCATGTTATTCCTCTGGAGTAAATACCTGCGGCCTTCAAGTTAGGGCCGTTTTTATTCACTTCGCTGCAATATTGGCTAATGTTTCCTTCGATTCCTTAACGTCAACATATACAGGGCAACCCATGACGTACATTAAAAGCTGTTTTTTCATTATATATACCCTCCTTTTTTCTACATACCAAACGTTAATTACTTGATAATGTTTGTTTGTAAATTATAGTAAAGTATTCCTTGCTTTACTATATCTATCATCTCCTGGTTTCTGTATTTATTTTAAATCCTTTTCATACATAAGTGAAATACATAGTTGGAATATAATTTATTGCCAAGACGAATAAATACATATAGCATATAAATGATTCCCTTTATCTATATAAACGAAACCAAGAGGAGGATATATCGATGGATATTCGCCAATTAGTTTATTTCGCTGAGGTTGTAAAGCGCAAGGGTTTTTCTAAGGCAGGGGAATCCCTTCATATTACTCAGCCTACCATCAGTAAGATGATCAAAGGTATGGAAGACGAATTGGGAGCCACTTTGTTAGAACGGACAACTAAAAAAGTTGAACTAACCGATATAGGAGAAGTCGTCTACAGACATGCGCTAAACATTGTTCAATCTATGGAAAGCCTCGAAGCCGAATTAGACGACGTACGGCAAGTTCGAAAAGGATATATAAGAATGGGTCTTCTCCCTATGATTGGTTATAACTTTATTTCAAGGATTATAGCGGAATTTCAGAAACTGCATCCGCACATAACGATTCAGATTTTGGAAAATGGTGCGCGAGAAGTTGAACATTCTATTTCCGCAGGTGATATTGATCTGGGAATCGTCGTTTTGCCCGTTAGTGAAGACGTTTTTGAATGTCTTCCAGTTGTCGAAGAGCATTTGAAGTTACTGGTCCATCCGAAACACCACTTAGCAAGCAGTCATGAAGTGAGCTTAGAAGAATTGAAAGAAGAAACGTTTATTTTTTATCCAGAAAACTTTGCCCTATACTATCACATAAAGGAAGCCTGCCAGAAAGCAGGCTTTAATCCCAACGTGCTTTATGAAAGTTCGCAATGGGATTTTATTAGTGAAATGGTAGCCGACAACCTAGGAATCGCTTTTTTGCCGGATAGTATATGCAAAAACTTGGATTCTTCGCGTATAAAGGTTATCCCTTTGGCACCGCCTGGTATTCCTCGTTACTTGGCATTCATTTGGCGGAGGAATACTTACCTGAAGTTTGCTGCAAGGGAATTTATTAGTTTTGTCAGAACTCAACTAGAGCCAGTGATCTAGGATTATCACTGAAGATGTGCACATCGATCACAAAGTACGTAAGTCTTTTGATCAGTTATTCCAGAAAAAAAGATGGTTTTATTACATTCCTGACAAACGATGTGATAGGGATAGAGTATAGTCTTAGGTTCGCCGAAATCAGCGTTCAGGTCTGAACTATAGTTGCTGATTCCCTTTGAAGTGTACATTTTGTTCATGATATTCCTCCCATTCAAGTCACAGTGAATTGCAAAAGCAGCTAAGGTAAGTTTGTGAAAAACAAAGGTTTTTAGGGGTAAAATTTGTGTAAACATAGTATTGACTATAATATTTGCGAAAAATTCTCCAAGGATAATTAACTTATAGCATAATTGTAGTTTAAAGACAAACCATTGGAAGTTGCCTTGGATGGGGAATCTTCGAAGTATTATAGAAAATACAGCCAATGTTTTAAGCTTATAGAGGAATTCAAACTCAAAGGTAGAATCTAGTAGAAGATCAGAATATTTGAGGAGGAGATCTCATGATTGTTGCTCAAGAAAAAGATGCTTTGAGAATTAAACTTGAAGGTGATGCCGTAAAAAATGTCTATAAAAAAGTGCTTGTATCCCCGCGTGAAGGCTGGGAAGGGTATGTTATGCGGCTTTTTGATCTGGAAGCAGAAGGATATACTCCTAAACATAGTCACCCTTGGCCTCATATTAACTATATTGTCCGGGGGAAGGGAATTCTTCATCTCGATGGGGTAGATCATGAAGTTGAGGCAGGTTCTTACGCTTATGTTCCCGAAAACGCACTTCACCAATTTTCCAATCGAGGCGGGGAATTGTTTTCAATGATTTGTATTGTCCCGGAAGAAGGGGACAAGTAGGATACTTTTAGTAAAAGGATTATTTTATCAGAATAAGAATGTGATAATATTGCTCGCTTTATAAAAGATTCATGAAAAGGCCATGAATCTTTTTTCTTTCTTGTTATGCTTTTTCATAAATAAAACCATGCATTTAAGTGGATGATTTAAACCACTATTTATGCATGGCTTTGTTTTGATTTTTTGAATCAAAAGGTCTCTGAAATGGAGTTTGAAATTATGAGCTGTGCGGGATATATACGTGATATATAATAATCCTAAAGCTGTCCTTTTAAACCAATAGCTTCTGCCGTACTTTGCATCCCCTTGATAGTCTCTCCGATAATATAGTCTAGTTCCATGCCTAACATTTTTGCGCCTTGTTCAATGACTTCGCGGTTTACTCCGGCGGCAAAGCTTTTTTGCTTCCACTTCTTTTTAACCGATTTAACTTCAAGATCAAGAATGCTTTTGCTTGGCCGCAAGAGGGCTGTGGCAGCGATTAGGCCAGTTAATTCATCAATAGTGAATAATACTTTTTCCATTGTGTGAATAGGTTCGACGTCACAGCATAGACCCCAACCATGACTTTGTACTGCATGGATATAGTCTTCAGGCAAGTTGTGTTCTGTTAGCAGCTCTTTAGCTTTTAGGCAGTGCTGCTCAGGATACATTTCATAATCAACATCATGCAATAATCCGATAATGCCCCACTTTTCTTTTTCAGGTTCGCCAAGTATATCGGCAAAATGAAGCATTACAGCTTCCACAGAGAGAGCATGGGTAATCAGGCTGTCACTCTTATTATATTTCGTTAAAATATCATAGGCTTGTTCTCTGGTTGGTATTAGCTGTTCCACTATATATGCCTCTTTTCCTTAATTGTTATAAAAAATACTAAACGTTTATTCTTTCCATGTCAACCTCCGGCTCAAAGCACTCTGCTGTTGATATTTCCATTGCGCATGGTTATAATTAGAACATAAGTTCGATTAAAGCAAATAAATGTGCTATTCGCGATAGGCTCTAAATTAACGGGTGGTGTTATAATAATGGCCAAAAACTACGTTTTCCATATTGATGCAAATTCTGCCTACCTATCTTGGGAAGCTTCGTTTCGTCTTCAACAGGGTGATTCACTCGATTTACGGACAGTTCCAGCAGTCGTCGGCGGTGATCCCAGTACCCGTCATGGCATCGTGCTTACAAAATCAGATGACAAGCCTTTTATAAGGACAGGAAAAATTTGTCCTTAACTATAAAGAGGGATTTAACAATTTTCATTGAATATCAGGATAAGGAATTCCCTTAATTGATATTTCAGCAATTCGGGGAAACAGAGGTGAGAAATCCATGAGTTTGAAAGTTCAGTGTAACTGTTCAAATATTAACTGGGATAATGTGGCTCAGACTTTAAAATTAGTTGGAATGGCAAGTTATGTGCCAGAAATTCATAAGAAGGCCTTTGAGAATAGTCATACAGCAGTATTTGTGTTTGATGACGAAAAACTCGTTGGTTTTGGCCGGGCAATTTCCGATGGGACATATCAGGCCGCTCTGTATGATTTGGCAATATTGCCTGCATATCAGGGTCGAGGGATAGGAAGGATGATTGTGAGCACTATAAAAGATTTACTTCCCAACTGTAACATTATCTTATATGCAGCACCGGGGAAAGAAGGGTTTTATGAAAAACTTGATTTCAGGAAAA
Source organism: Desulfosporosinus sp. FKA (assembly GCF_002196785.1). NCBI lineage: Bacteria > Bacillati > Bacillota > Clostridia > Eubacteriales > Desulfitobacteriaceae > Desulfosporosinus > Desulfosporosinus sp. FKA. The sequence continues at coordinate 14,891 of NZ_NAHZ01000024.1, read as the reverse complement.
TGAAGACAGGGATGGGTTTGTTTTGTAACGCAGCTAATATGAGAAACAGAGGGTTTATAGAGTGAATTCGTTCAGCTAAAGCTAAACATCGGGGTCTTGGTGACGGAAGTGTTCTATGGGCATTTCTGCCTTAAGCGCGAAGCGAAAGGAATGTTTTAGCGTAATGAAGAAGTTATTTTTTATGATATTCGTGGTAGGAATCTTGTTATCTGTTGGGATTTATTCATGGCAGTCACGAATGTTTCAAAAAGACCAGATGACAGAGATTAGTCCGAATCAATTACAACAGAAAATTGATAATGGTGATAATTTTTACGTTTATTTTTACTCTCCGATTTGCGAACAGTGTATTAAAACAGAACCTTACCTAAAGGAAGCCGTTAAAAAACTTGCAGTTAAAAATATTGTAAAAGTTGATGTTCAAAAATATGAGGCCTTGCGAAAACAATATCAAATACAAGGAACACCCACAATTTATGTGTATAATGATCATAAGTTAGTTAAAGGTATTACTGGGGGCTTTGAAAATCTTGAGGATTATGTAAAGTTTTTTCAAGAAACAGGAGGAACAACATGATTTTTTTAAGATTGCTGCTTGCAGGAATTTATATATATGCCGGGGGATCAAAGCTTTTGAATTTATATCTTTTTAAAGTTACAATTCTAGCTTATTACCCCTTTTTGGGGATGGCAGCATTATTAATTGCAATCGTCTTTCCTTGGCTGGAAATTTTGTCCGGTTTAGCTTTAGGGGTCAATTGGCAAGGAAAGTATGCGAGTACGTTCTTATTGCTGCTTTCCTTATTTTTCTTGATCCAAACCCTTCTTAACTATAGCAATGTTCTGCCCTATGGGTGTGGATGTTTTGGTTTCAGCGGACCTGAAAAGATAACCGTTTATTATGTCATGAGAGATTCTTTGATTATGCTATTATCCAGCATTGTTTGTTTTAGAGAATGGAAGGCAAACAAACTTCCTGCTGAGATGTAAAATTAGGAAAGGTGATGCTAGTGACAAGCGTAACTGGCGATAAGCCTTTAAATCATAGTGATACCTGTAAAGATTGGACAGGCTTACGTAAACTAATCCATGTCGATATGGATGCCTTTTATGCCTCAGTAGAGCAACGAGATGATCCCTCCTTATTAGGAAAACCGGTAGTTGTCGGCGGTAAGCCTAATAGTCGGAGCGTTGTTTCAACAGCGTCTTACGAAGCCCGAAAATTTGGCATACATTCTGCGATGCCCATGGCAGAAGCCTATCGTCGTTGTCCTCAGGCTATATTTTTACCAGTAAATATGCCGAACTATAAAAAAGTCTCTTTACAGATCCGGGAGATTTTTTTGACCTATACGCCATTGGTAGAGCCTCTGTCTTTAGATGAGGCTTTTTTAGACGTAACAGGGTCTACAAGCTTATTTGGATCAGTAGATTCTATTGCTTGGCAAATTAAACAACGCATTAAAGAGGAACTCTGCTTAACCGCTTCTGTAGGTATTGCTTGGAATAAATTTTTGGCGAAATTAGCTTCCGATTTACAAAAACCTAACGGTTTTGTCTTTGTTCAACCCAATAAGATCCAGGAATTTTTGGATCCTCTGTCGATAGAACGACTTTGGGGAGTGGGGCAAAGAACTTCCGAGCAATTACATAAATTGAATATTAAAACGATTAAAGATTTGCGTCATTTAGAGCTGGGATATTTAATTCAGCAATTTGGAGTATTAGGAAACCAGCTATATCAGTTAGCCCGAGGTATTGATGAACGGCCCGTTGAACCTGAGAGGGCTGTCAAATCGGTCGGTCGGGAAACTACTTTTTCAGTCGATGTGATTGATAGGGACGCTTTGGAGACTACTTTATTAGAGCTTGCTGTTGATGTTGGGCGACGACTGCGAAAAGAGGGCTTAAAAGGTAAAACCGTAACCCTAAAACTACGCTATGATGATTTTAAAACGGTATCGCGTTCCCAAACGTTAGATCAAGCTACGGATCTTGATGAGAAGATCTTCCAAGAAGCTCGCATTCTGTTAAGGAATGTTTCTCTGAAAAGTTCAATACGCTTGCTTGGAGTTACTATGAATAATTTATCGTCCAAATGTGAAAGTCAACTCTCATTATTTTCAGAGTCTGACGAGAAATTGGAGGCCTTAGCTAAGGTAATTGATGCCGTTAACCAAAAATTTGGCGAAAAGGGCATTAAAAGAGCTAGACTTTTGTAATTCCTATATCTCATTAGCTGTTTATCTGGCATGAATCCTTTTGTTTTGGACAAAATAGTTTCGAGGTGAAGAGCATGCCAAGAAATGATGGCAATAAAAATAAATTTGAGGATTTAAAAAAGCTGGAATTGACCTTAAAAAATATTCATAAAAATGAAGAATTTCTGGAGGAAAATTCCGAAGAACTTTCTGCTCATCAAATTAAAGATGTTAAGTCAAAATTGGCTTCAAAGAAAAAGCATTTGGAAGAAACGGATGGGACCATTAAATAGGAGCATATAGCTCCTTTTAATGGTTCCTCTTTAAATACTTCGTGCTATGCTGAGATTAGTGTTGGTTTACTCCAATTAAATTAATAAGAAGGATATCATACGATATCCTTCTTATGTTAGATGCTATTCAACTGATTAACGTTAGATTTTTGCTCCGCCTTTGAGATGTTCTTCAGCGAATTGAATCATACGTTTGGTCATTTGACCGCCAACAGAACCATTTTCGCGGCTGGTACGGTCACCACCTAGTTGGAGTCCCATTTCATTTGCAACTTCATACTTGAACTGATCTAATTGTTGTGAAGCACCTTGAGCTGCTGGTGTGTTTGTGTTTCTTTCTCCTGCCATGATAGGAACCCTCCTTTTAAAATGTGTTTGTGTACTGGAACATTCTTATTATGGCTTAGTTGGCTTTAAATACTCAGGTAATTATTGCTACAATATATATTGCTTCCCTTTTTACAAATCAACGCGCTTTCGTAGTAATTGATTTTGGTTTTCATAAGGTTTAAAATTAAGTATAGAAGAAATACCAAGAGAAAGAAATGTTCGGGAGGCTTTCAACATGAGTTTCAAGATGAAAGAACCGGTTAATACTTGGACACATTTTGTTCCATTTATAGCTGCCATTATCGGTTTATTTTGCTTGATCATTAACTGTAAAGACAGTATCTCAAAGTTGATTACTATGACAATATATGGCTTGAGTGTGATTGCCCTTTATGGAGCAAGTTCAGTGTATCATTGGGTCAGAACAACACCGCAAAAAGAGCTTCTCTTAAAAAAGATTGACCATATTGCTATCTACTTCCTTATTGCAGGTTCTTACACACCGGTTTTTTATTTCGGCCTCGATGGTTCCTGGCGGTGGGTTATGCTAATATCAGTTTGGACTTTGGCGTTAATTGGAATGATCCTGAAATTATGGCTTATTCACGCCCCGCGTTATGTTTCAACAACATTTTATGTATCTCTTGGCTGGATTGCCTTGGTACCTTTTTTACAGCTTATTCGCCATCTTCCGGAAGGGGCAATTATTCTTATGGCTGTGGGTGGCGTGGTCTACACCCTAGGTGCAGTAATTTATGCGACAAAAATATTTGACTTTTTTCCTAAACGATTTGGATTCCATGAAATATTTCACCTTTTTATTGCTGTAGGCAGTTTGGTTCATTTTATTATGATGCTTGTTTATATTGTGCCTTTGGCAGCATAAAGTATAGAGAGTGGCAAAATTGCCACTCTCTTTTTAAATGTTGTCTCTCATAGAGATAAAGTCAGTCTTCTGTTCGGTGATTTTCTTCGCTGCAATAGGCAACGGCTTCTTCGGCACTATAATTTTCATAAACAAGTTTCATCAAGCCTGGATAATACGTATCAAAACCGAGAACTCCATTCCAGACTATATTAAGTATTTGATCCTTGGAGGGTTCGGCATCAGCAAGGTCCAAGAAGGTTCTAAAACGGATTTCTCCATTATCCATATCCATTTCAAAATTACCGTTCGCGAGTTCATAATTGACACGACTCATGAAATCACATACTTCGAGACGTTTGGCATAAGGGATTTTTTGATTAATATGTGTGTTACAAAGTAAAGATTCCTGCTCTTCATCAACGAGGAGGAAAGCATGAAAATTAGCGTTAACCCCTCGAATCTCTAGTTTAATAATTTCATTCTTAGTGTCAAAGTCAAAATCCCAGCCATTTTGATTAAGAACTTCATAGAGTACTTGAAATAAAGACACGGTTTGCACCCTCCTTATTATGCCGTTTGTTACCTAACAATTCCACGTGAAGGTCTTAATTCCTGCACCGTAAAATAAGTGAAGTAAAAAAATACTTACTTGGAAAAGAAGGGTATATGTGGAAATATCTCGAAGAATATAGGGATTGATATCTCCCTAAGGAGGGATTGACTGACATGTGTTCTCTAAATTTTGCCCACGCTACAGACGCAAGGTATTCGTCAATCCTAAATACCATGCCCGTCTTGTGGTAAATCAGCCGTGGGAGTGTCAAATAATGTTCATAATGAAGACATCGGAGAAAAAGAGAGTTAAGCTTAGAGGTAGAATATTTAGAATATTCTATATTTAATAATATAACATAATCTTTAAACTAAATGTATTGGACATTTCCTATTGCTGAAATTTTTGTGGAGAGCTGTAGGTATGTTTAATAAAAAGATTAATCAGAGGAGGAAAGAAGGTATGGATGTTTCTCGCCGTAGTTTCCTTAAGCTTTCAGGGCTCTCTATTGCTGCTTTGGCCTCGGGTTTGGGTTTTGATCCGACTTTAGCTGAAGCTAAGGAATTTGCCCTTAAGATTGAGGGTAGTAAAAAAATTCCGAGCATATGCCATTTTTGCTCGGGCGGATGTGGGATGCTCTTATATGTTAAAGAGGGAAAGCTGATTCATCTTGAAGGAGATCCGGATCATCCGACTAATGAAGGAGCTCTTTGCCCTAAAGCTGCGAGTTTACTGAGTGTTGCCTATTCGCCAAATCGGGTCACGAAACCGAGACGTCGGGCCCCAGGGTCTGATCACTGGGAAGAAATTTCCTGGGAAGATGCCTTAAACCGGGTGGCTCAAAAGACAAAAGAAATCAGGGAGGCTACTTGGAAAGCCAATGATGAGATTATTAACGCTAAAACGGGACAGCGCGATCTGTTGCCTGTTAACCGTGCTGAAGGAATAGCCTTCTTAGGTTCGGCCGAAGTGGATAACGAAGAGTCATATCTTATTTCCAAGTTTTGCCGAATTATTGGTACTCCTTATAATGAGCATCAGGCCAGGATATGACACGCTCCCACGGTGGCAAGTTTGTCACCTTCATTTGGCAGGGGTGCGATGACAAATTCCTGGTCTGATTTGCAAAACGCTGAGGTTTTTTTAATTGCTGGCAGCAACTGTGCGGAAAATCATCCGATTGCCATGAAGTGGATTAACCGGGCGAAGGAAAAGGGAGCCAAGATGATTGTTGTTGATCCGCGTTTCACTCGGACTGCTTCTAAGGCAGACCTCTTTGCCCAAATCAGACCGGGAACAGATATTGCGTATCTTGGCGCAATGATTAATTACATTATTGAAAATCAATTATACGATCGGAATTATGTTTTAAATTATACCAATGCCTTACTTAAAGTAGCGAAGGATTATCAATTTGAGGACGGTGTTTTCTCGGGTTATGACGCCAAGAGTCGGAAATATGCTGTGACAAGTTGGGGGTATCAACTTGGTTCTGATAATAAGCCTCTGAAAGCAGATTCTCTTGAGGATCCTGACAGCGTCTTTTCTAAGCTTAAAACTCATTATTCTCGTTACACCTTTGAAGTTGCTGAAAAAATCACCGGAATTCCGGCGGTAAAAATTAAAGAAATTGCAGACACGTTTTCCAAAGGAAAACCCGGGACAATTCTTTATGCTTTAGGTATGACCCAGCACACTACGGGTACTCAAGGAATACGTGCCTACGCCGTGATTCAGTTACTATTAGGCAATATCGGCAAGGCAGGCGGAGGCATTAATGCTCTGCGTGGTGAACCTAATGTCCAAGGCTCAACGGATATGGCAAACCTTGTAAGCAACTTGCCCGGTTATTTGCCGTATCCTATAAACAGCGACAAGACTCTTCGTGATTACCTGGTACGCAGTGGTTCCTTTTATGAAAAACATATCGTTGCGCTCCTTAAGGCTTGGTTTGGGGAAAATGCAACCAAAGAGAATGACTATGGATTTAGCTACTTACCTAAAACAAGTCCCTCAGTAAATGCCACAATGGTGAAGATATTTGAGATGATGGAGAAGGGACAGTTTAAATTACTTTTTAATGTTGGCTCTAACTCCTTAGTATCAATTCCAAACAGAAAGCTCGTTCGTTCAGCTTTGCCCAAACTCGATATGATGGTTGTATCTGATTTATTCGAAATTGAAACTGCCCAATTCTGGCGTGAGCCCGGAGTTAAACCTGCAGATATTAAAACAGAAGTCATTATGTTTCCGGCAGCATTTGTCTATGAAAAGGCTGGGAGTTTAACTAATTCTTCACGTTGGATTCAATGGAAAGAGGCTGCGCTTAAGCCCTTGGGTGATGCGAAACCGGACCTTGAAATGCTGGATTCTTTATTTAAAAAGATTAGAAAGTTATATGAAGGAAGCACTGATGTAAAAGATGCTCCCATTTTAAAGGCTCGTTGGGATTATGGTGAGGAGGCAAGCGCCTTAAAAGTACTTCAAGAGTTAAGTGGGTATGACGAAACATCCGGCAAGCTTCTCCCAACAATAGGCGATTATTTAAAAGCTCCCATTGGGTCTGCATCAACAGGAAATTGGATCTATGCCGGAGCGACGGGAAACGGAAATCTTGCAGCACGCCGCAAAAATGACGATCCGTCAGGTCTAGGGCTATTTAAAGACTGGAGTTTCGCTTGGCCAGGAAATATTCGTATTCTCTATAATCGAGCTTCTTGTGACATTTCAGGGCAACCGGTTGACGATAAACGCAAACTTGTTTGGTGGGATGCCTCAGCAAAGGTCTGGGCCGGAAATGACGGTGCCGATGTGGCAGACAAGGCCAAAGGTCCTGATACTCCCGAAGGCAGGCAGAGTTTCCGAATGAATCCGGAGGGCTTAGGTCGTTTATTTGCTGCTCCCTATATGAGCGGTTTACCAGCGGAACCATCCGCCGATGGACTTCCGGCTATTGGTGTCCGAGCTGCCGGAGTATGTACTGATGGCCCGATGCCGGAATTCTATGAACCGACGGAAAGCCCGACCGATAATCTATTACATCCAAAGGTATCTAAAAGCCCTGTAGCTTTAATTCTTTCATCGTCTCCTGAAATACAAAAAATGGGTAAAGCCAATGATTTTCCGCACGTTTTAACAACGTATGGGGTTGTGGAGCATTTCTGTGCCGGAGGAATCACCCGCAATATACCCTGGCTCAATGAACTTATGCCGGAACCTTTTGCAGAGCTCAGTAAAAATTTAGCCCAAAAGATCGGCATCAAAGAAGGTGATATGGTCGAAGTCTCTTCTGCCCGGGGAAAAGTCACAGTACGAGCTCTTGTTACAGATCGCTTACAGACTTATAAGGTGAACGGCAAAGAAACTGAAACCATCGGCATGCCTTGGAGCTGGGGATTTGCAAGCTTAAGTCCTGGACCAAGCACTAATGAGTTGACAATTGCTGCCCTGGATCCCGGAGCGGGAACACCAGAGTATAAGGTCTGCTTAGTTAATGTAAGGAGGGCTTAGCGATGACCAGGAAAATGATATTCGTTGATACTTCGAAATGTACGGGATGCAAAGCCTGTACTGTTGCCTGCAAGGAATGGAACGAGCTTCCTGCCGAGAAGACTCAGCTCGTCACAAGCTATCAAACTCAAAAGGATTTCAGCCCAAAGACATGGACTTATGTAACCTTTATCGAGAAATATAAAGATCAAACTATGAATTTCTTGATGCGCAAAGCACAATGTTTTCATTGTGGAGATCCGGCTTGCCTAAAGGCATGTTCCTCAAAAGCTATCAGGCAGACCGAATCCGGGTTTGTCGTTATAGATCATAAAAAGTGTATTGGCTGCGGATATTGCACTGAAAACTGTCCTTTTGGTGTTCCGAAGGTTGACCAAACTCTGCAGAAATCATTTAAATGTACCGGATGTATTGACCGAGTCGAAAACAATTTAAAACCTGCTTGTGTGCAAACGTGCCAAACTGGTGCGTTAATGTTTGGGGATTATTCAGACCTCCTTGGGCAAGCGAAAAATCGTCTCAGCGAAGTACAAAAAACCCATCCCCAGGCTCAACTCTATGGAGAAAAGGAAATGGGCGGTACAACTTACGTCTATCTTCTCATGGATCGCCCAGAAGTCTATGGCCTTCCTGTTAATCCGACGATTCCGCTTTCCTTGACGCTCTGGAAAGATGTTGTTCGTCCCGTAGGTGGAATCGCGGTGGGAGGAGCGGCGGCTGCAGTTGTCATCGGCGTTTTTGCCAATATTGTCAAGGGTTCATATCGCTCTAAAGACGATTAAAACTCAAGTAAATTCATCGAGTCGAAGAGAGTATAAAATGGGGGGAGACTAATGGGCATTAATACTCAAACAAAGAAGAAGGAAAGCCAATCACCTAAAATACTGCGATTTACTAAGGGTGAGCGAATCAGCCACTGGGTACATGCTCTTGCTTTTTTTCTTTTACTTTTCACGGGTCTTGGAATTCTGAACCCATCATTTCAACCCGTCATGAATGTATTCGGAGGCATACAAATTGCCCGGTTGATACATCGGGGGGCTGCTATCGTATTTGTAGTGATTGTAGGTTTAATGTTTGTTGTAGGAAATCCCAGTCACCATTGGGAATGGCTGAAATCCGTCTTTAAATTTACGAAATCGGACTGGCAGCATGTTCGGGCATTTCCTAAAGAGTTCTTTGGCGGACATGGTGATTATCCTCCACAGGATAAGTATAATGGGGGAGAAAAAATCAACTCCTTGATTACGATCTTTGGTTCCTTTTTTATCACCTTTAGCGGAGCTGTGATGTGGATGGCTCCTTGGTTTCCTGCCGGGTTAGTCCGTTGGGCATACCCTGTTCATGATTTATCAATGTTTATGATGGTGGCAGCATCACTCGGGCACATTTATTTGGGAGTATTACATCCTGATTCACGGGCCGCTTTGCCGGGGATGTTTAGCGGGTATGTGTCTGCTAAGTTTGCACGCGCTCATCATGCTTTGTGGTATGAACGGGTTCAAAACCAACAACAAAAATTATGACAACGATCTTAAACTGTTAGCATTGGAGAGAACCGTCAATGAATAAGCCAAAAAGGACGCTAAACACAGCAGAGGAAGATGACCTAGAGGAAGCTTATCAAACTTATCATTTACTTAAGGGAGAGATCAAAGTATGGCAGGAAGAACGGGGAGCATTTTGGTCGAAAAAACTAAAGCCTGAGGAGTCTCCTCCGTACTATCCTTTGGTAAATTTGCCGGGAGCAGCGATATTAGAACTTTGGGCGAGGTTAAATCGGGTTATGGAAGAGGAAGTGCCAGAGTCGGTCTTGAAGGACGTCTGGCAAAATTTCAAAGAAGGACGAGGAATTCAAGAACCTTGGCTGCAAAGTACTCTTCAATTAGCTCTGAGTGGTTTAGCCCAGTTAGCTCGACTAACGGTCACTTCTCAGGCAGAAGATCAAAATTTTATGAAAGAAGAAGAGGAAAGGCAAGGGATTGAAACATGTTGTCCTATCTGTGGAGAAAATGCCGTAATTTCTGTGTTAATACCCCCTCATGGAAAGCGCTTGCTGCACTGTATCTTCTGTGGCCAGGAGTGGCCAACGATGAGAGTCGGATGTATTTTATGCGGTAGGGAAGAAGCGAGTTCACAAAACTATTTACTGTCAAAAGAATATCCAGGGGTTGAATTAGTAACTTGTGAACTTTGTGGACAGTATTTTAAAGAATTTGATTTAAGGATGCTTAGCGTTGAAGATCTAGTTTGGGAAGATGTCAGAACTTTACCTTTAAATTATGCTGGTCAACAATGGATAACAGATCATACGCAATAAATCTTAGTTAAGAGAAACAATCATTTCTTAGAATTCCAAAGCAGTTAAGCGAAAGTGTCCTCAATCACGGAAAGTAGATTGAGGACACTTATTTATCCAGTTTTTAAGCCCCCACTTCTATAAGTGGGGGTAGAGTCCTCTTTCGCCTTTAAGTATTCCTATTGGGAAAGACGACTCGGCAATAATGTCCACTGGACTTATTATATCTGAAGCGCGACGTTCAGCTTTAGCTGAACGAGTTCACTGTATACCTAAATCGAAGGTAAAAATTTTAAAACAGTAATGATAATAATAGAAGAAGTAATAATAGGTACAGTGAATAGAAATATATAGCTTGTACGAATTAAGTTTCATTTGAGGATTATTAATAAATCATGATATAATATCAATTTGAGATGATTTCATAAAATTGTTTGCAAAACCCTTTAAGGGTAACAAAGGTTAATTTTATTCGTTATTTGCCTTGAAGCCAGCCCAGTGATAATTGTAATTCAAAAAAGGTAGAACAGATTAAGGAGTTAAAGACATTGAATCAAGCGAATTTAAGAGAGGAAATTAGTTCTCGTAAGACCTTCGCCATTATATCACACCCTGATGCCGGTAAGACTACTCTAACAGAAAAGCTGCTTCTCTTCGGAGGTGCAATTCATGAGGCCGGCTCTGTTAAAGCCCGCAAAGCAGAGCGTTATGCTACTTCAGATTGGATGGAGCTCGAGCGGCAAAGGGGAATTTCCATTACTTCAAGTGCCCTCCAATTCAAATATCAGGGTTATGTTATTAATATTTTAGATACCCCGGGGCACCAAGATTTCAGCGAAGACACATACCGTACGTTAACAGCTGCAGATAGTGCAGTTATGTTAATCGATGCCGCTAAAGGAATTGAGGCCCAAACTAAAAAGCTGTTTCATGTCTGCCGGCAAAGAGGCATTCCGATTTTTACCTTTGTTAATAAATTTGATCGCGAAGCCAAAGACCCTCTTGATTTAATGGATGAAGTGGAAAAAGTTTTAGGCATTGAATCCTATGCTATGAATTGGCCTATTGGGATGGGCCAGGATTTTAAAGGAATTTATGATCGGCAAACTGGTATGGTTGAACGTTTTACTTCAGGAGGCGGCAAGAAAAGCTCCAAACCACCTGTTTCTGGGGACATCAACGATCCAATTGTGCGAGAAGGTATTGGGGAAGACCTGCTTAAACAATTACACGATGAAATTGAACTTTTAGATTTAGCAGGGAATACGTTTTCTCAAGACCGTGTGGATCGCGGAGAGGTTACTCCTGTTTTTTTCGGAAGTGCGCTTAATAACTTTGGAGTTCCAAATTTCCTCCATAGTTTTTTGAATTTAGCGCCGGCACCTCAACCTCGGAGTACCAATCAGGGAATATTGGCACCGGAGACCGAAACCTTTTCAGGATATATTTTTAAAATCCAAGCAAATATGAATGCTCAGCATCGTGACCGGATTGCCTTTATTCGGATCTGTTCGGGGCGATATGAACGAGGGATGAATGTTATTCATACACGATCTCACCGCCGACTTAGACTTGCTCAGCCGCAGCAATTATTTGCTCAAGAACGGACAATTCTTGATGAGGCCTATGCTGGGGACATTATTGGAGTTCATGATAGTGGTCTTTTGCGCATTGGTGACGTCTTAACCGAAAAAGATGGACTTCAGTTTGAAGCCATGCCCTTCTTCAGTCCTGAAAATTTTGCACGTATTAACATTGCTAATGCTTTGAAACGCAAACAATTCATTAAAGGAATTCAGGAATTGCAAGAAGAAGGGGCAATTCATGTCTTTCGGGATCTCCATGTAGGAGTGGAGGCTCCTATTATTGGAGTAGTAGGGCAATTACAATTCGAAGTCCTAGAATACCGTCTGCGGGAGGAGTATGGAGTTAAGGTGAATATTCAACACCTCCCATACGAAATTGTACGCTGGATTGATAAAAATGAAAAAACAGTTAAGCTGTTATCTGAATCAAGTATGAGTACGGTTGTATTAGATAAAGATGAAAATTATGCCGTTTTATTATTAGATGATTGGAAGGCAAAATGGTTAAGTGAGCGTTATGAGATTGAATTCTATGCTCAGCCACAAGAACCTACGGTGAGCTGATCCAATCCAATATCTAATCTAAATCCTGTTAAGAATTGGACCATGTCGATTTTAGAGTGGCAAAATTGTTTAGATCAGATTCATGATCTACTTGGAGTGAACCCGTTCAGCTATAGCTGAACATCGGGGGTTTAAACGAAGATAAAAAAATTCAGAAGCTCGGGAAAAGACTTAAGAACTTAAGATCCCCGGGCTTTTCTGTTTGAAGTGAACAAAAAAAGGCCAGCAAAGCTGGCTGAACAAAGAAGGGGTATAAAAAAAGGTGTATGAAAAGTGGAGTTAAGCATATGTCTTAACGACAAAATCAAAAAGCAATGCATTGGCTGCAGTTGCCGCGATCAGGACATTGTGAACAGGTAGGAGGGTACAAAATAGGTTTATTCGATGATGGAGTACTATCATTTAATAGAATCAATGGCATGCTTCAGCCTCCTCTTATACAGAAACGATTTACTACTATTATTATACTACAGATGTTTGAAAAGGCAATATCTGTTTTGAAAGTATTCTACATATTTATAATATTATATAACAGACTCTGTTTGATCTTTAGAGTAAACTCGTTGAATCGAAACTATTGTTACAATGATAGACTTAACGGGCTTTTGCTGCTCAAAGTGAACCTAAGAAAATTACGAGCGAGGATTCAACATATGATCAAAGATAACGTGGCCACCGATCGAATCACCATAATTCCCCTCGATTAAAATAGTCACTCCTTTAACTCCAGGCAATTGGGTCATAGACCAAACTATAGATTTAACGGCCATGTCCTCCTCTAGAGCACTGCCTGAAAAGTTTTCGCGTATATCCTTGCTGAAGTTTAAGTTGAGGATATTATTATTTAAAGAGACTGAAAGTACCTTGGTTTTTGGTGAAAGCGTAGAAAGATGCTCGGGTGAAGTTGGGCCTTTAATCAAGTCTTTTAAAATGAGATCTGCTTTTTGAGTCAGGGTTAACTTGTTCCAAACTGAAGGATTAAAGCTTCTTTCTTCAGGACTTAAACCGTCCAGACTGGCTTTTGAAAAATAGACCTTATAAGTATCCCTACTTATTGGAGCAGGGCCTTCTTGACTTGTGACACTTTGAATGCCTTCACGAATCTCACGTATTTCTTTAGGTGTTTCGAAATAGCTTTCAATGCCGTCTGCAATTGCCTTGGCAATTGAGTCACGGTAATCGCCAGTTAATAAAAGTTTTCGTTCCCTTGGATTAGAAATGAATCCCACTTCTACTATAACTGCGGGCATTTTTGTTTGATTAAGCAGGTAATAATCACCTGCTTTTGCTTTTCGTTTATTATCAAGCTGCAATTGGGTGAGATGTTCCTGAATATTCTCAGCTAAGATTTTTCCGGCTGGTGATTTTTGATGATAATAGGTTTCCATTCCATAAGTGTTTCGTCTTGGGAAACTATTAGCATGGATACTGATGAACAAGTCCGCATTATTCGATGAAGCCAGACTAATTCTATGATTTAAATCTATGCGTTTAGCAGCCCGCCCTTGATATTGACCGGGATTATAAAAGTCTTTATCGACATCACGAGTTAGAATGACTGTGCATCCTTCGGATTCTAATACTTTGCGCAGTCGAAGTGATACATCTAAATTAACATCTTTTTCCTTTACGCCCGTATTATGGGCGCCTGGATCAGCGCCTCCGTGTCCGGGATCAATTACAATGACTTTGTTTTTAAGGCTCTGCGAAAGTGCTGCCTTAAACTTTAAAGTGCCGGTACCGATTATGACCAACATTATAACTATAGTGATACTAAAAAGGACGGGCTTGCGTATTAATAATATTATAGGACGGTGATACATTCGTCAGCACACTCCTCCTGTTACTGCTTTTTGAGTCATAATTTATGTATATTGTAAGAAGTTATCTCGTAAACATAATTTATAAAAAAGATTATTGAAAACCGGCAATTTCTCGAAGGAGCAGATTATGATTTGGCTTTTTATTTCGATATTCGTGATTTTATTTAATATACCATTTGGTTATTGGCGAAAGGACGTTAGAAAGTTTTCACTGCCCTGGTTTTTGTCCGTTCATCTTCCTGTTCCGGTAATTATTTTTCTTCGCGTTCTTTTCGGACTGGGATGGGGCCTTTCAACGTTCCCTCTGCTTATAGGTTTATATTTTATAGGTCAATTATTAGGGGCCAAGTTGTATACTTTAGGGAGTAAAACGATGCGTGTCAGCGGTTGCCTTTTTTATGATCTTAGGCGAGCCAGATGGGTTATTATTATTTCTCGTTGAGCCACTAGAATCGACCGTTTAAGGTAGTGTCAAAAACGTTATAGAATTAGATGCAAAGATATGGTATAAATTGGATTGCATATATTTTAAATTACGTGAAATAATAGTTGACAGTAGATCACTAATAATGGTACTATAACTGAGCGCCACAAAAGTGGCACAAAACATCTCGAAGTTGCTAACTGCTTTAAAAAGCATAATAGCAATTCTTGGTCTTTGAAAACTAAACAACAAGGACAGCCAATGAGAGAAACTCGCAAGAGTTTCAAAAGAATCATGGAATCATGAGCAAGATATCATCTTCTTTAAGGAAGTTGAAATAACTTTTTTGGAGAGTTTGATCCTGGCTCAGGACGAACGCTGGCGGCGTGCTTAACACATGCAAGTCGAACGGAGAGAATTCTAAGTTTACTTAGAAGGAT
>NZ_NAHZ01000023.1:0-46125 GCF_002196785.1 Desulfosporosinus sp. FKA | reverse complement strand
CTGACCGGTACTAATCGGTCGAGGGCTTGACCTAATACGATACGTTAGCAAAGGGAATGTGGCTCAGTGTTTCCGAGAAGACGAAGCTAGAAAAAGACTCTATGTAGTTTTGAGAGAACAGAGTTCGCAAAGGACAACTGAATCTCAGAGATCTGGTGATCATGCCGGAGGGGTTCCACCCGTTCCCATCTCGAACACGGAAGTTAAGACCTCCAGGGCCGATAATACTTGGGGCGCAGGCCCCTGGAAAAGTAGGTCATTGCCAGGTAACAAGCGATAGACTGCCATATTGGCAGTCTATCTGTGTTTTATGAAAGAAATGAAAGTATAAACGACCGGGGCTCCACCCGTTCGGGTCCACATTGCAGGAGAATGTGTCACAAGTCGCAATGTGGCGAAAACCTCGTCCGGTTTTCGTCACGCTGCAGGAGAATGCGTCTGTGGACGCAGCGTGGCGAAAGGCTCATCCGCCTATCTTGAAATGGATAAGGGGTTTGAATTAACTGATGCTCTTGAGTTCACATCATTGAACGGCCTAAATTTCTTGTAAACGCTTAAATGAATACAATAAGATTTTGAAGCAAGGTATGACTAATCAAGCAAGAGTCCTAATTTAGAGCTTACGTATATTTAAAATCTGCTCAATATCAAGGACGAGCTCTTCCTCGCGGGTCACTAAAGATACCTTCCTTAATCGCTCTGATCCTTCAGGCGCCAGGTGCAGAGTGCCTGACAGTTCTTTTGGGAGGCCTTCGGATAGGAAGATAACTTTACAGGGGGTTGTATCTTTTAAATAATAACTAAAGGGCCTATCTTGTTTTACGAACTCATTGGAATTCAGGAATTTTCGTTTCGCTTCCTGGCCAAATTTAAGTTTTTCCGTAACAGCATGTTTGTCGACCATACTTCGGGCAAAATCTGAAAGTTGTCCATAGATATGGTCGCCAATTCGGTTCAGTTCGTCGCTAAATATGGTGTCTTTAGCTAACAACTTTAGGCCTATGGTAAGGGCATAAATTTCTGCAGTGTTTAAAGCTAAAAAAATTGGATGAATCAGTGAACTGTACGTGTTTGAGCCGCGTTCCAGTTCACTGATTTTCATTGTTGTGCCCATAAATTCAAAGCCATCTTTCAGAGTGTTAAGATCATCGCTTAAAGCTCGCTCACTTATGCCGAAGGTTTTGGAGAGTTCTTCGCGAGTATGGCTGCCGGAATGAAGATATTTTAAAATTTTAAGGAGACGGTCATAGCCGTCTCTCGTTTTTAATTGTTCGAGAAAGATAAGATCTAAACCAAACTCGTATTTGCTGTTTAAGTGTTTCACGAGGTGTTCAATTCTCCTTACAACAGGGTATTTATCACGGGTATAAATCCGAATGCCCTGGGAGATATTCGCGGTGAATTCATCCTTGTTTTTTTTCAGCAATGAAACAGATAGGCCTAAAATGTTTTCTTTGGCTGCTTCATCATGTGTTCCTCCATAATAGCTCGAGAACCAGGCTGTAAGCTTTTCTGCCGCTTCTTCCCGGTTCTTTTTATTTTTGCCGAAGATTTCTTTCCCGGCTCCTTTCGTAAAGGCTTCGTTGATGAGGTATTGCAGGGTAATATTCATATCATTCACTGGATACTTGACCTCCAAGCAGATAGTTTTAACATTCTCCGCTATTTATTTAGCAGTTAACTTTTGCAGTTAAATCGATCCGAAAAAGAATGAAGCAGTGCTTCATTCTTTTAGACATAGGGATATGGGACAATGGGTTCAAGCAAAACAACATCTTTAGGGGAGGACAGACCATGAAAATCTATGTTATCGGTGATTCACACGGCTGCTATGACGAATTTCAACGGCTACTATCAAAAATGAAACCTAATTTACAAAAGGATCGTTTGATTCTGTTAGGTGATTATCTTGATCGAGGACGGAAAAGTTATGAATTAATCCAGGCGCTTTTAAGATTGCAGGCTGATTATGGCAGTGAAAAGGTCGTTTTGTTAAGAGGCAATCATGAGCAAATGGCTCTGGACTATTTTGCCAAGAGGGATAGCTCTTACTTGTATAATGGCGGGCAGGCAACAATTCGGAGCTTTCACAGTCACAACGACCCTTTGGAGAATTATCTTAAGGTGTTTCGACAAATGCCGGTCTATATTGAGGATGAAGATTATCTTTTCGTTCACGCCGGAGTTCGACCTGGAGTCGTTTTAGAGAAGCAAAGCGAAGGGGATATGCTTTGGATTCGTGAAGAGTTTTATAAGTATCCCAATACTTTAGGGAAAACGGTCGTCTTTGGTCACACTCCAACGGTATATCTCGCGCAGGAGTCTCGGCCTGTTAGACTGCATAATAATATTGCCCTCGATACAGGTTGCGTATACGAAGGATGGTTAAGCGCTTTAGAGATTTCTGAGGGAACTGTGACGAGAATTTATCAGGTTCAAGGTAATCGCTGTTTCGCCTATCAAATGGCTATCTAAGCTGTTTAACCATTAGAAAAAACGTCGCTTAACGATTAAAAGGGAGTGGATTAAAGATGGATCAAGAACTAATTCTTAAGAATAATTACCCCACACAATATAATCTCTTTGGAATTTATGTAGATTGGCAGATTGACAATAACTATATTGGGTTTCTTGGCCCAGATCCCCATGGAATTGACGACTTCAGCAAGTTTTTGGACAAGAATCGGTGGCAGGTTGTAACTATTGATTTTGAAGGACAGCAGATGCTCTCATTTAATCTTAACCTTCCTAAGTTTAAGTTATTGGAAATACTCGACATCAAAATAGTGAAGGTAAACAGAAACAAGCTCACTGGTCAGGAAGCATTGAGAATCCTAGAAGGGCGGGAAAAGAAATTCAAGCTGCCTGTATTTGATATTTTTCAGTGTTACATGGCGAACGTACCAGCGGACCTGTCCAATCATAAAGTTTTCGAATCAGGATGATAATATTATTACGATTGATGGCAGTATTTTTGACAAACGCATTATTATTAAAGTCATGACTAAAGATGGGGTTGAGAGAATCACCAGTGCCAACGATATCTATAACGGCGGTGTAGATGAAAATGAATACCTAATTGATTCAACCCAATATGATGATGAAACTTCGTATGAAATGGAAAAGTACTGGTCCGAAAAGCTAGGTATCCCGGTTTTAGGTGATGATGAGGAAATAGACTTTTTTTATCAATACCCAAGATTGAAGGGAGGAGAAGAAAAGAATGTTATCGATATAATCCAGCCCACGATGAAGAAGGGGCTTTTGCCGACGAAGTCGTGCTAGGAGAATTGGGGTTGCTGTAACCAAATTGATTGATTTCATGGCATGAAAAGAGTATTATATAGCGTTAAGCTTTACATGATCTAAACCAATCTTTTCTCATTTCATAAACATCCATGCTATACTTAAGGTAAGGGAGTCGTTATAATGGTCAAGCTAAATTAAGATCGCTACACCGCCCGGAGACGAGTTTTTACTCCTGTAAATATTACGTTCAAACAGCTTCATATTAATAGACGGTTACCTTTACCTTCTTTTTGAGCATAAAAGTTACCCATCTCCTAAGAGAGCCCTCCAACTGTTGAAATACATTCTTAACATTTGGGAACAAAAAACAATCGGTCAATCCACAGCTAAGTTGCATCGGAATTTAAGCTCTTGGAGTGTTACACCAAATGAAAGTAGTCCTTGGACAAAATCAGACATGATGAATAGGGAAGTAAACAAGGCTTTTATAGACTTTTATAAAGTTTTGGCAACGGGTATTAATATTTTTGTCGGCTGGGAGGTAATAATGTGTTATCAGAAGACAAATTGCGTGAAGAAGTTGGGTTCCTGACTAAAAACATGAATGCTAAGGAACTACAAAAGGCAATTAAATATTTGAGATCAATTGTTGGACAAACAATGGAGGAAGCCTTAAGCGACCCCTTTGTACGATGTTGAAGACTTGACAGAGGAGGATGAGATTTCCATTGCCCAGGGTGAAGAAGACGTTGCTGCTGGTAGGCTCCATAGCCTAGATGAAATTAAAAGGCAGTTGGGTGACTTATGAATATAGTCATTACTACACATGCCAAGAAAGATCTGGAGAAACTTGATAGAGATACTTGAAACCAAGTGTATTTAACTCTGGAACATTTTGTCGCTGGACAACGTGTTGATATCAAGAAACTAAGAAGTTCCGAAAAATATAGAATTAAGACCTTCGCTCTAACGTGCTCGGGCTTGGCTCTGTAGCCAATTAAATGATCCTGATAAATATATGCTTTATAAGCTATGAAGTTATAGGGAAAAGATTTTGACATTTATTAAAGGAGAGTTTTTAAAAAATGCAAAAAAAATACGTAATCTGGAATTCCGAGGAGCAGGGGGATGTTACGAAATTTCCGAAATCATCCTTCAAAGAGATGGTATACTTCGGAGAAAATTCAAGCAACTGTCGTTTTCCGAATATAGAAGTTAACGAAGAAAATCAGGCGAAGCTTTTGAAGCTAGTCGAGGAGTATAATTTACTTAATGAGGAAGAACGCCAAGAGTTAAACCTGATTAGTTTCTTTAAAGAGAAGGGAATTAATATCGAGCATGTCGATGAATTTGAAGAACCTCGCGAAATCTTCATTTTACTCGTCTATTTCAAAGAGATTTGCAAACTGTCAGACTTTGACCCTCTGCTTGCGCTTGAAAAAACAATTTAGGACAAAGGGTATGAGCAGCGTATCGTATTGTCCCTTTATCTGTTGACTTTAGGCGTGTCTGTTAATGAAATTATAGAGTATAATTTTTTATAAGTTTACCAGAACGAGTCCTTAAACCAGTATTTGCTGGATGAAAGGACTCGTTTGTTTTTTAGGCTGTGATAATTATTTTAAACATGACGTGGGATGACGATTTTGTGATCAATGACATTGAGCGCTGATTGTGACATAGAACATTGTGATACTAAAGCAATATATAACTAAATAATTATTAATATTCATATATTTACAGTTATGGTATATAAATATATAATAAAATGTAATTAAAGCAAAAAATTACATCTATGAACTTTTATGTATTTATTTTAATAATATGGAGGAATTAGGAGTGGTTTGCTATATCCTTCGAAGGTTATCGATGCTTTTTTTGGTGCTGGTAATAGTAGCTATACTGGCTTTTTTTTGTGTCTATGCTATGCCTGGCGATCCGGTGCGTATTATCTTAGGTGACTTTGCCACAAAAGATCAGATACTTCAATTGCGGCATCAACTGGGCTTGGATCAGTCGGTATATGTCCGCTTTTTTATTTGGCTTTCTCGAATAATACATGGAGACTTTGGAGAATCGCTGTTTTTACATATGCCGGTGAGTAAGGCAATCTTGTCAAGGATGGAACCTACCCTTCTTCTTGCCGTGATGGGCCAATTGATTGGAATTATTCTTGGGGTACCGATAGGTGTAATTGCAGCTGTTAAACACCGCACCTGGATGGACCGGTTCGCAGTTGCCTTTTCTTTGGCAGGTATATCAATACCGAGTTTCTGGTTAGCACTAATCCTAATTTTATTTTTTGGTGTTTACTTAGGCTGGTTTCCGGTTTGCGGCTATAAACCCATTTCGGAGGTAGGGTTTGGCGTCATTAAATACTTGATATTGCCCGGTCTAACCTTAGGGTTGATGCAGAGTGGTTTGATTGCCAGAATGACCAGGAGTTCTATGCTTGAAGTTTTAGGTCAGGACTATATAAGGACGGCCAAGGCTAAAGGCTTAATGGAGTACGTTATCATTATGAGGCATGCCCTTAAAAATGCCTGTATCCCTGTAGTTACCATTATCGGGATGAGTTTCGGCCTATTATTAGGCGGCACCTGGATTGTAGAAACAATCTATTATATTCCGGGAACAGGAGCTTTAGCGATAACGGCAATCATGAAACGAGATTTTCCGGTTATACAGGGTACCATGATATTCACTGCGCTTATCTTTGTAGTCGTTAATCTGCTTGCTGATATAAGCTACGTTTTACTAAATCCGCGGATAAAGAATTAATCATAGAGAAATGAGGTTGCGAATTGTGCGGATGATTCCTGGCTTAAAATTTGTTAAAAGGAACTTTCCGGTTTTTCTCGGGGGATTAATCATTGTTTTTATGCTTTCCGGAGCATTATTTGCGCCTTTTTTAACAAATTGGAATCCTTTAGAGGTTAGCAGTAACTATAGATTATTATCTCCGTCTAGTATCCATCTGATGGGAACGGATCAATTGGGAAGGGATATTCAGAGCAGGATCTTATACGGGGCGCGGACGTCAATGGAAGTGGGTTTTTCAGTAGTCTTAATTTCCACATTGTCAGGAGTTATCTTGGGTTTAGTTTCAGGCTATTACAAAAAAGTTGGCAGTGTGGTAATGCGCGTAATTGACGGTTTTATGGCCTTTCCGGGTATTATTGTGGCCATATTTATGGCCGCAGTTTGGGGTCCGGGTAAGCTTAATATTATTATGGCGTTGTCCTTTGCTTACTTTTCCCGCATGACTAGGGTTGTTCGAGGAGCGGTATTGCCAATCAATGAATTAGAATTTATCAATTCGGCTAAGACAGCAGGGGCTGCGGACAGATATATTCTCACAAGATATATTCTAGCCAATATATTATCGCCAATAATTGTTCAGGCAACGTTTATCTTTGCCTTAGCGATCCTGGATGAAGCGGCTTTAAGCTTCTTGGGAGTAGGCATTAAAGCTCCGGAGCCAAGTTGGGGAAGTATGGTCAGTGAAGCTAAAACATATATGCAGGTAGCACCTTGGACAATAGTTTTTCCCGGTGGGGCAATTGCTTTGGCGGTTTTAGGGTTGAACTTATTCGGGGATGGATTAAGGGACATGCTGGATCCCCGGCTTCGTTTGAAAGGTTAGCTGTGCTTGGGCCTTATTGGGAATTCTCGCTTAGAAGGAGTCTGTCTTTATGGCTGAGAAGTTGCTGGAAGTTAAAGATTTAAAGGTGTCTTTCCATACGAAGGGCGGGATCGTGCCTGCTGTTAACGGAGTATCTTTCAATATTCATAAGGGCGAATCTCTTGGCATTGTGGGAGAGTCGGGATGCGGGAAGAGCGTTACCGCTCTCAGCATCATGAAGCTTATTCCTGAGCCTGCCGGGACCATCGATTCCGGTGAAATCCTTTATCGAGAAAAAGATATTTTACTTCAGGGTCCCCAAACGGTACGGGATATTAGAGGAAATAGAATCTCTATGATTTTTCAGGAACCAATGACCTCCTTAAATCCTGTATTAACGATAGGTAGGCAGATTGGTGAAGTGTTCGAGAGGCATCAATCCTTGAGCAGAAAACAGGGTTTGACTAAGGCTGTTGAGTTGCTGGAACTTGTTGGAATACCTATGGCTTCACGAAGAATCAAAGAATATCCGCATCAATTTTCAGGCGGGATGAGGCAGCGGGTAATGATTGCCGCAGCCTTGGCTTGCAGCCCGGAACTGCTGATTGCCGATGAACCGACTACGGCTCTTGATGTAACCATTCAGGCGCAGATTCTTAAGGTTCTTAGGCATCTGTGCCAAACCAAGGATATGGCCTTGATGCTGATAACCCATGATCTGGGTGTCATCGCGGAAATGACCCAGCGGGTGATTGTGATGTATGCCGGTAAGGTCATGGAAGAAGCACCCGTCCGTAAACTTTTTAAACAGCCTGAACATCCCTATACCATGGCACTCTTAGCCTCAATGCCTTATTTCTATAAGCCCAAAAATAGTCTTTTTGCTATTCGGGGAGCTGTTCAAGAGGGGGATTTCAGAGAAACAGGGTGTGTTTTTCAGAGCCGATGTGACTTTGCCCAGCCAATTTGTTTGAAGAATGAACCTCCTTTGGTTCAGGTCGAGGGCGAACGGTTTGTACGCTGCTGGAGGAAGGCTGAGAAATGGCTGGAAGGAGGAAGACATGAGTGAAGTAAAGGATATTTTGAGAGTTCAAAACTTAGTTAAGCATTTTCCATTTAGGGGAGGGATGTTTTCTCGAGGCCAAGGAGCTGTTAAGGCAGTGGATGGTGTAAGTTTCGAGGTCAAAAAAGGCGAAACGTTGGGAATTGTTGGCGAATCAGGCTGCGGAAAATCCACCCTGGGCAAAATGATTCTGCGTTTATTGAAGCCAACTCGGGGAAGTGTACTTTTTGAGGGGATCGACCTATTCGCCCTGAGCAACCATGAATCTCGAACGATGAGCAAGGATATTCAGATGGTGTTCCAAGATCCCTTTGCTTCTCTCAATCCTCGGATGAAAGTGGGCAGCTTAATAGGCGAACCTTTAAAGCTGCTAACGAGAGATACTCGGGCAGAGACGCAGAAAAAAGTTCTTGAGCTATTAGAAAAAGTAGGCCTGAACGAGGGCCATTTGAGTAAATATCCTCATGAGGTTTCCGGTGGGCAGAGGCAGCGAATCGGCATTGCCAGAGCTTTGATCTTAAAGCCAAAGTTAGTGGTATGCGATGAGCCGGTATCTGCTTTGGATGTATCAATTCAGAGCCAGATCATTAACTTGTTGCAGGATCTTCAGCAAGAATACGGCTTAACGTATCTGTTTATTTCCCATGATCTATCCGTGATAAGACATATTTGTGATCGGGTTATAGTCCTTTACCTTGGGAAAATCGTTGAAATAGGGACAGTTGAGGAGATATTTTCTAATCCGCAGCATCCCTATACTAAAGCACTCCTTGCGGCGATTCCTGTACCTGATCCGGAGATAAAGCGGGAGACAATCATTCTCGAGGGTGATGTGCCAAACCCTAGTGAGTTGCTGCAGGGCTGCCGCTTTAACAACCGCTGTCCGGTGAAAAAGGAGATATGTCAGAGTATAGAACCGAGTTTAATTTCCTCAGGCACTCATGCCGTTGCCTGCCATTGCAGAGAATTGAATGAAAGATCGGAAGGGCAGGTAATTCAACTTAATATGGGGGTGGTTTAAATCAGTTTAGCCGGAGGTAGTTAGAAGTCTTGATAAATTATTAAGAGATAGAACTCTGGGAGGTTGAAAGATGATTAAACGAAACGGGGTATTTAAATTTTGTGCAATGGTCTTGATTGGAATGTTAACCATATCCATGACTGCCTGCTCAGCTCAGAAGGCGCCTGCATCCAGCAGTGACATCAACTCCAACGCTAAGCCGCAGTATGGCGGGACGTTGACGGTAGCGGACCAAGTTGCTCCGCCACATTTAGACAGTGATAAATCAACAGAATGGAAAGTAACAGAAATAGATAATCACATTTACGAAGGTCTATTCGAATTTAACGACAAGTTTGAAGCTGTCCCTCAATTAGCGGATAGTTATGAAAAGCTTGATGGGGGAAAGACGTATAAAGTTAAGCTTCGTAAAGGGGTTTTGTTCCAGAATGGCAAAGAAATGACTTCTTCAGACGTTGAAGCTTCCTTTAATCGATGGTTGAAGAATAACGGTGCCGGTGACATAATTAAACCTTATTTTGACAAGGTAGAAGTTATTGGTCCCTATGAGATGGATTTTAAGTTTAAAGAGCCCTATGCGCCCTTTGTCAATATTCTTGCCTCTGAAGTCTCCGGACAAAAATTCTATGTCCGTACGAAAGAAATGGTCGATAAATTCGGCGATAACATTATTACCGAACACATTGGCACAGGGCCTTATCAAGTAGCGGAATATGTTCCAGATCAGTATGTCAAGCTTAAACGGTTTGATAAATATGTTCCTAACCCGAGACCATCCTCCTTATTTTCTGGAAAAAGAGTTGCCTATTTAGATGAGATCGTTTTTAAGTTTGTTCCTGACGAGGAAGTCAGGGTTGCAGGGGTGGAAACCGGAGAATTTCAGTATGCTGATGAAGTGTCTCAAGATAAATATGAGATGTTAAAGAGCAATCCCAATGTTCAACCGATCATTGTTCCTTATGACATGATGGGTATGGTGGTGTTTAATTGCGGGAAGGCACCCTTTAATAATTTGGATGCTCGTAAGGCAGTTAATGCTGCCCTTGATATGGCTGAATATGGCAAAGCAGCTGTTGGCGATGAAAAGTTTTGGCGCTTAGACGGTTCCTTGTTCCCAAAAGGAAGTATTTGGTATGATGGGAACGCCGGTAAAGGAATTTACAATCAGCCAAATCTGGAAGAGGCTAAAGCGCTGCTAAAAAAATCCGGCTATGATGGAACACCGATTGTCATCTTGAATACCAAAGAAAATGCTGTGGAAAGCCAAGGTGCCCTGTCCTTAAAATCCCAGCTGGAAAAGGTTGGCTTTAGGGTGGACGTTCAGCTCTACGACCGTGCAACGATGCTGCAAAAACGATCGCAGGTTAATAATTGGAATATCAGTATCTCCAATTGGGTGGAATTCAACCCCGACCCGCAGGTTTTTGGGGCGTGGATCGGTACAAAAAAATGGATCGGTAATTGGCAGGATGATGATTCAGCCCACATGGATGCCATTTTTAATAAAATGCTGGGAGAAACTGATACCAATACTAGAATCCAGGATGTCAAGGATATGTACAAGGAGTTTTGGGATAAAGTCCCTATGATCAAAACGGTCAACTATAGCCGTCTTCACGTGAAAAACAAGTCACTTCAGGGGTATCCGGATTTCTGCAAACAAATCTTCTGGAATACCTGGCTGCAAAAATAAGTATGGATGGTGGGAGTTCTGCATTTATGAAGGCTCCCGCCATTTTTAAAGAAAGGAGCTGGTGACTTGCCATACGAAAGGATTAATACCTACTGCCGGATGTGCGGCGAACAGTGCAGTATTGAGGTTTTTCTTGATACGGGGAAAATTGTTAAAATACAGGGCCAAAAAAATCACCCTTGGAATCAAGGAACAATTTGTGTTAAAGGCCTGGCTGCTATGGACTGGATCTATGCCCCGGATAGGATCACCAAACCTCTTAAAAAGACGAGGCAGGGTTGGAAGGAAATTCCTTTAACGACTGCTTTAAGTGAAATAGCAGATAAAATGAACGAACTGAAAAATAACTATGGTGCCAGAAGCATGGGCTTTTGGAAAGGTGAAGCCATTGGATTTGCTCAGCAAGAGGAATACGCAAGGCGCTTTTGCCATGCTTTTGGCACACCGAATTACTTTTCCTGTGACTCAGAATGTTTTTGCGGTCATTATATCGGCTATTCACTGGTCGATGGCACATACCCGGTCCCGGATTTCGATAACACCAGCTGCATGCTGCTTTGGGGAACAAATCCTCCCTTAAGTCGGCCGGTGATTGCCCAAAAAGCAGCGGCTGCGAGAAATAGGGGAGCCAGGCTGATTGTAATCGACCCCATGGTCACCGAAGCATCGCGTCAAGCAGACTGGCATGTTCAATTAAAGCCTGCCACAGACGGAGCTTTTGCCTTGGGAATGATTAATTTGATCCTTGAAAAGAAGTGGTATGATGAGGAGTTTGTTAAGAGCTTTACTATAGGTTTTGAGGAACTTTCTGCCTATGCGAAAGAATTTACGCCCCCCAGGGTTGAAAGGGAGACGGGGGTGCCTATTTCTGTCTTATGGCAGGTGACCAGAGAATTTGCTGAGCACGCTCCCCAGGCTTTGAATTATGTCGGCATCGGTTTAGAACATCACGAAAATAGTATTAATAACATCAGGGCAATTGCGTCTATTGGGGCCTTGTGCGGCTGTATCGACCAAAAGGGCGGGGAACTGCTGCCTCAAAGAGCGGGGCTCCCTTCCCTAACCTTATATGATGAGATTCCGCTGCGTCACCTAGAACCGATTGGCGCGCAGCAGTTTCCGGTACTCTATGATTTTCGTCAAGAATGTCACACCATGACCGCCATGGACACTATGCTCACAGGTAAACCCTATCCCCTGAAAGGCTTGATAATGACAGCTGCTAATCCAGTACTGACAAACCCTAATTCCCTCAAGGTTAAGCAGGCGTTAGGGAACCTGGAACTGCTGGTAGTTCGCGACTTATTTATGACGGAAACTGCGGAACTGGCAGACTATTTTTTACCAGCCGCATCCTTCCTGGAGCGGACAGAGCTTATAGTTAATAGTCATATCCGGCAAATTGGGCTGCGCCGCAAAGTTACTGATTTTGCCCTATGTCAAAGCGAGTATGATTTTTGGAAAGCGCTGGCCGATCAACTGCATCTTCAAGATTATTTCCCGTGGAAAGATGAGGTCGAAGTCAACCAATGGTTATTGAGTCAGGCGGCTATATCCTATGATCAATTGGCCAATAGTCCTGAAGGGATAGAGTATTCTGAAGCAGAATATTTGAAATACAGAACGCTAGGCTTTCAAACGCCTTCAGGAAAAGTTGAATTTGTATCTTCTTATTTGCGAAAATACGGCTATGATGAACTGCCGATATACCGGCAGCCATTATATATGGAGGAAAAAAATCAAGAATACCCGTATGTCTTGATTACCGGTTCTCGCAGGAGGGGTACCTGCAATTCCAGGTATCATAATCTGCCAAAACTCAAAGTGTTAACACCCGGACCGGAAGTAGAAATGAATACTTCAGATGCAGAAACCTTGGGTCTACGTAGCGGGGATATTGTGCAGATCAGCTCCTTTGTGGGTTCAATAGAGCTCCCTGTTCGAGTCCTTGGATTTTCAGAAGTATTAGAAGGTACCGTTCAGATAACCCATGGCTGGCAAGAAGGTAATGTGAATATTATCACGGCAGATTTGATCAATGATCCTATCGATGGTTTCCCGCTTCTGAAATCACTGCCGGTTAAGATTGTCAAAAAGGAAACACAATAGACGCAAAGTTTAACAAGTGAGATACACCTGTTTGATATTATATTGGTATAATATGAGGGAGTAATTTTCGGATTATAGAGGGAGGAATTATAATGAATCTTGATGAAGCAGTATCAGCAATGAAAATACTCTTAAATAAGTATCCTAAACTCACTAAGGCTGAATACTCACAACTTAAGGCCATAGCAGATGAGATCTCTGACGGTGCGATGGATAAAATTTCAGATATTATTTTTGCTGAAGTATTTTCCTTAGAAAAACGTGAAGGGGATATTGGATTTAGGGAGTAAGCTTAATTGGAGTTGTGACATGAACAGAAAATTGTCAATAATCAAAACTGCTATTTTTCTGCTATTCGTTGCATGGACGATAAGTTTTATCTGGATAAAGGACATAGCTGATCACTGGAAATCTGAATTTGTCTTTGGTTATCTAATATTGTTAGTTTTACTTTCCGTTTACCTTCTCTGGAGAATAATATCAAACATAAGGAAGCTAAAACGGGAACAAA
Source organism: Desulfosporosinus sp. FKA (assembly GCF_002196785.1). NCBI lineage: Bacteria > Bacillati > Bacillota > Clostridia > Eubacteriales > Desulfitobacteriaceae > Desulfosporosinus > Desulfosporosinus sp. FKA. The sequence goes on along the minus strand of NZ_NAHZ01000023.1, from coordinate 32,854 downwards.
TAAAGAAAAAAATAACTAAGTTTTTTGGTTTATTTGTATCGTTCTGGATTTTGAATATTATACTGAATTATCTATTTAAGAGTCGGATTGATGTGTTTAGTAAGATAGTTATTCCCCTTGGCATGGCTTTAGGAATTACGTTTATACCTGAAGATGATGAATAGGCATTGGTAGAGAAAGTACTATGATGCAGCCGCCGTTGGGAATATTACGAAATTCTATAGTTCCTTCGTGAACGGTGATTATTTGTTGTACTATGGCGAGGCCAAGACCGTGGTTTTCCAAGCGAGCAGAACTTTTCGGATGATTTAGCTTGTTAAGCATCTCATTTGTGAAACCAACACCGTTATCGGAAACGCTGAGAGAGCAATTGCCCAAACCCATTTCTAACGTTAGTTTAATTGCACAGCCTTTGGGGTTATGGCGGATACTGTTCGTTATCAAATTGGAAATCGCCCGTTTTAGAAGCTCTTCATCGCCGGGGAGGACGGCGTTTTGCGCGTTTGCGCTGATCACTAGGTTAAGAGAGTAAGTGTCGTCTAGACCGCTGTTTAAGAAATCGGCGACGATGCTGCGTAGCAGCACCGAGAGCGGGACAGCGGTTTTTCGAATCGGCTGCATGTCGTATTCCAGTTTGGAAGCCAGGTTTAAGTCGCTGATCAGTGTTTTGATCCGTTCGCTCTGGCGTCGGATAATACTGGCTTCCTCGCGTTTGGACAGGGGTATCTCGGTGTCGTTCTCAAGCTGACTAGCGTAACCCATAACGAGAGAAAGTGGAGTGCGGATATCGTGGGAAACTCCGGCAATCCATGTTGTGCGGGCATTATCCCGCTTATTGAGAGCAGCTTCTTGTTTAGCCAGTTGCGCGGAAGTCTGATTGATTCCAGCGGCAAGGTCTCCAAGCAGGCCGTTTGCAGAAATCTTCACCGGCCTCTTTTCGGCCATGTCCTCAATTCCTTTTGCCAAAGGTTTCAATGAGCGAAACAAGCGTATACCGAAAAGCAAGGCCAGCAGTAATGCCGCAATAGCGTTGAATATCAGAACAAAGGGAATCCACACAAGTATGTTTTCCATAATCTTTTGCGGCATCTCGATATTGTACTTCCACATACTTCTTTTTTCGCTTCCAAGCACAAAAAGACCGTTCTGCTGCTGCCAGACATTGACCGGATAATCCTTCAGATACCAGTGGGTAAAACCCGCCACATCCAGAACAGAGTACTTTAGTGGTATGTCGCTTGGCAAATTTTCACTCCAGATCACCTTGCCGTTATGATCTAACAGCATTGCCCATTGATTTCTTTTAGTAATTTCATGGCTAACCGCTGGGGAAAGCGTGAAAATATTGTCTGTTTTTGTCAGGCCGTTAGCAAGCTGGGAAACGATGTAGTCTTTTTGGGCTATTTTAACTGTCTGAACCGTCCATGCTGCAAGTATTGTGAAATTAATTACAATCAAAACAAGGGTAACACCAGCTGCGGAGAGCGTATAACGGATCAGAATTTTCATCATACTTTTCATTTCGTTTCCGCTCCTGTCAGCCTGTAGCCAAGACCTCGCACAGTAAGCAAATACCGCGGAACGGATGGATCCGGCTCTATCTTTTCGCGCAGACGCCGGATATGAACCATCAATGTATTTTCATAGCCGTAAAGGTTGTCGCCCCAAGCGGCCTGGCATAGACTATCGCCGGTCACGATATTTTCCCGGTTTTCATAGAGTTTTTCAAGGAGAGCAAATTCCTTAGCCGTAAGTGTACGCTGCCCGGTTTTTGTCGTGACTGTGCCGCTGTTCAGGTCAACCTCGTTTTCACCAAGGTGAAAAAACGGTCTTTTAATTTTTTGCAGTACGACGGGAAAATAGGCTCGGCTCAGGACGGCTTTCAGCCTGAGGGTCAGCTCACGCGGCAGAAAGGGTTTGGTAATATAGTCATCTGCTCCGAGCCCTAAGCCGAGCAAACGGTTTTCATCTTCGTCGCGTGCGGAAAGAAACACTACAGGAACAGCCGATAGGGAACGGAATTCCCGCAGCAAGGAGAAACCGTCTCCGTCCGGCAGGGAAACATCCAGAATTACGACTTCCGGCTTCTCGTGAGCAAAGAGCTGGCGCGCCTGTTGGCAGTTTGCAGCAGAAAAAACTTTCCTAAAGCCTTCCTGCTTTAGGATGTTGCTTAGCATTTTTAACAGTTCTGGCTCGTCGTCCACGATCAGCAGCTGGCAGTCAAAAATATCGTTCATTACTATCACCACAATCATTATAGCGTAAAGAAAAGAGATATTGTTCGTTTTTCTTTAGGTTTAAGGTAAATGTAAGCTTTAGTATAGGCTTATGTAAGGAGGGCTTGTTATGATGTTTCCAGTTTAACGTAAAGGGGACATCAAAATTGTCGGATATTATCATAACAAGCGGCCTATGTAAGCGGTACGAAAAGGTTTTACGAGTGAACGATCTGAATCTTCAGGTGCCGGAAGGTGTTGTCTACGGTTTTCTCGGGCCAAACGGTGCGGGTAAGTCAACCACAATGAAAATGTTATTAGGCCTTGCAAGGCCTACATCCGGAACCATCGCCATGTTCGGCAGGCCTGTTAACAGCAAAAACAGACTCTCGATCCTAAGGAAGGTTGGGTCCCTGATTGAATCTCCCAGTTGCTACGAGCATCTGACCGGTGCGGAAAACCTGCGGATTCTCTGTGCACTTAAGGGTGTGCCGGAAAAAGATATTAACAGGGTGCTGCAAATCGTCCGGCTGGAAAATCAGAAGGAGAAGAAGGTCTCGCAGTACTCAATGGGCATGAAGCAGCGACTTGGTCTTGCCGGAGCGTTGTTGGGTAATCCGAAGCTTTTAATTCTCGACGAGCCGACAAACGGCCTTGATCCTGCAGGTATCCAGGAGATGCGCGATCTGATTTGCTCACTGCCGGTAAAATATGGCATGACGGTGATGGTTTCCAGTCATCTGTTAAGCGAGATTGACCAAATAGCCAATAATGTGGGAATCATCAGCGGCGGACAGCTTGTGTTTCAGGATACTTTAGCAACGCTGCATGAAAGAAGCAGAGACAGCATTGCTGTCCGAACTCTGCATAACGAGACAGCGGCAGAACTACTCAGCGGGCAGGGGGTTTCCTGCCGGGTACAGAAGGACTATCTTTTACTGCCTACGTTTTCCGATGACGAACTTGCCGGTCATATTTACCGGCTTTATGAAAAAAATATTGGCGTGGTGCGCATAGAGGAACGACGCAAGAGTCTTGAAGATATCTTCCTGGAGCTGACCGGAACGGCGGTGAGTTTATGATACAGGCGCTAACTATCGAATTTCAAAAAATCCGCCGCAGAAGGGTATGGGCTATTGTTGCGGTAATGATTTCCGTGCAGATACTGTGGTTGTTATGGAGCGTGGGGAGGATGGACGTCCACGACCTTTCCCAGGGTTGGATGAATATTCTATACCGGTTTCCGCTGCTAAACTCCATCATGATGCCGGTTATAGCAGCAGTGGTATCATCGCGGCTCTGCGATATTGAGCATAAGGGGCAGACATTTAAGCTCCTGAATACCGTGATGCCCGCCCGACGTTTGTTTGCTGTTAAATTTTTATGCGGAGCTCTGTATATGCTCGTCTTAGTCTTTTTACAGCTTGCAGTCATTGTTGCTGTAGGTTATGCAGCCGGATTTGAGGGGAATCCGCCAGTCGATAAATTATTTTATTATTTGCTCAGTACAGCATCTGTAAATCTAACTATTCTGCTGCTGCAGCAGGTTTTGTCATTTCTGTTTAAGAATCAGATGATTTCTCTTACAGTAGGGATTATCGGAAGCTTTGCAGGACTCTTTTTGATGTTTTTTCCACAGAGTTTTTCCAGGCTGGTCCTTTGGGGATATTATGGTGTGCTGATGTTTGTGGGCTTGAACTGGGATAGAGAAACGCGTATCAGCAATTTTTACTATACGCCTTTCGACTGGAGCGGTTTTCTTACTCTGACCGTCATGTTTTGCGTGATTTATATCATTGGACGCGCGCTGTTTATTCGAAAGGAGATGTAAGTTGTGTTTTTTAGGACCCTTAGGGCAGAAAGAATGAAGCTTTATCACAGTCCCGTCTGGCTTGCTTTTTTAATTCTTCCCATTTTACCCGCTGTTATGGGTACATTTAATTACCTCCAAAATGTCAGTATTTTAGAGGATGAGTGGTACAGCTTGTGGACTCAGCATACCCTCTTTAGCTGCTATTTTTTTCTCCCTGCCCTTATCGGAGTATATTGTTCTTATCTGTGTCGCCTGGAGCATACCAATCATAACTGGAACACGGTTATGACGGCGCCCGTTCCGGTTTCGTATTTCTTTTTTGCCAAGCTTATTATGGCTTCCGCTATGGTACTTTTGACGCAGATTTGGGTCGGAGTGCTGTTTGTGATTTCCGGCAAGCTTTGTGGTCTTGTTTCTCCGATTCCGCCGGAGCTTTCCGAATGGCTTTTGTACGGCACTGGAGGCGGGATTGTTATCTGTGCTCTTCAGTTGTGCTTATCGCTTGTGCTGCGTAGTTTTGCCGCACCAGTTGGAATCGCCTTAATCGGCGGGGTTATGGGGCTCGCTGCCTTTGCCAAGGGCTATGGTGTATGGTTTCCGTATTCACTGTTATGCCTGGGTATGCGTGCCAACAAAGCGGGCGGAGGAATGCAGTGCAGTACGGAACAGTTTGTCCTTAACAGTTTGGGCTATTTGGCCATTGGTATCATATTTGCAGTCGTATGGCTGAAACAACGGGATGTAGTTGCGAGTTAACATCATTTGTCGCTCACGGCGTCCGGTTAACCAGATGGGATGGTAGAGTGGAATATTGATAAAATGAGGCAGGAAATTATCAATATCAGTAATATCGGAAGCTTAAATATATTTATTTGAAGTTCGAAATTTGCACACAGGATATTAAATGAAAGAGCATTCTAAAGCTTGGCATCGTGCGATTTTGCATTAGCTGCCTTCCTCTCTATGGGGTGGGCGATTGGTGGTGGGGCCGTAATGTTATAATTTCCATCATGGGAAGTTAGATTGCTTAAGGCTTGAATCGCAAAGTCTACATCCTTCATCGAGTTAAAATGACTGAAACTAAAGCGTACGGTCCCCTGGGGATAAGTACCAAGGGTCCGGTGGGCTGCCGGAGCACAATGAAGTCCGCAGCGGGTCATAATCCCAAAGTTCTTAAATAGTCGATAACTGATGTCTGCATTATCGTGGTTTAAAAAATCAAGAGAAACAATCCCGGTTCGGTCTTGATTTGGGTCGGGGCCAAGGAGCTGAATGCCCGGCAGGGTTTGAACATTTTCCATAAACCTCTGCACAAGAGCCAGCTCTTTTTCTCTTATGGCGGAAATTCCTTCTGCCGCTATGTATTTAAGTGCAACATGGAGCCCGTAGATCCCCGGCAAGTTTAAGGTGCCTGCTTCAAAACGATCAGGCAGATGGCGGGGTTGGTGAACACTATCGGATGCGCTTCCGGTTCCCCCTTCGATTAGGGGTTCAACCAGTGAGGCTAATTTTTCATTAAGGTAAAAACCACCGATTCCTTGCGGGCCTAAGAGACCTTTATGGCCTGTAAAGGCTAGGGCATCGGCCCTTAGTTTATCAAAATCTATAGTTAAGAAACCGGCTGTTTGAGCACTGTCAACAATGAAAAACAAGTCATACTCCCGGCATACTCGGCCGACTTCTTCGAGAGGCAGTATTGTACCACTAACATTGGAAGCATGAGTCATAATAACAGCTTTTGTAGTTGACTTAATTTGCGGGCGTAAGTCGCCGCTGGAAAGTTCCCCTCTTTGATTACAGAGAACTGCAGATACTTCGACGCCTTGTTTGGCCAGTGAAGCCAGAGGCCGCATGACTGCGTTATGTTCCAGAGAAGAAACAAGCACGTGATCTCCGGGTTTCAACAATCCTTTAAGGATAACATTAAGACTTTCCGTAATATTTTTGGTGAAAATTACGTTTTCTGGTTTGGGAAAATTAAACAGGTTACATAGTAGTTCCCGTGTTTCACAGACAATGTTGGCAGCTTCAAATGATGCAGTGTAAAGTCCCCGGTTAATATTACAGCCGCAATTGCCTAGAAATCCGGCTACAGCATCAGCTACCCCGGGAGCTTTAGGGAAAGAAGTGGCTGCATTATCTAAGTATAATCCGTTCATGATACCATTTCCTTTAGTAAGGGCTTCGTCATTGCCCGAAGCCCTTATTGTTATTCAGTTTACTCCTGAGCACGATAAACCAGTTGGTACTGGTTCCCTGCAACAGCATAAATTTTCTCGATTTCGTCAGAAATGATCTCGGCAAGATTCGGGGTGAATTCGAATTTTACTCCCAAGCCGCAGCTGGAAGTCAACTTACGGGGTAAAGGAATCAATTCTCCTGGATGGTTCAATCTCTGTATCAATTTGGCAAATTTGAGGGCGGAAGAGTTCGTGTAGAAGAGCACAATGTAAGTCATAGGCTCATTGCTTCTTTGCCGATATTTCAAAAGTATGGGTTTTGGTATCCAGTTCAATAGTATTAATTGTGTAACCAGTTAAGTTCAAGTATCGTTCCACATTTGATTTTGCTGTTTTACTATCGACCAGGACTGTGACTTCAGCTGAGTTAACTTCGAGTGCCTTTTTGGTCATAAGAACCGGTTGGGGACAGGACATTCCTCTTGTATCAACTTGCGCCAATCTTAACACCTCCTTGGACAGTTGCTTTGGTCTCTCTTTCCAGGTTGAAAGAAGCAATCACAAGTAAGAGAACGAAACCAATGAGTACCGCAATTTTTCCGTTAGGGGAAGGGCCTTGAGCACTGGCGGCAAGGGAAAAGTTATGAGCAAAGGCCGCTCCGGCAGACATCCCTAAAACGGTAATCACGGAATCAATATTTCCTTCGGAAGCCAGAATAAGCTGCCTTAATGGGCATCCTCCCAGAAGCACAGAACCCCAGCCTGCCAGGGCCATGCCTAGAAAGTTCCATAGCCCATCAGTATGGGCTACTGACTGAGCGGCAAAACTGAGCTTATAGAAGCCAAAGTATAAATTTCCCAGGCTGGCAAAAACAAGGATGGAGATAAATCCCAAAATCAAATACGTATCTTTAAAGAGGATAGCATCTCGAATACCGCCTACCATGCATAACCTGGTTCTTTGTACTAAGACTCCGACGATTACTCCTGCAGCAAGAGCAATCCATACTGGGGCATGACCGGCACCCGGACCTTTGGTACTAAAGAAGATAAAGGCAGGTGCTGTTAAAAGAAGGATAAAAAGTCCGACATTAAGCAGGGGAAATAGGAAACCTTCCAGTGGGGAGAGTTTGTAGGTTCGTTTAAGACTAAAGCCATTTTTCAAGAAAATAATGCCGACAATAATTCCGGCTGCAAATCCGGCCAGACCAAACAAGGCATTGAGGTCGCCGCCTCCCAGTCTTAAGACCATGCGGAGAGGACAGCCTAAAAACATCAAGGCACCAATCATAACGACAAAACCAAGTATGAAGCGAATAAAGGGTGATGAGCCGCCTCGGACAGCAAATTCTTTTTTGCCAAGTGAGATCAGAAAAGCTCCTAAAACAATCCCGATAATTTCCGGACGTATATATTGAACAACTGCTGCGCGATGTAAGCCCAAAGCTCCCGTAGTGTCTCGTATAAAGCAAGCAATGCAGATTCCCATGTTTACAGGATTACCAAAACGAACCAGAACAACTGCCAGTATTCCAATAACTGCTCCTGTAAAAATAATGCCTTTTTTACTATCCAATATTTGTCCTCCTTTCATAAAATCAGAGTTTAGAAGTGGATGTTGAATCTTGAATCGTTCATATCCCTCCTTATTCATAATGATAAACTAATACATAATCATAATAGTATTATAATGTAAAAAGATCAATGATTATTCCATTTCATCCAAATATAGGGCAAAGAATATGACTTTAGAAAGTGGCTATTGACGGGAGTCTCCCGCGATATGCATTATCCGAAGTAAAAAGGTTTTCGACTCGCTTTTTGAAGAGGATGTCTATGATGCGCTTGGGGTTGAAAGAAGATTGAATCAAAACTAGTAAGGTGAGTGACTGATAACCCAATAAATGGTATAATGTTTGCAATTAATAAGAGTGGTGAATAATCAATTATGAGACAATTAATTGATTTGAAAATTGACTATGCTTTCAAGCTGATTTTTGGCAAGCAAGGTAATGAAGCAATTCTTATAGCCTTTTTAAATGCTGCGCTGAAATTTCCGCGGGATAACCAGATTACATCGGTTACATTATTGAATCCTGAAATTAATAAAGAGTATAAAGATGACAAGAAATCTGTGATGGATATCCGTGCCGTTACCGACGAAGGAATTCAAATTAATATCGAAATTCAGCTGGCAAACAAACATGACATGGAACGGAGGACACTATATTACTGGGCCAAAATGTATGCCCACCAAATGCAGGAAGGGATGGGTTATAAGGAGTTAGCTAAAACAATAACGATCAACATTTTGGATTTTAACTTTGTAAGAGAGACTAGAAATTTTCATAGCGTATTTCGCCTTTTCGAAAAGGATGAGGGATTTGAACTTACCGATGCTTTGGAGATCCATTTCATGGAACTGCCTAAACTTCTTGTAAAATGGAGAGAAAAACTTATAAGCCCAAGGGAAGACGGATTAGTGAGATGGTTATTTTTGTTAGAAGGTTCTGAGGACGAGGAAATATTTAAAACTTTGGAGGAGATTGCTGTGCAAGACCCAGTGTTGAATAAGGCAATAGAAGAGTGGGAAAAATCAAGCGATGACCCCAAAATCCGTGAAGAATATTTAGCTCGGCGTAAGTTTGTACTTGATGAAAAGGCTGCGGTTCGAGATGCAGAATTGCGGTTAAGAGAGGCGATTAAAGAAAGCAGAGTTAAAGGTAGAGAGGAAGGTAGGGTAGAAGGTAGAGAGGAAGGCAGAGAGGAAGGCAGAGCAGAAGGCAGAGAGGAAGGTAGAGTAGAAGGCAGAGAGGAGGGTAGAGCAGAGAATTTGCTGGAAGTAACTCGAAAACTGCTTAAAAAGGGCATGGATGTGAAATCGATTTCTGAAATCACAGGTCTTTCGGAAGAAGAGATCAAAGAAATATAAGTAAATATCCTGACCAGGGTGCCTTAGATGCTTTAAAGGAAATCAAAACAACCCGGATGGTTAATGCATTCCGGTTCTACTCAGCATCATCTAGAGACCCTTGATTTTTTAGACATTGGAGGAGATTTTTATGCAAGACCCAGTGTTGAAAACAGAAATAGAAGAATGGGAGAAATTAAGTGATGACCCCAAAATTCGCGCAGCATATTTATCTAGGCTTAAATTTATATTAGATGAAAAGGCTGCGGTTCGAGATGCAGAATTGCGGTTAAAGGAGGCGATTGAACAAGGAAGAAAAGAGGGTAGAGAGGAAGCAAAAAAAGAAGCAAAAGAAGAAGCTAGAAAGCAAGGCAGAAAAGAAGGCGGAAAAGAGTTTATGCTAGAAGTGACCCAAAAACTGCTTAAAAGGGGCATGGATGTGAAATCGATTTCTGAAATCACAGGTCTTTCAGAGGAAGAGATCAAGAAATTTATGTGAATGTCCTGCACTTGGTGTCTTTGGAGTAAAAATTGAGGAAATCGAAAAATTATAACCCCGCATCTGAGCGGGGTTAATTAATGCAAACTGGGATGGAATCAAAATGGTCAGTGAGTTGAGATCAACGGAGGAGGTAAAAACTTGAGGAGAGGACGTAAAAAACTTTGTGTAAATGGTTAGAATTACCATAAAAGAGTTGACCGTTTATGTGTCAAAAGTGTGTCAAAAGTGTGTCAAAAGGACCGTCCCCCTAACACACCCCTAACACATATTTAAGCTTTTCTAAGCTATAATTTAGAACCAATTCTTCAGGAAAGTCCAGCCTTTGGACTATTTTTTCGCAGTCGGTCATCGTTCCAACATTATAGTAAATATGAGCATCGCTGCTCATAATTACTCTGACCTCGTATCTTTTACATAAGTTCAGCATGACTTCAGCATTTTTTAAAGCATTAACTCTGCCGGACGTAGGCTGAAAAGAGGAATTGTTTAATTCTAAGACAACTTGAAACTCTTTTGCTGCAGCAACAACTTTTTCGTAATCCAATGGATATCTGTCATCATCAGGATGTCCGATAATCTTGACCAGAGGATTTTTCATTGCGCCTATGATTGCCTTGGTATTTTGTTCAACAGATCCAGGCGTAATACAAGGAGTATGCAGACTCGCTATTATATAATCCATTTTGGCTAATAGACTATCCTTAACATCTAAATGTCCATGATAGTCTATTATATTGGATTCTATTCCTCGTAATATTTTCACACCCATAATGCTGTCATTTAAAATTTTTAATTGTGTGAAATATACAGGGTCTGCGCTTCCTGGCATAGCCATGCCGTGATCCGATGTTCCTATAGCTAGAAGCCCTTTTTTCTTAGCCTCTTCAATATTTTCTTTCAGGGTACTGAAAGCATGACCACTTGCAGTTGTATGGGTATGCAGGTCAAATAAAATATCCATTATTATCTCCTTGATAATTCTTCATTGATTAATTTTAATTAGATTGATTGTTTCGTCTATGTGGAATTCTTCTGTTGCTTTTGCATAAACCGTGAAATTGCTTTTTTCAGAGCGAACCGAATAGTGAATTTCTCTGCCATTATATTGTTTATTGGTAATAATCCCTGATAATCCGTTCTCATCACGGGAAATCCTGAATTCCTCCGGTCTGACCGGATAAATGCCCGACTGCTTAAATGTTTCGGCAATATTTTTGCCTTCGTAGACAATGTTTTTTCCAGCGACATGGAATTGCTGATCGGTCCAAGTTCCGCTTATCAGATTGCATTTACTTACGAAAGTTGCCGCGAATTGAGTTTTAGGGTATTTATAGATTGCTTCAGGTGTTCCAATCTGCTCGATTTGTCCACCTTTCATAATAATGATGCGATCAGCCATAGCAAGTGCTTCCCCTTGGTCATGAGTTACATAAATAACCTTAGCCCCGGTCAGCCTATGAATTTCCTGAATTTCTTTGCGCATTTCCACTCTTAGTTCTGCATCCAAGGCACTCAAAGGTTCATCCATCAGCAGGATCGAGGGTTTTGCAACAATAGCACGCGCCAAAGCAACTCTTTGTTTTTGCCCACCGGACAATTCGCCCGGCAGGCGGTTCTGTAAATTGGTCAGACCTGTTGCCATTAGGACATTGTCAACAGCTTGTTGTTTTTCCTGTTTGCTTAATTTTTTTTGTTTTGAACTGTTCATGGGATATTCTACATTTTGTCTGACAGTCATATGCGGCCAGAGGGCAAACGATTGAAAAACCATGCCTATATCTCTTTTTTCCACCGCAACCATCCTCTGGTCATCCGAGTAGATTTTATCGCCCAAGCGGATTATCCCGGCAGTTGGTTTGAGAAATCCGGCAATAGTGTTTAACAAGGTTGTTTTACCGCAGCCTGATGGTCCGAGAACTGCGACAAATTCGTCTTTAATCTCAAGATTAATTTGATTCAAAGCCAGAGTATTGTTGAATTTTTGAGTTACATTTTCTAAAATAAGATTCATTTATCCTCTCCTGTAGGTTGTTTTTTTCTGTCATTAAGGTTATTGACAGTAAATATCCGGCGAGAATTAATATGACAATAAGTGAAGATAGGGCGATAGCTAAGTTATAATCTCCAGATTGCTGAAAATCAAAAATCGTTAACCCTATGGTCTTCGTCCCGGCAGCTGCAAGCATAGAAGAGAGGGTTAATTCCGTCATGGAAGAAACAAAAATTAAAAAAGAACTTGCTAAAACCGGTTTGATTAAGAGGGGAATCATAATTTTCAACCACATGCGCAGTTTCGTTCCCGAGGCCATGGCTGCATATTCTAAAGAGGGTTCGACAGCTAACATTGCCGTTGTACTTCCTTTAATCTGCAAAATCAAATACCGGGTTATATAGGCAATGATTAGAATGCTTATCGTACCATAGATTTGCGGGCGAAATCCAGGCATAGGTTCTACCCAATGAAAAATCATAGAAAGCGCCAAGACAATGCCTGGAATTGCGTAAGTTAAAGAGGCACTGTTTTCAAGGATCTTAACAGCCTTATTGTTTTTTCTGACCTTTAGATAGGCGATTATCGTCCCGATAATAATACAGACAATACTGGTAACCGAAGCCAACAGTACACTGTTTTCAAGTGCAGAAACAACGCCGCTGTTGCTGAATATAAGATGGAAGTTTTCTAACGTTAAATTCTTAAGAGCGAAAGGTAAGCCGTAATATCTTAGAAAAGAACTACAGAGCATATACACTATCGGAATAATGTTAAAAATCATCAATCCTATTATCGTAATCCATTCTACTGTTTTCCTGACGCTGTCGGTTAATTCAATTCTCACAGAGAAATCTTCTTTAATACTATCCAAGTGAGAACTTTTTTTGGTGAAGATATATTCAACCATTATTCCTGAAACAGCTATACCTGACAAAATAACAGATAAAGCTGCCGCATTAGGAAAAGCGCTAGGACCAAAGCTAATAACTTTTTCGTAAATATACGTACTTAACACTGGGATATTAGCTGAGATACCTAAAAATGCCGGCACAGAAAAATTATCAATGGCTGATAAAAAGGCTAAAACACTGCCGGCTAAAATAGCCGGAATGGCCTGAACCAGGTTTATTCTTAACATTGTCTGCCATAGGGTATACCCCGAAGCTCGCGAAGCCCATTCCAAATCTCTGGGTATTCTGCGCAGCATGTGTACGACGCTTAAATAGACGATAGGAATGTTGCAGATTCCCAGAATAAAAATGATTCCCTGCATGGAGTAGAGCTGCAGCTGGGCTATACCGGCGGCGGCAAGCAAGTGATTGATAGGGCCGTTGGTTCTTAGGATTCCTGTCCACGATAACGTAATAATATATGATGGAATAATAAAAGGCATAAGTATAAGAAGTTCTAAAAACCTCTTGCGTTTAATATTGGTATAGGCAATTAAAAATGAAAAGAAAGAACCAAACAATCCGGAGATAAGGGTTGAGGCAAGGACAATAACAAACGTATTTTTAACTGCCAGGATCGTTCTTTTATCTTGAAATAACAGGGTATAGTTTTTTATACTATAACCCTGTTGTACGGTAAAGCTCATGATTAAAAGGCGAAACACAGGCGCTATGAAAACAAAAGCCACGACAGCGTAGAGGATATAGTTAAGAATTTGTTCTTTGGTTATTCGTCCTTTTTTATGTTTTATAATCATTTGCGCGATTCCTATTGCATCAACTTACTAAACTTGGCTTTGTCAGCATCCCTTTGCTTGTACAATACAGAAACATCGTAGGAAAGATCTTTGATTTGATCAATGGATTTTAGGCCATTAGGTGCCTGCACTCCGGATTTAACGGGGGTATATCCGATATTTGCCGCAAGTTCCTGGCCTTTTTGGGAAAGTACAAAATTCACAAAAGCCTTAGCCAGGTCCGCATTTTTAGTCGTTTTTAATATACCAATCGGTTCTGTTACAGACAGTGACCCTTCCGCGGGATAGACAAAATCTACAGGAGCCCCTTGAGCCTTGGAACGGACAGCCATATAGTCGACGATAAGACCACAGGCCTTTTCTCCATTAACAACCGCTTTTTGGACGGTTCCATTTCCCTGGCCAACAACCAGCCCATTAGTTTTTAAGTCTTTTAAATATCCCCAGCCAAGTCCATTTGTACGAGCAATAACTCCGATGTTATAGGCGGCTGCGCCAGAATATAGGGGACTTGGCATCATAATATTGTTTTTAAGATTACTGTTTAAGAGATCCTGATAACTGTTAAGGGGCTGTTTTACCATGTTAGTATTATAGATAATTCCTGTTGTAATTACCTTTGTACCGGTATACATGTTGTCTTTATCGATGTATTCTTTTGGAATTCCCTTTAATTCCGGGGAAGCATATGACATAAGCATTCCTTGTTCCTTTAAGGATTCGAAGGTAACGCTGTCCGCAACAAGTAACACATCAGCTTGGACAGCGCCGGCCTTTTTTTCAGCCAATAATTTACTGACGACTTGCTCTGTTCCTGAGCGAAAAACGTTGACTTTAATATCAGGATATTCTTTATTGAATCCTTGGATCAATTTTTGGGCATCTGTTTCAGGCTGTGACGTATAAAGGGTTATACTTCCTGACTTATTCGTCTTAGCACTTGTAGTAGTAGTCCCGGAGGTTTGGCTCTGCCCGCAGCCGGCAGCCAGAACAGAAATCATACCGGTAACCATCAGACCCACTAATAGTTTTTTTAGTTTTATCACAATAATCATCCTTTCAATGCTTTAATAAATAGATAAATAACAAATTCAGGGTTATAATACTCCGTTTTCTTTAAGAAATTTAATGTTATCTTTTAATATCCAGAACTCATTATCGTCATCAAATCCTTCAATAACCAAGGGCAGCTTATAGTTACTCAACCTCGGCAATAGTTTATCTAATTTGTAGTCCCCCTTTCTTAACGGAGTATGGAGTATTTTACCTTTTCGATTACTTACATGTAGTTTGGATATTCTGTCCAAACTTGCTAAGGATGTAAATATTATTTCTTCCTGATCGCAATGGGCAATATCCAGAGTATAGAAAAATTCATTAAATAAATTTCCTGTCAGTTGTTTTAAAGCTTCGATGGAAACAACAAATTCTTTCTTGGCTTTTTCCATGATTTCCAGGGAAACATTGACATGACGTTCTTTTGCATACCTTGAGATTTCAACTAGAGAATTCCGTAGGCGTTCGTAATAAACTTCAGGCTCTGTATCTAGGGTTCTTTTTCCGGGATGCACAGTAATTTCAAATCCTCCTAATGTTGCTGTTAAATCAATTCCCTTTAGCGTCTCTCTAATTGAGGCTTCTCTTATCTCATCATTTAGGGATGCCAAATTCAGATCCCAACTAAAGCTATGTACCATAGTCTTGAGCGGATAAATACTAAGCATCTTTACAAAATCTTTTACAGAATATCCCTTGACAGCAAACTGCTGAGCCCAAAATTCAACTCCAGCAAAACCGTTTTCATAAGCTGTTCGAAAAAGATCTTCCAAAGAAGCAGGCCACATAAGTGTGGATGAAAAATATAGTTCTGGCATTGAATTATTTTCCTTTCTATTCTAAAACTGACTCGATTTTAGCATAGAAGTATTATGGTAGAATTACGGGATTGTAAATACTAAGTAAAACATTTCATAATAGCGAATTTGAAATATTAATTTCAGTTTTGACTGCTTTAAGTATATAATTCTAAAAGAGTGCTGCGAAACCTCAAAACGCGTTTGAGTCTCTCTCTCTCTATCTATTAATAATCTCTAAACTACGCAGGAGGAAAATACAATGTTGGACAATATATTTCAAGAAAATAAAAAACATTTCTCTAGCTCTGATCACCGTATTATGGATTGTTTATTGCGCAATAAAAACGAGCTCCAATATATCACCACTGAAGAATTGATCGTGAAATCAGGCATCAGTGCATCGACCGTTTCCCGCTTTTGGAAAAAGATTGGATTTAAGGATATAAAGGAATTTAAGAGATATTTGCGCGATAATATATGTTCAACACCTGCGTCCAAAATATCTGTTACACTCCGACAATGGAATGAGAAGGATTTTAACATTCATGATTTTATGTCACGGTATTATTATCATATTGAAAAGACTTTAGGAGAAGTGATGCCTGAAACTTTAAAAGAAGCGGCTGAATGCATAATTTCAGCACCCAAAATATATATATTTGCTCCAGATGGGTCGAGTGGCTTGGCTGAAATATTAATTTATCGTCTTAATCGCTTTGGTATTGAATTTCTTCTTCTCAAGGGCGGCTCTGCTCTTTATGAATCACTTGTTAATTTTTCCGCAAATGACCTCGTTATAATGTTCAGCTATTCCCGACTTTTATCTGAGGTAAAAATTCTCTTAAAGCACAGCAAAATAGCAGGTTACCACACTATTTTATTTACAGACTTAATGACCTCAGACTATCTGGAACTCGCCGACATAATTCTTTACAGTTATCGCGGAGAACCAAACGAGTATCATTCCATGATGTCACCTTTAGCGCTGCTTGATTTACTGATTTTAAAAATAGCACAACTGAAGGAGAACCCATTGGAAAAAATGAAGTATTTACAAGAACTTAGAGAAACGTATGGCAGCATTATTAAACGATAGCTTCAGAATGCCAATGCAGTTTTACTCACACCTTCTCCAAGTGAAACAATTTACACTTGACAGATTCTGTTTTCTTAAGTAATATCAACTGTAAATAAACATATTTTTACAGGTGCCCAATGAGGGAGAATAGGGAACCGGGTGCAAGTCCCGGACGGACCCGCCACTGTAATGGGGAGCTATTGCCGCAACCACTCCGTAGGGAGGAAGGGGGCAAGGAAGCTATGAACCAGAGTCAGGAGACCTGCCTGTAAATTCTATCTGTCGGCTTCGTGTTTAAGTCGATTTAGGTGAGGATGATGGAAAAATCCGCGCTCTTAGTGAGTTGCGGATTTTTTGTTTTAAACGGCTGCTAATTTTTAAAAGGTTACTGATTTCGAGGGAGGCGAAAAGAATGTTTCCGTGGGAACTTCATGACAAACCCCGTGACGAGTGTGGTGTTTTCGGTATTTACGCTCCAGGTAAGAGTGTTGCTCTGAAAACTTATTATGGACTTATTGCACTGCAGCATCGAGGAGAGGAAAGCGCAGGGATAGCCATTTCCGATGGGAAGGAACTTAGATTACATAAGAAAATGGGCTTGGTTACAGAAGTTTTTAATAAAGATCTTATTGAAAACTTAAAGGGAAATGCCGCCATTGGACATGTGAGATATTCAACCAGCTGTGATAGTTCGGAAGCAAACGCTCAACCTTTGGTTTATAAGGATGAACGGGGCAGTATCGCAGTAGCTCATAATGGCAACATAACCAATGCAAGTCAATTAAACAAGAGGTTGGCACCAGCGGGAGCAACTAAATCACTCAAGTTAGACAGTGCAGTTTTTTTGAGTTTTATAGAACATTACAGGAGTCTCCCGCTTAAGAAACTCTTGGAACGCTATCTGAATGACATATCAGGTTCCTACTCACTGGTCATGCTGACAGAAAACAGTCTAATCGGCTTGCGAGACCCCCATGGGATGCGCCCCTTATGCTTGGGTAAAATGAAAAATTCCGAAGTCGGTTATATGATAGCTTCGGAAACGTGCGCTATTGAGGCTGCAAACGGCGAAGTGATTCGGGAGATTAATCCCGGTGAGGGTGTGATAATCAACGAAGCGGGGATTGAGTTTATCCAAAACTGTTCGAGACGACGCCCATGCTTTTGCGTGTTTGAATACATTTATTTAGCACGTTCGGACAGTGTACTGGATGGCAGAACTGTGAATTCAGTCCGCAGAGATCTTGGCAGAGAGTTGGCCAGAGAGCATCCGATGGCTGGGGACGAAGTCATAGCCATTCCCGAGTCTGGTACGGCAATGGCTATGGGATACTCCGAGCAGCTTGGCCTGCCTTTCCGAGAAGGTTTGATTAGAAACAGGTACATGGGGAGGACGTTTATTAAACCTGAACAAACGGAACGAGAACGGGCTGTTAAGCTGAAATTTAATGTTCTTGGCGATGTGATTCGAGGGCAAAGGGTAGTTATTGTGGACGATTCCCTTGTTCGGGGAACCACCAGCCGCCAAATTGTCCAAATGTTCAGAGAAGCAGGCGCTAAAGAAGTGCATTTTCTGGCAGCGTCTCCGCCCTTACGCTTTCCTTGTTATTACGGTATCGATATTCCGTCCGTTGATGAGCTTGTTGCTGCGCAGCGGACTGTTGAAGAAGTTAGGCTTCAGATTGGAGCGGACAGCCTTTATTACCTTAGTCTGCCAGGAATGCTTCGAGTCCTGCAGCGGTCTGAAGAGCTTTGCACGGCGTGTTTTGATGGGGTATATCACGTGCCGGTTTTTAAACAGGAAACTGGTTAGATCGGCAAAGGGATTCAAAGAAAATCATTATATATTATCGGGAGGATGAGGAAGATAATGATGAGTTTGTTAACAAAAGCGCGTGAAGGAATAATAACACCTGAAATGGAGCAGGTGGCGGCTTGCGAAAACGTTGCACCGGAATTTATCAGGCAGGGAGTTGCTGAAGGAACTATTGTCATCCCTGGTAATATCAACCACAAGACTCTTGTTCCTGTAGGCATTGGGAAGGGACTGCGGACTAAGGTCAGTGCCAGTATCGGTCTTTACGGCAGCGAAGCCACCATAAGCGAAGAAATTGAAAAGGTCAAAACAGCCTTGGCAGCAGGTACGAATGCTCTCATGGATCTGAGTGTCAGCGGCGATATTGATACAATGCGTAAAGAAACCTTAAATTCTGCTTTCGTGCCGGTTGGAACACTGCCTGTTTATCAGGCAATAGCTGAAGCTGGGAAAAAGTACGGTTCGACTGTAAAAATGGATGTCGAGGAAATGTTTGAGGTCATTGAGAGGCATGCAGCCGATGGTGTTGATTTCCTGGCTTTGCACTGTGCAACGACTATGGAGGTTGTGGAACGGGCCAAGAAAGAAGGCCGCCTTGATCCCTTGGTAAGTTACGGAGGTACTCACTTAATCGGCTGGATGATTGCCAATCAATGTGAAAATCCTCTTTATGAACAATATGATCGGGTATTGGAAATTGCCAGGAAATATAACGCAACTCTCAGTCTGGCTGATGGGATGCGACCTGGTTGTCTGGCTGATTCTTTGGATGGAGCCCAGGTTCATGAATTGGTTATTTTAGGAGAACTGGTCAGGAGGGCCAGGGAAGCAGGGGTCCAAATCATGATTAAAGGACCTGGGCATATGCCTCTTGATCATGTGAAGGCGACGGTTACGTTACAAAAGAGCCTTTGCAAGGGAGCACCGTATTTTGTGTTTGGACCGTTGCTGACGGATATTGCTGCCGGTTATGACCATATTAATGCGGCTATCGGGGGAGCTCTTAGTGCCTGGGCCGGGGCGGAATTTCTTTGTTATGTTACTCCAGCTGAACATATTGGCGTGCCCAGTGTTGCTCAGGTGCGGGAGGGAGTCATCGCTGCCCGGATTGCAGCTCATGCCGGTGACTTAGGCAAAGGGTTGAAAGGAGCCAATCAATGGGATTTGGAAATGTCTATGGCCCGAAAGAAACTGGACTGGAAGAGGCAGATGGAACTGGCCCTTGATCCCCAGAGAGCCGAAGAAATCAGAAACACTCGCAATCGAGAGAAGTCTACGGCTTGTGCCATGTGCGGAAAGTATTGTGCTATGGAAATCGTTGCGAAGTATTTGAACACAGCTAGCCAGAGCTGTTAAGAAGGGAAAGGTGAATATGATGACTCAGGTTTTAAAAGCACGCGCAGGAATCATTACTGAGGAAATGGAAGTTGTTGCAGCTGATGAGAATCTTGATGTGGAGTTTATCCGACTGGGAGTTGCAGAGGGGAGAATCGTCATTCCCAGAAATAAAAATCGGAAGGAATTTAAATATTGCGGGATTGGAGAAGGTTTACGTATTAAGGTCAATGCCCTGATTGGTACCTCCAGCTCTTTGGATGACATGGAAATGGAAGCCCGCAAGCTGGCGATTGCCGAAGAGGCCGGCTGTGACAGTTTTATGGACTTGAGTACGGGAAAAGATATTGATGGCATGAGGAAACAGTCTTTGTCTCTGGCTCATGTCGCTGTGGGCAGCACAATGATTTACCAGGCAGGCATCGAAGCGATTGAAAAATACGGCAGTGTAGTTAACATGAGAGAGGAAGATATTTTTGAGGTCATTGAAAGACAAGCGGCAGATGGTCTGGATTTTATGGCAATTCATTGTGCTCTGAATATGGATGTCATCAAAAGAATGAGGACGACCGGACGGGTAACCGATGTGGTCAGCCGGGGCGGCGCTTTCCTCACTGGCTGGATGCTGCATAATCAGAAAGAGAATCCTCTGTACGAAAAATTCGACCGGGTGCTGGAAATTTTGAAGGCCTATGACGTTACCTTAAGCCTTGGCGATGCCATCCGTCCCGGCTGTCTTGCTGATTCGCTGGACGGTGCGCAGCTTCAGGGCATGATTATTCAAGGGGAACTTACCCGGCGGGCCCAGGAAGCCGGTGTTCAGGTTATGGTGGAAGGACCGGGCCATGTTCCGCTTAACCATGTCGACGCAACGATGCGCGTGCAGAAAAGGCTGTGTAATAACGCTCCCTATTATATTTTGGGCACTTTGGCGACCGATGTGACTCCCGGTTATGATCATATCAGCGGGGCGATCGGGGGAGCACTCATCGGAGCCTGCGGTGCTGATTTCCTATGTTATCTGACTCCTGCCGAACACCTGGGGCTGCCGACTGAGGAAGATGTCAGAACCGGTGTAATCACGACCAGAATGGCGGCTCATATTGCTGATATCGCTAAAGGCAATAAACAGGCCTGGGCCAGGGATTTGGAAATGGCGAAGGCCCGTGTGGCTTTGAATATGGACAGACAGATTAAGGCATCTCTTTATCCTGAACCACTGAAGGCCGCCGCTGTAACGGATAATGGTGATCACGGTTGTGTTGCCTGCGGAAGGGGATGTGCCGCCCAGGTCGCGGCTGAATATTTTGGGATTGCGTAAAGAGGTCAAAAACACCGCGTTATTTTTCAGAGTTCTGAACAAATGTCTGGTGATGGGACGAATGGGGAGTTACTCGAAGGAATCCGTAAGATCCTTAACAAGCTTCCCTTGTTCGTCACAGATCTTCACATGCACTAAATTTCTCTCTGAGGTGAAGTAAAGTATATATTTTTTTCTGTTTTCACCCTTTGCTGAAGGAACTGCGGGATCAGAGATGCTTTTTCTGGTAATGCGGACCGGACCAAAGAGATTCTTATCTTCGAGGATAACTTTGGGTTTCTGTTGATAATTGCATTTTATAAGCTTCCCTTTATGGCCTTTATCGTAACTGGTATAGACTAATGTATAATCCTTATTGAAGGTCGTTGAGGATATAGCAGGCAGAGCGCCTAAAGGATCGGTGTTTAAAGGGATCGTATCCATTTCAAGTGGATGATGGTCAACGGAATTATTTCGTCTAACCATAAAAATCTTTAAAGTTTGGTTATCAGAGGACTTAGAAGGGTTAAGATTCATGCCTATAAAACCATAGTCATTCTCGATCCCTTGTGCCTCAACAACATTGCGAATAAGAGGTTGATTATTGAAGGTTAAGGGCATGCCGTCAAAATCCATGGAGTAAAGGTCAAGTCCCTTTGGAGTTAGTGAGGTATAGGTAAGGGAACGATCCAAGGTGTCAGCATTGACGATCTGATAGGGTTTCCGTAGGAAAGTCATATCAAGGTTTGGTTGATCAGTTGTTGTGAAAAAAGGGGGGGTCTCTTGCTCAAAATTTTTCACATACAATAAATTATCATTTGCTTTAGAGTAATAAAGATTACCTTTGAAACCCATACTAGTGGCTTCGTCAAAATCTTTTATAGGTATGAACCCCTGATCGGCATGCAAATTACGGTTATCATCTCTGGTAAGAGTTGTTTTAACAATGCCGTTTCTAGATGCTGTAATGATGCCATAGCCCGAGAAAGAGTTGGTGAACAAAATAACGTTTCCGAGGGAGCGGTGAGTGGGGAATTCTGCTAAGAGTGTACTCTCACCCGTAGCTGCATTTAAATAGGATAAATAAGAATAGCTGATGTTATCCTTTAGTTTTGTTGCTAATACTAAGAGTGCGTTATCCGCTGAAACATAATTATCAAGCCAAACAATGTTTTTGATTTGGCCGAATTTTGCGGAAGTGAATTCCAGAAAAGGTTCCCGAAAGCTGGGCTTGGGAAGTGCCTTATATGCGGAAATTTGCGTAATTACAGTAGCCAATAAGACGATCAGTGTAAATAAGGCCATCAAGTATTTCTTCATACGCTGACTCATACTCCCTCCAAAATCTGGTATAATTAATTATATCACAAATTAGGCTGTTTAAAGGAGCAGAGTAATGGCTATTACTGAGAAACTAGGGGAACAGTTTAATGCTATTCACAAGGTCATCTGGATTATTTTGCTGCCCGTCATTTTAGATATTGGAGAACTTTATCTTTATGAAAGAATTTTTCATTGGGAATACATGCCGGTTATTAAACAATTCAGCCTGAAGTTGGGGTTTATATCAGCCCCGCCTAGTCTCAGGTATATCCTGGAAGATTTTCCTTCCTTGATCTTTCAGTATAATACAGGTACTTTTCGAGGAGTTATCACTCAAATCAACCTAGCAAACATGTTGCTTCTTCTATCGGTTGTTCTTGTCACAAGCTTTTTGGATAGTGGTTATTTAGCCGTTATTAGCCAAGCCGGTCGCAAGAGGGTAACTTGCAAAGACTTTTTCATTGAGGGCAATCGCTTATGGTTTAAGTTCTTTATCCTTGCTCTCCTGAAGGTTATTCCCATTCTCTTGGCCTTGATAAAAAAAGAACTCGCTTATTTTAGTTTGGTCACTGTCGTTTTCGTTTACGTTCAGTACTCAATCGTTGTCGATAATGTAAGCCTAAAAGACAATTTCAAACTAGGAATAAGTTTCTTATTTAATAATTTAGGATTAAGCTTTAGGATGGGTTTTTCTTTTGGCTTTCTATTTTCTCTCGTAGGGATATGTATGTGCTTTTTAACACGGGCGGGTTTTAACGGGATCGTGCTCGGTTCAATGATCACGGGCTATTTTGGAGCAGTTATGAATAAAGCCGTGTTAGAGATCTATCGAGAAGTATCTGAAAAGCAAAGTAAGATGGTTCAAGAAATCAGCGTCATCTAGAGACTCTTGATTTTTTAAAGACCTTGGAGGAGATTGCGATGCAAGATCCAGTGTTGAATAAAGTAATAGAAGAAGAATTACGGCGGCAACTTGGCGGGGTTAATTAATGCAAACTGGGATGGAATCAAAATAGTCAGTGAGTTCAGATTAACGATTTAATATTTGTGTCAAAGTGTGTCAAAAGGACCGTCCTCGTTACACATGTCGCCATTTTTCAGCGTGCTGGCCAACAAGAAGCAGGAATTCATGCAATGCCGGTGATCGCCACTTCTTTTTGTGAAATGCAATCTGAGTGGCTAGACGTTCTTCTCTGTCATCCCAGGCAAGTTGAACGAGTTTACCTTCACGCACTTCATTTTGCACGGTGATCAGCGGAAGAAGTGATAGGCCTAATCCTGACATAACACAGTTTTTAATGGCTTCGATACTCCAGAATTCAAGGTCTGGATTGGGAAAGATTCCGTGTCTGTTAAGATGGTGCTCGAACAATGTACGGTAGGTACATCCCTGCTCAGTTTGCAGTATCGTTTCGTCCTTTAAATTGACAGGCTCGACATGCTCACAATGGACAAGCGGATGGTCTGGTGGTGCAATGAGAGCCATTTTTTCGTGAACGAGGGTTTCAATCTGGAGCTCGCGGTCTTCAGTCTCCGGTTGAAGCAGGAAAGCAAGATCAAGTTCTCCCGAACGGATAAGGTCACGTAATTCCCAACATACACCGGGCTTTAACGTTATTTTAACGCCTGGATAACGGCTCTTATACTCACGGATAATACCAGGCAAGCGAAAGGCTGCCAGCGATTCTGGGGCACCAATTGTCAGTGTACCGGCAAGAGCACTGTCCGACCGGACCGCTTCTTTGGCCAAGGCATGCATTTTAGTAATTTCTTGGGCGTAAGGTATTAGTCGCTGTCCAGCATCGGTAAGGACAATTGTTTTGCCTAACCTGTCAAATAAAGGCGTTTCAAGCTCTGCTTCGAGCGCTTGAATTTGAGCAGTTACGCTGGACTGGGCGTATCCCAACATATTTGCGGCGCGGGTAAAACTACCAGCTTCGACGACGCTAAGAAATGTAAACAAATTTCGTAGTTCCAATTTCAGATCTCCCTTTTATCATCGGTTATCACGATGCATATCATCGAAATCTTCCGTTTTCCTGATAACATCATTATCTGGTACTATTAGAGAAAATTCAAGTGAAGCGGGAGATAGAATTATGAGTAATGAAAGAAGACTTAAGGGTACTATCGGATTGCCGCAGGCAATAGCTCTATATATCGGAGCCGTACTAGGTTCGGGAGTTCTAATTGTTCCTGGGTTGGCAGCGGAGATTGCCGGCCCGGCTTCCTTGCTGGCATGGGGGCTTATGACTTTGCTTATCTTACCACTCGCCTTGTCTATGGGGTTGCTTTCGTCTAAGTTTCCGAATGCCGGAGGGGTTTCCTATTTTGTAACGAAGGCATTTGGGCAGGAAGCTGGCTCGCTTGTGGGCTGGTTTTTTCTTATGTCTGTACCTATTGGAGCTCCAGTGGCTGCCTTGACAGGTGCTGGTTATATGTCAGCAGCTATGGGCTGGGATAATAGCATGCGAGTTGCTTTGGCAGCAGTAATGCTTGCGGTCGGGTTATTAATTAACGTTGTCGGCATGAAAGTAGCAGGTCAAGTGCAAATTGCAGTTGTCCTGGCAATTGTTGTTGTTTTATTGGTAGTTATTTTCGGGGCCGTTCCTAATATTGAGTATGTAAATTTTAAGCCGTTCATGCCCCATGGTTGGTGGAGTGTTGGCAAGGCTGCTTCTATTTTGTTCTGGTGTTATATCGGCTGGGAGGCGGTCTCTCATTTATCCGAAGAATTCGTAGATCCTCAACGTGCAGCCGTCAAAGGAGTAACTATTGCGGCAGTCATTGTTGGATTACTGTATTTTCTTACAGCGTTTGCTACAGTTGGGACACATAATTACAATACAGCAGGATCAGATGCTTCCCTCGTTTTGGTTATAAGTAAGCTTTTTGGGCACTGGGGGGCTCTGGCAGCTGGATTAACAGGTGTGTTCATCTGTACTGCGACTATTATCGCCTATACGGGTGCGGCTTCCCGCCTTGCCTATGCCTTGGCCCGGGAGGGAGAGGCTCCACGCTGGATGAGTGTTTTTTCTAAACGATTTGGCACACCAATCGGTGGAATTGCTTTTCTTGCTCTATGCTTTGCCGCTGTTCTTTATGTATATGCGAGTGGGAAAATATCCCTAACAACTCTTATACAAATACCAAATGCAACCTTCATTCTTACATATCTTGGCGGCTGTGCAGCTGGAATCCGGTTGTTAAAAGAAAGTTTTTGGGGAGTTCGTATTAGCTGGCTTTCTTTTCTTTCAACAGCGGCTGTATTCCCATTTGTCGGTTGGGCGATTTTGTACCCCTTGGTTATTATTCTTGGTTTCGGGATGACAAGAAAGCTAAGTCGTAAAAACAGTTTGTCCTATAAGTTTCGAAGTTAGTTAACTGATGTTCTTGAGGCCCATTTCATGGAACTGTCTAAACTTCTAGTTAAATGGAGAGAAAAGCTTATAAGCCTAAGCGATGACCCCAAAATATGACACATACCGGTATTTATTAAATTTTCTAAAAATTCGTAGCAGAAGAGATGAAAAGATCTCTTAGGGAATCGGCCGCCCATCCTGCCCTTTGTGTCAAAAGTGTGTCAAAAGGACCGTCCCTCTGACACGCCCTATAAATAAAAAACGAGCTCCTAATTTTTAATCAGGAACTCGTTTTCACTCACTTAAGGTTTGGCTATATGAAATTAGCATCATTTTTCATCACGCACCTTTTAGGAGATTTTTTTGCGGACACTTTTTGGCTCAGAAGCTTTTAAAGATTCAAGCCCAACTGAAGCAAGAATTTCTTGAATCATATTAATCTGTTTCTTACTCAAATAACACACCTCCTTTAAAAAAATAATATTACCACAGAATATCTGATTTTACAAGATAATTTATTTCCCGGACAAGTATCCCAACCATTTATATTAACCTCATGAGGCGAGAAAAATGTATAGTATACAAAATAATGGTTATACTTATATAAGGAATACATGTTCGTTACGGAAAGCTGCCATATAAAATTTCTATATTGTAACGATCCACCGAGGGAATTTTCTAGACGAAGTAAAAACTAATTAGTGAAAGAGGCTTCTTGTCGAGGATTATTAACTGGTAAAACACAACATACATTCTTCTTCAGGAGAAATGGGCTTTTCCTAAACATAAATCCCTTTCTGACTGGATAAAAACAAAGGACTTATCTGCATTCTAGGAGTGGGGTAAGTCCTAGTTTTTTATCCCATGCGGCGAGAAGACTCCCATCCTCTATAGGTGGTGAGAAACTGTATTTTACAACAAAAGGTCAATGCCCTATCCACAGTCAGTCCATTCAGGTGGTGTTACGAACGTATGATGATTATGACAAGTCAAAAAGAGGCCGCTGGAGCAGAGGAAGATAAAGATTCCAGCGTTTTAGTGATGGATAATCCCTTTGGCCCTATTTCTTCGGAACACTTGCTCAATCCGCTTTTTGAAATCGCCAAAAAACACCGCACCCAGCTGATCTGTCTTTCTGATCTGAAACAAAACTCCATCCTGAATTGTATTAACCTGATCTACATGCTCAAAGTTAGAGCCAGTGCCATCGGCAGCAATGAGTATTTGAAGTTCGAAGAAATAATTCGGGACGATAGTAATATTCATAACGATGAAAAACTGGAAAAAGCGATATTTAGGATTTCCGAGCATAAACAGATTAATTTATTTGACTAAGATATAGCTCTCTATAGTGTTTAAAGCCCGAAAATTGATGAATCAGTAAACTATACGTGTTTGAGCCACGTCCTAGTTCACTGATTTTCATTGTTGCAGCCATAATGAACACCTTATCGATCCGATAAATTAAGCTCAAAGCATCTCTAATGCTTTGAGTGCAAAAAAAAACCGATTATATAATTTATATTAAAGGAATTTTTGGGAATATGTCGAAATCAAATATCTATTATATAGATAATAACAAAAGAATAGTTCTTAATAAGAGCTGAATTAACCCTAGGAGTCTATGATTATTAATTGGTTGAGAGGATGAGAAAAATGATCAAGACGAATTTTTTTAAATCAATTGCTGGAACCTTAATCCTGTGGTTTCTTGTTCTTTCCTTAATACCCCTTTTTGGTATAAGTGTCTTCAATTATTATACAAGTAAAAATAATATGACACAGGATGCCATTCATAATATGAATCAAACCGTCACCTTAACTGCAGGTTCTTTAAACGATTGGTTAAAAGAAAAAATGGACGTTCTTAATACGATCGGCAAAAATCCCGTGTTCGCCACAGGTGATAAAGCACAGATCATGGTTTATCTTGAACGTGCATCCGAAGCTACTCCTTATGCTGAGGATCTTCTTTGGGCGGATGAGAGCGGACAAGCCGTTAATTCTTCAGGAAAAACATTAACGATTAGCGATCGTGCTTATTTTCAATCTGCCCTCAAAGGGGAGCCTACTATTTCCTCGATGGTCGTATCCAAGAGTACGCAAAATGATATTGTTCCTATTGCTATACCATTACACGGTAACAATGGATCTTCCGTACTTGTTATGAGTCTTAAAGGTGAAGCTATCCAAGCGATTGTAAATAAGGCAAAATACGGAAATGCAGGATATTCGTATTTGTTTGACAGTACAGGACTCGTCATTGCCCATCCGGAAAATTCACAAGTTCTTAAACTCAATGTTATAAAATCAAATTCTGCAAGCCTTAATCAGATCGGCTCCCAAATGTTAAAAAATCAACAAGGATCTGGAGAATATGTCTTTGAAAATATTGACAAAGAGGTAGTTTATACGACGATTCCCAATACCGATTGGCATCTGGTTCTTACTGCTCCGATCAATGAATTCTATAGCTTTGCCACGAAGCTTTTGTACATGAGTTTGGGAGCAGGTTTAGGGATAGCGTTACTTGTTGCAATTTTAGCTTGGTTTATTAGTAAAAGGATTTCCAAACCAATCGTAGCATTAGCAGAACAAACCGATATTTTAGCGACAGGTCGATTAGATGTAACGATCAGTGACGGTTTTATGGGAGAATTAGGTGTTCTTGGACGATCGTTAAAAACTATGACGGAAAATTTGCGAAATACCGTCTCAGAAGTGCATCAAAGTTCCAGCCAATTAGTGGCTTCAGCTCAGGAATTAAGCACGTCGACTGATGAGTCTTCGTCCTCCGTTGAACAGGTTGCTCGTGCGATAGAAGAAATGGCGGGGGGAGCAAGTCATCAAGCAGAAAGCTCACAGCAAATTGTTGAAATGGTCAATCAAATCGTTCGCGCAGTTGATCATGTAAATGATATGATCAATAAAACGGTTGACGATGCAAGTTTAGCAAAGGCGTCCATAGAAGAGGGAATGCGAGCAGTTTCAAACCAAACAATAAAAATGAAGGAAAATTTGGAAGTAAGCCGTCAAGTGGCTTTGGCTATTGACCATCTAGCCCAACAATCTCAAGAGGTCGGAGCCATTTTAAGTACCATCTCCAACATTGCTGAACAGACGAATTTGCTTGCTCTCAATGCGGCCATCGAAGCAGCACGTGCTGGGGAACATGGACGTGGATTTGCTGTGGTAGCCGATGAGGTAAGGAAATTAGCAGAAGGATCTCGACAAGCAACTGAAGAAATCGCCGAAATTGTTGGTAACATTCAAAGTCGCGCTCAAGAAGCATCGGAGCAAATGAATAAGGCAAAAACCGTAGTTGAAGCTCAAGAACAAGCTGTAGACTATACGAATCATTCCTTTGAAAGCATCTCCGAGATCGTAAGGTCCATGGGCGAACAAATGGAAAATGTTAAGAATTCCTCAGAACAGATTGGCGGCCATGTCAGCGATATTTCAGAGAGTATTGAATCCATCGTGTCTGTTGCTCAAGAAAATGCAGCTGGAGCAGAGGAAGTGTCCGCTAGCACTGAGGAATTGAGTGCTGCAACAGAGCAAATTGCCGCTGCAGCCAGAACCTTAGTAATCTTGGGAGAAGACCTGGATAAAGCCGTGGCTATTTTCAAGCTTTAAGTTAAGGCAATTAATATTGTCTTGATTTAATGAATGCTCTTCTGCACTTGAAAAGTATCAATTTCAAATTAATGATCACACTGAAGAAGAGTTATGAGCATTAATTTTAGAACTTAATTCTTAAGTAAAATGAGCCCCGGTTTACCGGGGCCGTTGATTTTAATAACTAACATAGGTTATTTGTCGGACAGGGATTCTCACGACTGATTGAATTCCATCAATTTGGTTTCCGATATTTGAGAATAACCGAGCGTTAGTTACAAATGCCACACCGTCAATAACTCCTCCGTAATTTCCAACCCAAGTGCTTGAATCAGTACCAATTACTATACGGGCGCCTATCGGCAGAGTGTCAAACAGAATAGCATTAAATGGGGGGGCACCAAAAGGGGGTACGCCAAAAGGAGGGAATCCAAAACCTGCCATAAATATTATCTCCTCTCGATTTTGATTTTTGGCTATTGAGCCAAGATAAGATGAGAAAGGAGATGTTGGATTGGGCTGTTTCTAATACATAGTATGAAACTTGTCCTAAGAATGTGATAAAAATAAATGAATTAGGCGATCTTACCTTCCTGCACTTTCCCTAAGCTTGGGATCGAGAAAATTATGTAAAAGGTAGTTCCGCTGGAATTGGAATCAACCTTAATTTTGGCGTTATGCGATTCTACAATCTTGTAACTGGTAGCTAACCCTAATCCCGTTCCATTATCTTTCGTTGTGTAGAATGGAATTCCGAGTTTATTCATATTCTCGGGAGGGATCCCGCAACCCTCATCCTTAATGGCAAGAACTACTTGGTTATTATGCAAATAAGTTTTAAGAGTTAGGCCACCGTCTTCTTCCATAGCTTCAAGCCCGTTTCGAGCTATATTTAAAATTAGTTGGGTAATTTCCTTTTTATTCAATTCTAGATTTGGGATTTTCCCCGGAATATACTGAATTCTCTTGTTTTGAGTAAACGCGTCAGCTTCTAAAAGCGGGTAAAGATGTGTAAGAATGTCGTTGAGACTTTGAAGTTTCAGCTCAGTTTGCTTTGTTTGCGCGAGGGATAAAAATTCTGTAATAATTTCGTTTGCTCGATCGAGTTCTGAAATCATCAATTCGAAGGTGGATTTTTGGGCAGCATAATCGGGTTTTACCTCCATCAGTTGCAGGTAACCGCGTACGGTTGTCATTGGATTTCGTATTTCGTGCCCGATTCCAGCAGCCATTTGCCCTACAAGGTTTAGACGGTCTAGTCTAGCCATTTCATCTTGAGCTACCTTTCGGTCTGTAATGTCTCGGAAATAAGAGCTTAGACCAGTCTCTGTAGGGTAAGTACTAACTTCAAACCATTTGTTGCCTAACGCCTCAGAGAAAACTTCAAAGGTTATAGATTTGTTTTCGGTGAGGACGTCTTGAGAGTGTAATAGGGCAGTGCTCATAATGGTGCATTCTTCCGTCATTTTTTTACCTAACAATTCATCACGAGATCTTCCGAAAGCGATTTCACCTGCACGATTGATATATGTCAATTGAGTGCTTCTATCTACGGCAAGAAAACAATCAGTCATACTTTCAAGGACTGAGACTATCTCTTGCTGCGATTTTGTTAAATTTTCACAGGTTAATTTCTGCTCGGTTATATCTTGATAATAAACCGATAATCCGTTTTCGGAAGGATATACTTTTACTTGATACCAGATGCCTTTCTCTAAAAAGCTATGATATTCAAAGGTAATAGGTTCACAATGGGCCATGGCTTTTTGATAATTCAAGTGAAGCAGCGTTCCTTGTGACTGTGGGATTTCTTTCCAGAGAACATTACCTAAAAGTTTATCTCTTGATTTGCGTAATAACTCCTCAGCTTTATTATTGACGAAGGTAAAACGCCATTGATGGTCAAGTACGTAAAATCCATCAGGCATATGATTGATAATATCTGCAATAAGCTGGTTACTCCGGGATAGTTCGGCCTCTAATGAAAGGTATTTAGTAAGTTGCTCCACTTGTTCTTGTTGCATTCGTTTCATTTCTGTCACGTCATTATACGCTATCAAAATACATTCTTGGTCATCCATAGTAATTGTTTCAGCGGAAAGGATGGCCGTTCCAATTGAACCAAATTTCGTAATGAGTGTACTTTCAATGTTATGTACTGATCCTTGATTGTTGATAATTTTGGTAATGAGTTTGAATTCATGTTTAGGAACCCCAATTTCAATGGGGGTCTTACCAATTACGTCCTCGCGAGAGAAGCCTCTTTCTTCTAGGAAATGATCGTTGACATCGATATATTGATAATCGGATTTTCTTAGAATAGCCATCATGTTAGGACTCAACTGAAACGCTTTTCGAAATCGATCTGTTGCCCCTCTAAGTTTCTTTTCTTCCTTTTTCTGATCAGTAATATCTTTAATGATGGCAACATATGCTTCTTCACTGCTAGGCATTTGAAATCTTGCCAAATCGGCAATAATATGCCGATTATTCTCTGTTGAAATTTCTTGATGAAGTTGTTTTGTAGTATCCGACACTGATTTATTACGGTTTAATAGAAGAGTCGGAGTTTCAGTGAAGGACTTTAAAGAGCATTTTTCCGTTATATTTTTACTAAGCAAAAGTGGCCCATGGTTATTAAAGACTATTAAGTTTAGAGGACTATTCGTTAAGATTGTATGGAGGATGGAGGCTTTACCCAAAAAATCGTAAGTCCAGAAATAAAAGTTAAAAATTATTGTTGTGGCTAATGGAGTTATGATTAAGTATGGAGCTGTGACTATTCTAAGAACTTTTGCAGTGTCTCCTTTCCAGGGGGGAACGAATCCTACAATAAATAAGAAGATACATGCCATAATCATGCCCAAGATATACCAAAACACTAATCTGTTTCCAGTTTGGGTGCTTTTAATATATTGTTTCAGAAAAGTCCCCAAAAATGCAAAAACAACGATACTTGTTATGCCGCCCATTGAACCGCTTCCCCCAACACTGTAACGATAAAGCGAGCTTATGCTGGCGGCTATTGCTGCTGTCACGGGTCCGCCTACAAAACCTGCCATGGTCATAGTAATGTGTCGGAAATCATAGAAGCGACCTGGAACAACAGTGATTTTACCATCCATTGTAAGGATAGTAATGAGTCCAAACATTACGCCTAAGAAGTAAGGAGAGTATTTTTTGTTCAAAGATAGGTTGATCCATATGACGGCAGCGCAGAGAAACAAGACATTGAGTACATTTGATAAGAAGTCGTAGTACAAAATAAACCACTTCCCATTTTGCAAATTTTGCCAACGATTAAAATTATATTCCTAATTTCGAAAAAATGTTGTCGGAACGTTATGTCGTATTATTATTTTGATTAAGCTTTAAAATCAAATAAAATAACTTTTTGTATTATTAATTAAACTTTCCCTTGTGAAATGACTAGAAAAGTAAAGAAGATGGGATAGCAGTGAATTTTTTGAAACGTTTCCATAATATAATATCGAAAATATAATATCGAATCGAACAAATCAGCCATCAGGGCTTATCACGGAAAGACAAAGATCACAATTAACAGTTGACAACGTAAGTTAAAGGTGTTATGATTCAAATCCAGCCAAAACAGCTGAGAGAATTCGGTAACTTGGATCTAAGGAGTTGAAAATTAGCCATTGACAACTCAGGTTGAAAATGATAATATGTAATTCCGGCCAAGATGGCTGACAAGATGGTCTTTGAAAACTAAACAACAAGGACAGCCAATGAGAGAAACTCGGAAGAGTTTCAAAAGAATCATGGAATCATGAGCAAGATATCATCTTCTTCAAGAGAAGTTGAAATAACTTTTTTGGAGAG